>CAZYTV010000184.1:0-8988 GCA_964650455.1 uncultured Chitinophaga sp. | reverse complement strand
TGCGAGGTATGCTGGCTAAACCAGTTCTTCAGGTGCAGCGCCACCCGTACGGTTACACTGTTTATTCTCGGGCTGCCGGAGAGGATTGCTATTTTCATTTTTTTTGATTTATAGTACAAAGGTATATAGTCAATGTTTAAACATCAAATATTTTATTCCTATCATTATGTTAAACCTGATTTTTTCGGGAATTGTGTTGGAAACTATTAATTTCGAAAGCATTAAAGAATAAACAATGGTTCACAGAAGAAAGTTCATACAGGCCTCCGCACTGGGTTCATTGGGGATGTTATTCAGCCGGATCGCTGCCGGCTCAGCGCTGCCAGTTCCTGTCAAAGGGAAGCCCGTGGTGATCTCGACCTGGGATGCCGGACTGGCCGCGAATAAAGGAGCCTGGGATGTTTTGGGAAAAGGGGGCCGGGCACTGGATGCAGTGGAGAAAGGAGTGATGGTGACTGAAGCTTCGCAGAATTGTTGCGTGGGACTGGGTGCCAATCCTGACCGGGATGGTTTTGTGACCCTGGATGCCTGTATCATGGATGAATTTTCAAATTGCGGGAGTGTGGCTTTCCTGGAACGGATCAAACATCCGGTGTCGGTGGCCCGCCGTGTCATGGAGAAAACACCGCATGTAATGCTGGTGGGTAGTGGCGCCCAGCAATTCGCCGTGGAAGAAGGATTTTCGTTGGAAGAACAGAAATTATCTCCTGAAGCACAGCATGCATATAATGATTGGCTGAAAAAATCAGAGTATAAACCACCGGTCATAAATGTCGAGAACAAACAGGGGCATGGTCCCTTTGCCCCGGCAAAACTGGACAATGGTGAATGGAATCATGATACCATCGGCATGGTGGCCATGGATACATTTGGGAACCTGAGCGGCAGTTGTACCACCAGCGGTGCCGGTTTTAAAATGCGTGGCCGCCTGGGTGATTCGCCCATTATCGGTGCCGGCTTATTTGTCGATAATGAAGTCGGTGCCTGTACCGCCACCGGTCAGGGGGAAGATGTGATCCGTGTGGCAGGCTCGCATTCCGTGGTGGAACTGATGCGCCAGGGGCTAAGTCCTGAAGCTGCCTGTAAAAAAATTATCGAACGGATTGTACGGATCAAAAAAGAAAAAGCGAAGGATATCCAGGTGGCGTTTATCGCACTTAATAAGCAGGGAATAGCCGGTTCTTATGCTTTGCACCCGGGATTCAGCTACGCCATTAAATCGGGGACGAAGGAAATGCTGGTGAAAGCAAATAGTTATTTTAAGGGCTAACTTTAAATTATTAGGAGCTGTTTCTGTTTATAGGACAATTGAAAAAGTACGAAGTACGACTGATGTGCTTTGTACTATAGCCTCCCAGAAGGGGCTGCTTCCTTCTCGTTTCTAGCTTTTACTGGAGGGGCTGTTTCCTGATATCTGGCAACTGACATCCGACAACTGATTACCATGAACACAGAAAATCTATACATCATCGAAATCGCCACCTCCGATTTTGTGACTACTAAATCCGCAGTAGAAGGCGGGGCCGATCGTATTGAATTATGTGCTAATCTTGCTGAAGGAGGCACCACGCCGACATATGGTACGATCAAACAGTGCCGTGAAGCATTTTCAGTCTTACTCTATCCCATTATCCGTCCACGGGGCGGTGATTTTCTATATTCTGATGAGGAATTTTCCATTATGCTGAATGATATAAAACTTTGTAAGGAGCTAGGTTGCGATGGAGTCGTTATCGGAATGCTTAACCGGGATGGGGGCATTGATGTAATGCGATCAGCCCGGTTGGTAGAGGCTGCATATCCAATGGGAGTGACTTTTCACAGGGCATTCGACCGCTGCAGTGATCCTTTTAAAGCCCTGGAACAATTGGTGGAAATGGGTTGTGAGCGCATCTTAACCTCAGGACAATTACCCACCGTGAGTGAAGGGGTTGCGCTGATTGCTGAACTGAACCAGAAAGCCGATGAACGGATTATCATCATGCCAGGAAGCGGTTTGCGGAAGGACAACATCAAATGGTTGGCGGAGAAAACCGGTTGCCGGGAATTCCATTCTTCATTAAGAGGAAAAACAGCTTCGTCCATGGAATTCATCCATCCGGGTTTTGCCGGCTCGGCAGAGAGTTATATGAACAATGCTATTGATCCGGAGGAAGTGCGGGCCTTGCGTGTAAGTATCTATTTATAATCCTTGAAATATTTTAATTTGTATTAACAAGCAGAAAGGCTATCATTTGATAGCCTTTCTGCTTGTTTGGATCAGTTGCCTGATTAATTAAAAATATAACGTATACCCAACTGCATCTGCCATCTTGAATTCTGGCTCGTGCTGTTCTGGAATGTACTGGTGAGCGGAATCAGGTTGCTGGCATCCAGGTAAGGATAGCTGAATACCGGTTTACCTGCATTTGCTCCTGTTGTTTCCACCCGCTTGAAGTTCAGCAGGGAAGTACGGTTGGTAATCTTTGAAATACCCCAGTTCTTATTGAGCAGGTTTCCAAAGTTGAAGATGTCCATCGTAAAACGCAGGGTATTGGTGGTCTTACCGGCTTTCACGGCAAAGTCCTGGGTAAAGTTGAAATCAAGCCTGCGGTAGAAGGGCAGGAGCAGGCCGTTCCTTTCTGCATACTGACCACGACGCGTACTCAGGTATGGATCCTGGTTGATGTAGGTATTCAACTGGCCCCAGAGCTGGGCAGCAGTACGTGTATCAGCCGCATTCACACTTTCCAGTACAATTTCGCTGGCATCTTTGGGAATATATACCAGGTCGTTCGTAGTAAGTCCATCATTGTTCAGGTCACCATTATAGGTATAGCTGCCAGTACCGCCATTGGCTCCTTCAAATGTGAATCCAATTGATGTGGCAAAGTATTTGGCGTACTCAAAACGGTAATAAGCAGCGGCAATCACCCGGTGAGGCTGGTAGAAATTGGAATATGAAACAGCTTCAGCATTAGGATCTCCGCTTACGGCACGGTCTCTCCAGATCGACTGGGCAATAGAACCGCCATCATTCACCGAACGGCTGTTACCATAGCTATAGGCAACCATAGTGTACAGGTTCTTTACATTCCGCTGCAGTTGCAGGGTTACATTATACGTTGACCCTTCAGACGTATTTTTCATCAGGATCGCATCACTGATATTAGGATTGCTGGCAGATTCACCCCCGGCTCCGCTATAGATTTTACTGGAACTGTAACGGATCCGTTTGTCGGCACCTGCCAAAGCTGTACCTGCAGAGGGCAGGTTGATATTCTGATGATACACCGCGTTGATGTCTTTCGAGAAAATGCCTTCAAGGGTGGCTGTGATATCCATGGGCAGTTTGTGGTCAATCGCAACATTACTGCGGAATAACTGCGGGAATTTAAAGTCATTATCGGTGATGGCCAGGTTGTAACTGGTATTGGCCGCACCATTGGTCGGACGGTAAGCATTTACATCATCATTGAACGCCACCCCGGTGGTTCTGACAAATGAACCGAAATCAACCCCGTTATTACTGGCCTGGTTGCTGATCCATACAAAGGGAGGTGCACCGGAGAAAATACCAAGACCGCCACGGATCTGTGTTTTCTTGTCACCGTTCACATCCCAGTTAAAGCCAACTCTCGGACTCAGCAGTACTGAAGAGGAGGGGGCTTCTCCGGTTTTGATCTTAATGCCATCACGGTAAGTCAGGGCATCCGCATTGGTATTGGCAATAAAGTTCTGTTTAAAAACCGGGATATCGGCACGGATCCCGTAGGTCAGTACCAGGTTGTTGTTCACGTTCCATTTATCCTGGGCAAAGAAACCCATCTGGAAAGTGGATACATCTGCATAAGGGAATTCACCGTTTTTACGGGCAGAATAACGCAGTTCATACCGGGTGGCATTGGCTGTGCCGTTATTCACACTGTTATAAAAATCAGTCAGACTGGCGAATCGGTAGGCTCCGTAATAGTTAGGTGCGAAACCATTCTGAAATTTATTATAGGTATTCTGGGTACCAAAAGTCAGGGTATGTTTTCCTTTGTACAGGGTCACAATATCATTCAGCTGCCAGGTATTGGTGCTGAGTTTATTGAACGCGGTAAAAGGCTCATAGCCAAAAGCAGTGAATGAAAGACCGGCTCCGTTTTCAATATCCACCAGTGGGAAGATACCACCCGGGCTGCTGCGGAAGTCACGTAATCTGTTGAATCCGATCTGGAGTTTGTTGGATAACTTATTGCTGAAACGACTGTTCAGCTCTGCGATCACAATATTAAAATTGTTGTTGATCACATAAGAAGAAGAGAAGAATGGCATCGCTGTGGTGCCGGGCTGACGGTTATTACCAGGGGCGCCGCTGTTGCTCGGGGGCACATTGCGGTAAGATTTCAGGTAATAATAGTTCACATTCAGCGTATGCTTCCTGCTGATATTATAATCGAAGCGGGTGGTTACTTTATCACTATAAGTTTCCAATGTATAATTCTCATAGGCCCCTGTTTCGTAACCGAATTTGGTTTTCAGGAAGGCCGACAGGGCATCAAGGTCTTCGGCTTTTGCCTGTGAAATGCCCACACCGGAGGAACCTCCACGACTGGCAACCAGGCTGGTGGCAGGGGTGCTGACTCTTTCCTGTTCCCCACTGATAAAGAAAAATAATTTATTCGGAATAATCGGACCGCCTACACTCAGACCGCGGTTATTAAAATCAAACTGCTGTTTGGCGAGTTTGGCAGGTCCTACCTTTAAACCAGTCAGCCCCGGGCTTTTCCAGTAACTATAAACCGTTCCTTTTACCTGGTTGGTTCCGCTCTTGGTTACAGAGTTGATACCAGCACCGGTAAATCCGCCCAGTGTTACATCATATGGAGCAATATTTACCTGTATCTGGTCCAGGGCATCAATACTGATAGGCTGTGAATTGGTTTGCCCGCCAAGTCCCGCCGCCAGGCCAAAGGTGTTATTAAAAGAAGCACCATTCACCGTAAGATTGTTATATGAGTTGGCGCGTCCGGCAAAACTACTGGTACCGTAAGTGGCATTGCTGTTGGCCGTTGGAGTAAGACGCGTGAAATCATTGATACTCCGGTTGATGGTGGGCAGGCGTTCAATCTGCTGACGGTTCACCACTTCAGCAGAACCGGTTCTTGATTTGTTGAACACTTTGTCTGAACGGGTGGCAGTTACCACCACTTCTTTCATTTCTGTTCCACTCTGTTGTAGGCTGAAATCAGCTTTGTAGGTCTGTCCGATCAGCAGAAAGATATCATTCTGCTTTTCCTCCTGAAAACCAACATAACTGGCAGTGATTTCATAAGGACCACCTACCCGAAGGTTGGCCAGGTTATAGCGGCCATCTTTCCGGGTGGTAGTGGTATACTTAGTGCCCGTTGGCTGGTGAATGGCAGTAATCGTTGCCCCTATTAACGGGCTGGCATTAATTTCAGTAATGATCCCCTGGATCTCAGCTGTTGTTTCCTGCGCCTGAAGGCCGGAGAAAATACAAAAAAGTAACAGGAGAGGAAAAATAAATAGAAAGCGCTTCATAAACGGATGTTTTTGTGAAGCGCAAAGGTGCTTTCTTAATGTAGCGTTAAGATCACTACAGTGTTACCAAATTATTAATCAAACAGAATTTGTGAATAAAAAAATGGATACATGAGAAATGTCATGGATCCATTTTTGTTTTATTTGTTTTTCTTATATACTATCCGTGCTATACTTTCAACGTCTTCATATACGCCGCATTCACTTTCGCCGCTTCCAATGACGAACCATTGGGATAAGCTTCCTGCTCTACAATAAAATATTGCATGCCGTTCTTTTTGGCGGATTTCAGAATTTTTGGCCAGTCAAGACTGCCGGTGCCCAGGTCCACTGAGTTTTTTCCGTTATCCGCACCCGGATTTTTGCTCCTGTCTTTTACGTGACAAAGACGGAACCGGTTTTTATATTTTTTGAACCAGGCTTCAACATCGATCCCGGCTGTTGCTACCCAGTAAATATCCATTTCGAAATCCACCAGTGAGGCGTCCGTGTTATTCATCATTACTTCCTGCGGGTTTTGTCCGTCCAGGGTTTTGAAGGAGTAATCATGGTTATGATAGGCAAAACGGATTCCGTTCTTTTTACAGATTTCACCTTTCTGGTTAAACTCATCAGCAAAACGTTTGAAATCATTAATCGATTTCTGCGGACCCTTCCAGGGACAGATCAGGTATTTCATCCCGATCTCTGCTGCTTCAGCGGCTTTTTTGTCAAAGTCTTTATTGATATCACAATGGGAAGACACGATCTGCATCCCCAGTTCATCCATATAGTTCTTAAAGCCGGTATGGCCCATACCCCAGAACATACCCTGGGTGCCTTCATAACTCTCAATCTGCTTATAACCGAATGAAGCAAGTTGTTTGAGTACGCCTTTCGGATCAGCCGGCAGCACATCACGTAAAGTGTATAACTGGATACCAAATTTACGGAGGGGCTTAACTGTTTCAGCCGCAAAAAGGGTGGAGCCACTCAGGCTGTTTAATGCCAGGCCGGTACCCACCGCACCGGTGATTTTCAAAAAATTTCTTCTGTTGTATTGCATAGCATCGTTTTATTAATTATTCAGCCCAGGCTTTATCTCCTTTTTTATACGGGAAGGACCCGTCGTATTTTCCGGGAACCGGAATATGTCTCAGCGTTTCCGTCATGCCCGTTTTGGAGGTAAAGAAGCCCCAGAGGGTCAACTGCTTCATCATGGTATAATAATGAGGGGGAGCGCCTGCAAAGGGTTGCTTTGCCGCTTTGGCGATTTCTTTCTGTTCCTTTTCCGCCTCATTTTTTTTGTCATTGAACTGTTTTGCTTCTTTTTCAAGAGACACCAGCAGGTCATGTCGTTGCTGAGGCGTGCAGTCCATAAAGGATTTACCATGCATTTTTTTGCATACCTCCTGCAGTTTTTCAATACCATCGGAGAAGGCCTTCTGCTCGGTGGCAGTATAACAGTCGGTAATCATTACTTTCATAAACTCACCAACTGCTGCAGCTTTGGCACCGGGTGTGGCGGTGGCAGGTATAATGGTTTCACCGATCTCATCCAGCAGGGCAATGGTTTCAGGAGAAAAGGCACCGGCTTTTGCACCGGTGGTACATCCGGATAAAAAAACTTCTCCTCCGATCACCACGCCACCTGTAAGGATGGCTATTTTTTTTAAAAGTTCGCGTCTGTCCATATGGAATAATTTACAGTTGTAATTAAAGGTTTCCTTTTTTCAATTCGCTTACAGCAAAATCGGCTGCCCTGGCAGTCAGGGCCATATAGGTTAAAGATGGATTCACACAGGACGCACTGGTCATACAGGCTCCATCTGTAACAAAAACATTTTGTGCCTCCCATACCTGGTTGTTGCCATTGAGTACAGATGTTTTAGGATCACGTCCCATCCGGGCAGTTCCCATTTCATGAATACCCATTCCCACTTCATAACCATGGTCATAGGTGTTTACGTCTTTTACCCCGGCTGCTTCCAGCATTTCTTTAGCATCATTCATCATGTCAATCCTCATCTTGTGCTCATTCTCCTTGATTTCCACATCCATATTGAGGACCGGAAGTCCCCAGGCATCTTTCACCTCTTTATTGAGTGTGATTTTATTATCATGGTAGGGGAGCATTTCGCCAAATCCGGTAATGTTGATGCCCCAGTTTTCACTGGGCTCACTGAGTGCATTTTTAAGATCAGCTCCCACGGTGTATTCAGCAATTTCAATACCACGCCCCCTGCTGGCACCACCCTGGTAACCAAATCCACGTACATAATCCCGTTTATCATCATAAATATTCCGGAATCGGGGTACATAGACACCTGTGGGTCTTCTTCCATACACATATTGATCACTGAATCCTTCCACTTTACCACCGGCGCCACAACGGAAATGATGATCCATTACATTATGTCCGAGTTCACCGCTGCTGCTGCCCAGTCCTTCGGGCCAGATATCTGTAGCGGAATTCATCAAAACCCAGGTGGAATTAAAAGCGGAAGCACAAAGGAAAACGATCTTCGCCTTGAACTCGTAGGTTTTTTTATCCATGGTATCTACAATCTCCACCCCGGTGGCTTTTTTCTTATCCTTATCATAGAGCACTTTAGAAACAATAGAGAAGGGGCGGAGTGTCAGATTGCCGGTTTTCATGGCTGCAGGGAAGGTGGCCGATTGTTTACTAAAATAACTACCAACGTGACAACCCCTCCAGCAACGGTTCCGGTACTGGCAATTGGTCCGGTCATGATGCGGCTGGGTCAGGTTGGCACTACGACCAATAATCATGTGACGGCTTCCTTTAAAATGGGCTTTGAGTTTTGCGGCTACATCTTTTTCCACGCAATTCAGCTCCATGGCCGGCATAAAGTCCCCATCGGGTAATACTTCCAATCCGTCTTTGCTGCCCTGAATACCGGCAAAACGTTCCGCATAACTGTACCAATCCGCCATGTCTTCATAACGGATCGGCCAGTCTGTACCATGTCCGTCTTTCAGGTTGGCTTCAAAATCCCATTTATTAAAACGGTAACTCTGTCTTCCCCAGGTCAGTGACCGGCCCCCAACATGATAGCCCCTGAACCAGGAAAAGGGTTTGGTTTCCGTATACGGACATTCCTTGTCTTTTGCCCACAGGTCCAGGACTATTTCGTTCAGCGGATAATCCCGCTTCAGTGCCGGGTAATCATTTATCATTTCCTGTGTCGGTTTCAGCCCACGGTGTGGAAACTCCCAGGCATCTTTGGAGGCATTGACATAACCTTCCACATGTTTGATGTCACGGCCTCTTTCGAGCAGCAGAACCTTTAATCCTTTTTCGGTCAGTTCTTTTGCTGCCCATCCGCCACTGATTCCGGATCCGACTACAATTGCGTCATACTGATTCTCAGCCATCGTTAGATTTTTTTTATTGGTTTTTTATTTCAATTTCAATTTCAGTTGTCAGATGCCGGGTGTCAGTTGTCAGGAGACAGC
>CAZYTV010000183.1:0-9037 GCA_964650455.1 uncultured Chitinophaga sp. | reverse complement strand
TCTTCCAGCGTATCATACTTGCTGCTGAAATGACCGATCAGGAGTTTTTTAACTCCAGCTTTCAGGGCAATGGTTGCCGCCTGTCGGGTTGTGGAATGAAACCGCAGTTCGGCCCTCTCCCGGAGATGATCAAGATAAGTGGTTTCGTGATAGATCATTTCGAAGCCTTGTATATGCGGGATCAGGGATTCATCATATTTTGTATCGGCACAGAACGCATAACGTTTCCCGGGTTCTGAGGGAGCTGTCACCCATTCATTTTTTACCAGTTCGCCGTCTTTTTTCGTATAGTCCTCGCCTTTGCAAAGTCTTTCATAAAAAACAGCCGGGATTTCGTACTCTTTTGCTTTTTCGGGCAGCAGTTTGCGGGGCAGTTTTTTCTGGGTAAAAGAAAAACCGTAACACTCTACCCGGTGGTTGGTAGGGAAACATTTGACCGTCAGTTTTTCATTGTCCAGCAAGGTGGCGGCTTCTGTAATATGATGGATATGCAACGGGAAACAAAGCTGGGTATCGGCCACTTTCAGCTGGATTTCGATAATATCCCGGAGCGGGGCCGGTCCAAATACATGCAGTACCTGCTGGTGTCCGAGCAGGCTCAGGGAACTGATCAGGCCAATGAGTCCAAAATAGTGGTCCCCATGTAAATGAGATATGAAAATATGCGAGATCCGGCTCCGTCTGATCTTGTAATTGATCAGCTGAATCTGGGTGCCCTCCCCGCAATCAACCAGGTAATTAGTGCCGTCAAGGGTGACCACCTGGCTGGTGGGATGACGGTCAAAAGCCGGAACTGCGGAATTATTACCCAGGATGGTGACGGCAAACATGAATGATTGGAGGTTTTGATATGTAATGTTTTGAAAAGACCGGTTTAATATCCGGTTAGCTGCATTCCGGGGTTAAAAATCCCCGTCATCCATCAGCTCCCTTTCGATTTCTTCCATTTGTACAATATCCCAGGCTTCACTCTCGGTAGGGGTTACATTCATCAGTTCCAGGAGGTTGTTATTATCCAGGAATTCCTCCACGGGTTTCTGTAACTCACAAATCACAAAAGAGGCGCTGTTTTCGTAAAATTTCTGCTGGATATATACCAGTTTTTCGGCGGCAACCGTATCCAGTTCTGACACGTTTTTAAGAATCAAAACCAGGCTTTTAACCTCTTTTTGCAGGAAGGGAAGCAAACATTCACCCATTTCATCTGTCATAGTAGCAGACAAAACCGGATCATTCACCGTGATGGCATGAAATTTCTCTTTGGTATCCGTTTTGACATTCATAGTTCATACGTTTAGGAGTTGGCACTTTTATCCCGTCTGCAAAGTAAAAATCAGGATTTGCCCTGCAACTTAAATTATCAACAGACCGTTTATAAGTACCCCGGAAAAAGAACCAAATTTATTCGTTAATATTGTATCACAACCAATTATCTTAAAATGGATAATAATTTTTCAACACAGGTTAAGGAGATAATCTCGTTCAGCAGGGAGGAGGCATTGCGGCTTGGCAATGATTTTATAGGAACGGAACACCTTTTGCTGGGTCTGATCCGCGAAGGAGACAATACTGCAGTCCGTATCCTGAAAAGCTTTAATGTGGACCTCTATGAATTGCGGAAGGAGATTGAACTGGCGGTAAAGGATAAGACCGGAAAAAATATCGCGAATATCAATAGTCTGCCCCTGACCAAGCAAGCCGAAAAAGTAATCCGGGTGACGGTGCTGGAAGCAAAAGCCCTGAAAAGCGCTACTGTGGAGACCGAACACCTGATGCTTTCGATTCTCAAGAACAAAGAAAATATTGCAACTCAAATTTTAAATCAATTCGACGTGGATTACGATCTTTTCAGACAAGAACTGGGTATCGTAAAATCAAACGATCCCCGTGCCGAATTCCAGGACGAGAATGATGATGATTTTGATGAAGAAAAAAAATATTCTCAGCCTAAAGGAGGCAGCAAACAAGCCGGTACTGCTAAGAGCAAAACTCCGGTATTGGATAATTTTGGCCGTGAC
The DNA here is from genome assembly GCA_964650455.1 of uncultured Chitinophaga sp. GTDB lineage: Bacteria > Bacteroidota > Bacteroidia > Chitinophagales > Chitinophagaceae > JJ008. The sequence continues at coordinate 7,019 of CAZYTV010000183.1, read as the reverse complement.
ATCACCAAGATGGCCGAACTCGGTGCCCTGGACCCCATCGTGGGACGTGAGTCCGAGATCGAACGGGTATCCCAGATTCTTTCCCGCAGAAAGAAGAATAATCCGATCCTGATCGGTGAACCCGGCGTGGGCAAGACCGCCATTGTGGAAGGTCTGGCCCTGCGTATTGTGCAGCGTAAAGTTTCCAGGGTATTGTTTGATAAACGGGTGATCTCCCTGGATCTCGCCGCCCTGGTGGCCGGTACCAAGTACCGTGGCCAGTTTGAGGAGCGGATGAAGGCGATCATGAATGAACTGGAGAAAAACAGGGATGTGATCCTGTTTATCGATGAATTGCATACCATCGTGGGTGCTGGTGGTGCCAGTGGTTCACTGGATGCCAGTAATATCTTCAAACCTGCCCTGGCCCGTGGTGAACTCCAGTGTATCGGAGCCTCCACCCTGGATGAATACCGCATGTATATTGAGAAAGACGGCGCCCTTGACCGTCGTTTCCAGAAAGTGGTCATCGATCCGTCCAGTGTGGATGATACCATTCAGATCCTGAATAATATCAAGTCTAAATACGAAGAATACCATAACGTAAACTACGACCAGGAAGCGATTGATGCCTGTGTGAAACTGAGTGACCGTTATGTAACCGATCGTTTACTGCCTGATAAAGCCATTGACGTAATGGATGAAGTAGGTGCCCGGGTTCACCTGAAGAATATCAATGTGCCGCAGACCATTGTGGACCTGGAGAAAAAAATCGAGGATGTAAAGAACGAGAAGAATAAAGTGGTGAAGAGCCAGAAATTTGAAGAAGCGGCTTCTTTACGTGATACAGAGAAAAGACTGCAGGAAGACCTGGAAAAAGCAAAAGCCGAATGGGAAGAGGAAAGCAAGCACAAGCGTTTCCCGATCGGGGAGGAAGATATTGCGGAAGTGGTGAGTATGATGACTGGTATCCCGGTGAAGCGGATGGTACAGGCAGAAACCGAGAAACTCCGGAAGATGGCCGATGATATGCGCACTATGGTGATCGGACAGGATGAAGCTATCCTGAAAGTGGTGAAAGCCATCCAGCGTAACCGTGTAGGTCTGAAAGACCCGAAAAAGCCGATCGGTACTTTTATCTTTCTGGGTCCTACCGGGGTGGGTAAAACCGAACTGGCCCGTGCGCTTTCCCGCCAGATGTTTGATTCAGAGGATTCACTGATCCGGATTGACATGAGTGAATACATGGAAAAATTCACAGTGAGCCGCCTGATTGGTGCCCCTCCCGGCTATGTGGGATATGAAGAAGGTGGTCAGCTGACAGAAAAAGTGCGCCGCAAACCATATAGTGTGATCCTGCTCGATGAGATTGAAAAAGCACACCCGGATATTTACAATATCCTGCTGCAGGTACTGGACGATGGGCAACTGACGGACGGACTCGGACGCAAAGTCGACTTTAAGAATACGATGATCATCATGACCTCCAATATCGGGGTACGCCAGTTGAAAGACTTTGGCGCAGGTTTGGGATTTGCCACAGCCTACAGGGTGGAGCATGAAGATGAGGCCAATAAAGCCGTAATCGAAAAAGCACTGAAGAAAACATTTTCTCCAGAATTTCTGAACCGTATAGATGATGTGGTGATCTTTAACAGCCTGAGCAAGGAGAATATCTTCAACATCATTGATATCCTGATGAAGGGTGTGACCAAACGTTTGACTAACCTCGGATTCAGCCTGGAGCTGACTGAACCAGCCAAGACCTTCCTTGCGGATAAAGGCTACGATTCCCAGTTTGGTGCCCGTCCGCTGCACAGGGCCATCCAGAAATACCTGGAGGATCCGCTGGCAGAAGAGATACTGGACATGCATGTGAAAGCAGGCGATGTGCTGATCGCGGATGTGGATGCAGATAATACCCGGTTGTCATTTACCTTTAAAAGCAAGACAGGGGAACCTACAGAAGCACAGAAGTAAAGAATAAACGATTTATATGGGGGTATCTTAAAAGTTTGTCACCTGCGTTGATCGAAGGAACAAACGTATAAGACACCCCCATTTTTATTTACATTTGCCCGGAGTATGTCTGGTAAAAAAATAGTCATAACCATCGATGGCTGGTCCAGTTGCGGTAAAAGCACCCTGGCCAAAAGGCTCGCCAAGGAGCTCGGGTATGTGTATGTGGACAGCGGTGCCATGTACCGGGCTGTAACGCTGTATTTTATCCGGACCAATGTGGATATAGATAAAAAGAAGGAAGTTACAGAAGCACTCGCCAGTATTAATCTAGAATTTGTATTCAACGAAGCGGCTCAACGCACAGAAATGTTTCTCAATGGCGAGAATGTGGAGTATGTGATCCGTGACCTCCTGATTGCGGAGAAAGTCAGTGATGTGGCAGCGATCAGGGAAGTAAGAGAATTTGCCGTTGCCCAGCAACAGAAAATGGGGGCTAAAAAAGGCATCGTGATGGATGGCCGGGATATCGGAACCGTCGTTTTTCCCAAAGCTGAACTCAAGATATTCATGACCGCTGATAATGCCGTACGTGTGGAACGCCGTTTCAAAGAATTATATGCCAAGAACCCGAACGTCAGCATTGAGGAAGTGAAGAATAACCTGGAAATGCGGGATTATATTGACTCGCACCGGGAAGTGAGCCCGCTTCGTAAAGCGGAGGATGCACTGGAACTGGACAATACCAACCTCACCGAAGATCAGCAATTTAAAAAAGCGCTGGAATGGGCCCTGGCCCGTAAAACCGGTAAGAAGATTGCCGGCGCCCATTAGTTTCAGGAATCTGGCTGATAAGGATCAACCATTCCATCCACGATGAATTTTATATTTGATGCAAAGCATACGATTGAAGAGCTCCACTTATAAACTGCTCCAGCCATTTATCGTACTACATATCATTGTGGTGACCGGGATACTTGGCTATATGATCATTGAAGGAGCTTCCTTTTTCGATTCGGTCTATATGACCACAATCACGATCACCACCGTTGGTTATGGGGAGACCATCCCACTTTCCACCACAGGCCGGGCATTCACGATGTTCCTGCTCATTGCCAGCTGGCTTACGTATGCGTTTGTGATTACCCGTATTACCCAGTTTGTGGTAAGCGGTGAACTTAACCAGTATTTTAAAAACAGGAAGCTCATGAAAGATATTTCCAGGTTGCAGCAGCATGTGATTGTATGCGGTTATGGCCGTAACGGCAACCAGGCTGCCAATATACTTACTGCCCATAATGTGCCTTTTATCGTGGTGGAGAAAGATGAACACCTGGTGCAGCGGGTGGATGCCGAAGAGTCGGGTATTATCCGGCTGGTTGGTGATGCAACGGATGATGATGTGCTGAAAGCAGCCGGTGTGGAAAGGGCGAGGGCCCTGATCACGACCCTGCCGGTGGATGCACAGAATGTATTTATTGTATTATCGGCCCGTTCCCTGAACCCCCGTTTAAAAATTATCAGCCGGGCTTCTGAATCCACTTCAGTGGCCAAATTAAAAAAAGCCGGGGCGGATAATGTGATTATGCCCGACTTTATCGGGGGCACTCACATGGCCACCCTGATTTCGAAACCGGATGTGGTGGAGTTTATCGATTTCCTGTCCGGCGAACAGGGCCATTCCATTCACATGGAATCAGTGAGTTTTGATGATCTTCCTGTAACACTTAAAGACAAATCACTGCACGATGTAATGGGCTGGAAAAAGACCGGGGTGAATTGTATCGGGATCAAGGATAAGGAAGGTAATTTTCTGATTAATCCCCCAGAGGACACTTATATTACTCCAGGTATGCGGGTCATTGTATTAGGGACCATTGAACAGATCAGGGAAATGAAGGGGAACCTGAATGCTTAGAGAGGCGAGAAGCAAGAAGCAAGAAGCAAGAAGCAAGAAGCAAGAAGCAAGAGGGAGGCTCCGAAAGATCGGGGCTTCTTGATTTTACGGAATCATCGTTCCCCTCTCCTGCAGGAGAGGGGGTTAGGGGGTGAGGTAGAGTGGCGGAAGCAACTCAATTCTCATTATTCATTATTCCAGACTTTTTCACGGCCAGCAGTTCCACTTCAAAGATCAGCATGGAACCACCTGGTATGGCCATATAATCAAAAGCGCCATAGCCCAGTGTATAGGGGATATAAAATTTAAACTTCGACCCAACCGGCATCAGTTGCAGTCCTTCGGTCCAGCCCGGTATCACCCCGCGCAGGCTGAAAGTAATGGGCTCGCCACGGTCATACGAATTATCGAAACCGGATCCGTCTATATATGTACCGCGGTAATGACAGGTGACTTCATCATCGGCGGTGGGTTTTCCACCGGTGCCTTCTCGCAGTATTTCATATTGGAGACCGCTGGCGGTAACGATGATACCAGGCTTGGTTTTATTTAATGCCAGGAAATCTTCCCCGGTCTTTATATTCCCTTTTGATTTTTCCTGTTGGAGCAATGTCAGGTAATTGTTCATGACATTATTAATGGAAGCCGAATCGATCAGCGGCTTTTTCTTACTCATCAGATCGGTAACCCCCCGGGAAACCATATTGGTATTTAATTTTGTCACCCCCATTTCCTTGTAAAAGTTGGCTACATTAATTCCCACAGCATAACAGGCGGAGTCGTCAAAACTTTTAAGCAGGGATGTGGAAGGCCTGACCACTGTTTTGACCGGCGTTTTGGCCGGAGCCTGTTGCAACAGGGTCAGGTATTGATTCATAACTGTATTGGAAGCAACTGAATCAATTAGTGTTTTTTTATTACCGAGTCTGTCGTTGATACCCCGGGATACCAGGACGGTGTTTAGTTTTTTAGCTCCCATTTGCCTGTAAAAATTGGCAACACTGATACCAACAGAGTAACCAACAGAGTCATCCAGGTTTTTTAAAAGAGGGGCAACGGGTTTGGTTACGGGTTTAATCGCGGGTTTTGAAACTGGTTTTGGAACGGGTTTTACAGTGCCGGGTTGTGCCCATATCGGGGTGGATATAAGCAGTGAGATGAATACGGAAAAACAGATTTTCATGTACAATTTATTAGGCGTCAAAAATACAGGTTGAGCGGGGAAAATGGCAGCCTCTTGTCATTTAATTTCGGCCGGGTTGTTGAGCCAGATCACTTTGCCGGGGAAGCGTGCCGCATAGCCATGGACCAGGTTGCGGATAAAACTGTTCTCCCGGTATTGGGTCAGTTGTTCCCGGAGAGCGGCTGTATCATTTGCCGGGAAACCGGCCGGGATATAGCCCATCCCGTAGAAATTTCCATCCAGCACCAGGATGCATGATTGGTCATTGGCACCCAGGCCCTGATCTATAATGGCAAAAGAGGGCTGAGATTTTAAGGAATGGATGGCCTGCTCCACCCGTTTATTATATTGTCTGGCCGACTCCGTTTGTTCACAGGCACCGCGGCAGCCATTGTCTTCCGGTCCTGAACAGGGACCATGGTCTTTCTGCATAAAGCAGAGTTTGGGACAGAGTTCATGTTCCCGGATTAGTTTACGGATCATCGCATGACCGTCCACGAGGTAATGAAAAGTAGAGACCGGGTTCAGCCGTTTCCTGTTTTTATCGATAGCCAGCCGCAGGTAACCGTTCTGGTCTTCAAACGAATAAATGCCATATACATCTTCCCATCTCTTTTGGGATGAGTTAAAGACGGGCCATCTTTTTTTGATTTCGGCGGATTCAAGAATACAGGCCATCAGTTCGGTGCCACAGCACTGGTAGCTGATGCGGTGCACATGCTGCATGAAATGCTGTTTCTGTCTTCCCTGTGAATTGTTACTGAAGTGACTGTTTACCCGGTACCGGATATTATTGGCTTTGCCCACATACACCACTTTGCCTTTTTCGTTGTGGAAATAATAAACGCCGGGTGTATAGGGCAGCCCTTCAAAATCGGTTTTTGGCACATGCGGAGGCAGGATCGCTTCTTTTGAATTCCGCTGGAGACTTTTGACAATATGCTGCTCTTTGTCATTTTGTAAAAGCAGTTGAAAAATTTTCACCGTGGCTTCACTATCGCCCGATGCCCGGTGCCGGTCATATATGGGAACCCCCAATGCTGCACAAAGTTTACCCAGGCTATATGAGATCAGGCCCGGGAAAATTTTACGGCTCAATCTGACCGTACAGAGTTTTTTGGAATTCAGGTCATAACCCGCTTCCTGTAAATGTGCTTTTACAAACGAATAATCAAAGTTGACATTATGGGCTATAAAGATCCGATCCTTAAGCAGGGAGTGAATTTTTTCAGCCACGACTTCAAAGCGTGGAGCATCGGCTACCATTTTATCTGTAATGCCTGTCATGGCCTGGATATAATAGGGAATGGGCTGGCCCGGATTGATGAGTGTGGTATAGTGATCAGTTACGGTCGCCCCATCAAAGACATGAATCGATATCTCGGTGATTCCGTTGGCTGCAGCATAACTGCCGGTGGTTTCTATGTCGACGATGGCGTACAGCGAGGGAGAAGGTTTATAGGGTTTATGAGGTTTATAAGGTTTATAGAGTTTAGACAAAATCCCTTAGCAAGTTATAAGCTTTATAAACCTTATAAACTTTATAAACTCTCTTAAACTTTCAATTTTAAAACCAGATATTTGAGACAAATTTCGTGAAAATAACTATGACAACACAGGATGAGGAAAAGTTTAGCATGTTCCGGAACCGGCTGACCAAGGTTTTTCGTCACTTGGGGAAGCAGGCCCGGCGGCAGGACATATCCTGTTACCGGATCTATGATCACGATCTGCCCGAATTTCCCCTTTGTATAGAATTATACGGGGAAAAATTATATGTGGCGGAGTACAAACGCTATCACGGGATGACTGAGGAGGAGCATGATGCCTGGATGGAACAAACCCTGGATGTGGCGGGAGAAGTGCTGGGCGTGGAGAAGGCCAATATTTTCCTCAAACTGCGTCAGCGTAAACCGGGGCGGCTGGGACAATACCAGAAATACGATGCGGTAAAGACTTAGTTTATTGTACAGGGGCGTGCGGTGAAATTTCAACTTAAAA
>CAZYTV010000182.1:0-9130 GCA_964650455.1 uncultured Chitinophaga sp. | reverse complement strand
TCATGCTGAGCTTGTCGAAGCATTGTCGAAGCATTGTCGAAGCATTGTCGAAGCACTGCCGTAGCACTGTCGAAGCAATGCCCTTTGAAACGGGTCCTGTATACTAATCGCCCGGCGGTTATTTTTTATCAAATAATTTATCCTTCGGCACCACTGTCACTTTGGCCCCGTCTTTCAGGTCTTTACTCACTGCCGCATAAGGCGCGGTAACCAGTTCTTCCCCGTCTTTTATACCACTCAGAATTTCGATATAATTGATATCCTGTACCCCTGTTTTGACCACTTTTTTCTTCACCGTACCATCTGGCATCAGCACAAACGCCACTTCCTCGAGCTCATCACTTTCCACGATCATGCCATTCTGGTTCTGCGCTTCATTTTCATCCTTGCTTGCTTCCTTTTCCTTTTTCTTATCCGCCATACTTTGATCGCTGCCCTTGACCCTTGCGCTTACCGCGGCAATCGGTACTGCCAGTACATTTTCCACCCGGCGGGTTTTGATGTCAGCGCTGGCATTCATACCCGGACGGAAGGGAAAGGTACGGCCACTCAGGTCCTTGTAGGATTCCTTATCCAGGCGGATCCGCACTTCATAATTGGTTACATCATTGGAGGAAGACAGGGAGCTGTTCTTGGTACTGCTCGCGATCTTGGTAACGATCCCTTTGAATTTACGGTTATTGTATGCATCCACTTCCACATCAGCGGAGTCACCGATATTGATCTTCACAATATCATTCTCGCCCACATCCACCCGTACTTCCAGCACCGACATATCGGCGACGGTCATCATTTCCGTACCCACATTAAAACTGTTACCGGCCACCCGTTCTCCTTTCTTGATCTTCAGCGAAGAGATCACCCCATCCATCGGGGCCACCAGGCTCGTACGGCTCAGGTCTTTATTCGCTTTGCTGAGTCCTACCTGGGTACTCTGTACGCCGGCTTTCAGGCTTTTAATATTTTGCTGGGCCGCATTGAAATTGGCCTGTGCAGACCGGAGGGTGGTTTCAAACTGTTCAAATTCTGACTTGGAGATCACTTTATCATCAAACAGTTTTTTATTCCGGGTATAGCTTTGCTGGGCAAGTTCCAGGTTCGCCCTCAGTGATTCCAGTGCTGCCTGGCTGTTATCCACGGTTGCGGAAGACTGATTCACCCGGGAAGCTGCCTCATCCCGCTGCAGGGCATAGATATCGGCATAAATACGGGCGAGCAACTGGCCTTTCTTTACACTATCCCCTTCTTCCACATTCAGTTCAGTAATCTCACCGGAAATATCAGGACTGATCTTTACTTCCACTTCGGGATACACTTTCCCGCTGGCATTAACGGTTTCAACAATGGTTCTTTTCGCCGCTTTCTCTGTAGCCACTTTCACCGCTTTATCGCCGCTGTTGACCGCTTTCATAATCACGAATACCAGTGCCAGTATCCCCAGTATGATTAATATCCATTTCAGTTTCTTGTTCATCGTCAGAATTTTAAAGTTTTAGTCCCTGCCCTTTGTAAAACTCCAGGAGTTTCATTTTAAAAACATAATCGTATTGCGAATAAAGGGCCTGTATCCTTGCCCGTTGCATATTGGTCTGGCTGGTAACCATCTCATAAGCTGACAGTAAATTGAGGTCATACCGCTTGCTGGCAAATGAGTACGCTTTTTCAGCCGTCTGCATAGCTTTTACATCTGCATTATATTTCTGAAGGGCAGCAGTTGCATCATTATAGGCTTTGTATATATCCTGTTTCAACTGCATATCTCCCTGCTCTTTTTGCAGTTCCTGCAGCAGCAGGTTCACTTTAGAACGGTCCCAGGCGGTTTGTGCCGATTTACCATTAAAAATGGGAACACTCACCCCCACCCCAATACTCTGGCCAAAGTTGGTATTGAACTGATTGGTGATGCTGCTGGGTTTATAATAACGTACAACGGTTGATCCGTCAATATAATCAGGTATTTCAACCGGGTAGTAAGTGCCGCCGCCTGCATCCACACGGGCACCTGTAGGGGCATAGCCATTTAATACCTGGTTATAGATGGGGCGACGAAAATAAATGGCACTGGTCGACAGGTTTCCAAAAGCACTGAAACTGGGATAGAGGCCGGCTTTGGACACATCCACATTCTTTTTGGCAGCCTGGATGCGGAATTCATTTATTTTTTGTTGTGGCATGAATTTTATCGCTTAGTGATATACGTTTTCCGGCAATAAATCGGCAATAGGGTCAATCGGAATCATGTTGACCGGCGGAGTAACGATATCAAAATCTTTACCTGCATCCAGGTTGAGCAGGGATTTCATCTGCAGTAAAAACTGGACCGAATTAGCCTGTGCGGTGATCAGGGAAGAGCTGTCCCGTGCTAATTGTGCTTCAAGTTCGGCTGCATTCAGTTCAGGTAATGAACCGGCATCCACTCTTTTCCGGGTATTTTCCAGTTGTGATCTGGATAACTCCACCTGGGCCGCTGCGATATTCGCCTGTTCACGGGCCAGTAGTATCTGTAAATAGGCAACCGCCACATTCAGCGAAATATCATTTTTTATTTTCTCGGTCTGCTGCTTATCAGCCTCCCAGGTGAGCCGGTTAGACTCAATGGTGTTTTTCCGGGAAAACCAGTTGAACACCGTAACCCCGCTTTGCAACTGCATACCGATATTCAGGAAGTTATTGTCTTCCAGTACACCGGTTGTGGGGTTTTCAGATCGACCGAGGCGATACCCAATACTGCCGCTGTAATTAAAACTGGGTAACCGGGCTGTTTTACTCTGGCTGTAGGTCAGGGCGGAAAAGCGGGATTGCAGATCTGTTTGCCTGACCGAAATATTATTTTTCACCGCATGGTCCACGCATTGACGCAGGTCCCATTTTTCCTGGCCTTTTACTGCTGAAAAAAACAACAGTGCCAGCACCAGTTGAATACTCCTTCTCATAAGTTGCAAAAATAATCGAAAAGCATAGCCGGGATTATGATTTTTGACAAGCGGCAGTTAAATAGTGGAAAGGGCCTGCTCCAGGTCCGCCATGAGGTAATCGGCCTCTTCAAGCCCTGCATAAAGCCGGATATAGCGGTGTTCCGGGTTTTCCGGGTTAAAATCAGCCGGGGTTATACCCGCACATTTCGGAATAACCAAACTTTCATGGCCACCCCAGCTAACCGCCATCATGATATGTTGGAGGGATTCGCAAAAACGGACAATCTTATCTCTTTCCCGTGTTTTCAGGGCAAACGTGATCAGCCCGCAGGCCCCTTTCATCTGTTTGCTGGCCAGTTCATATTGCGGAAAACTGTCATCCAGGGGGAAAAGTATAAAATCCACTTTCGGGTGATGACGCAGAAAGGGGACCAGAACGGCGGTGGTCCGGGTAATCCGTTCGATCCTCGCCGGCAATGTACGCAGTCCGCGAATCATCAGCCAGGCATTAAAAGGCTGGATACCGCTGCCGATATTCATGTATTCACTGTTGAATATTTTTTCCATCATGGTATGGGTGCCGCAAAGTACCCCGCCCAGCGTATCGCTGTGACCGCCGATATACTTGGTGGCCGTCTGCATCGCCATATCAATGCCCATTTCGATAGGTTGCTGATATAACGGGGTACAGTAACTATTATCAATAAGGGTGGTGATTCCTCTTGATTTTGCAAGCACTGCCACTTCCCGGATGGGTTGAATGGCAAAGTCCCAGCTATTGGGCGATTCCAGGTAATAGAAGGTGGTATTGGGCTGAGTGGCCTTTTCCCAGTTTTCAATCAGTCCCCCGTTGATATAGGTAACAGTTACATTAAACCGGGGTAATATCACATCAAACATTTTTCCCACCCAGGTATAAGGCGCTTTGACGGATACGATATGGTCGCCTGATTTGATATTCGCGAAAATGCCCGCAAAGATAGCGGCTGCCCCGTTGTTAAATACCAGGCAGTCTTCGGCTCCATCCAGTGCAGCCAGTTTTTTGCGGAGAATATCCACTGTGGGATTCAGCCCGCGGCTGTAGAGATAGCCGCTCATTTCATCGGCAAAGGCATTACTCAAATCCTCCACTTTCTTAAAAGTAAAATTGCTGGTCTGCATAATAGGCGGAGCCACCGCATTGAAATACAACGCACGGTCTTCGCCGAGTTCATTGATGATTTGGGAAATATCCATCAGGCTGTTTTCTTATGGTAAAAGAAATAATACAGGGCCAGGAAAAAAGCAAGCAGCGCCGTACCGGTCAGTGCGGCATTGACATCCTTGATCACCACCCCCACGGCAATCATGAAATAACTGAAAACGAAGAAGCCGGCCAGCAGGGGTGTAAACCGGTTCCAGTTCCCGGTGATCATCTGTTGGTTTTGTTTTCGCTTTCTTAAAATAAATAAAGTGGCAGCCGAAGTACTCATACCGATACTGTCGAGAAACATGGTAAAGTTGAGTATATTGTCCACCCCCTTACCAAAAAAAGTTACGAATATAGTAATCAGCGAAAACGTCACCAGTCCCGGCACCAGGGCTTCTGTTTTCGGGTGACGGTAGGAGAAAATTTTAGGTAATACCTTATCCTGGCTCATGGCGAACATCACCCGCGGATTACTCATCAGGAGAATATTCACATACGCGAGTACCGACAGAAACATCAGGGCATCAAAAACCTTTCCCCCGGCCTTGCCAAACCAGGCCTCACATAATAAGGCCCCGATCGCAGAAGCATTTTTCATTTTTTCATACCCGATCACTTCCACGTACGCCACATTGATCAGCAGGTATAAAAGTATCACGATGATGATGCCGATGATAATGCCTTTGGGAATAATGCGTGTCTCTTTTACTTCACTGCCAAAATTGATGGTTTGCTGGTAGCCCCCGTAGGCAAAGCAGACCGGCATCAAAGAGATCACAAAGAGGGATAACGCAGATTTATCATTCAGTGTAAATAACGGGGAGCCTTCCTCATATCCATGTGGTTCAATGACCACCCCCTTAAAAAAAGCAGAAATCAGTAATACCATCAGCCCCACTTTAATAATGATCAGTACATTCTGGGTACGGCTGCTGGTTTTTAATCCAAACAGGTTGACGACAAAAAAAGCGGCCACTGCCGTAATCGCCACGACTGCATTAAAAAGAATACCACTTGGCTTTCCATATAACAGGTCGCTTACATAATCGGCACCAATAAGGGCCACCACCGCCAGGGAAGCCGCATTACTGATCAGGATGATCGCGTTTACGGAAAAGCCGACGGAAGGGTGGTAACACTCCGCAAACACTTTATAATACCCCCCCATGGCTGGTAGACGCTGACCGATCTCGGCGTAAGTCAGTGCCCCGCAAAGCGCAATTATTCCACCCGTAATCCAGAGCAGGAAAAAGATACTGCTGGTGCCGGAGGTAGCCGCTACAGATGCCGGGTTTCTGAAAATTCCCATCCCGATCACGAGGCTTACCACAATCAGGCTTAAGTCAACTAAATTGAGTTTGTTCTTCGCAGTCATAAACGGAAAGATACAAATAAAACATACTAACTTTATCCGTCTGAACAGCCTGTCGATGCGTCAATTTTCCCTTATTACTTTACTGCTCATTCTATCATTTCCGGTCTTTGCCCAGGAAGAAATAAATGACAGCACCCGGACACTGGAAGAAGCGGTGGTCAGGGCTTTTGAACAAAACCGGAAAGCCCGTTTCACTACAGCCACTGTAAAAATCATCGAACTTAAAAATGCGGACCGCAATAATAAACTCTCCCTGGTGAATGGCCTGAACACCGTGCCCGGTGTACGTATGGAAGAAAGAAGTCCGGGCAGTTACCGGCTCAATATCCGGGGCAGTTCCCTCCGTTCTCCCTTTGGGGTACGCAATATAAAAGTGTACTGGAATGAAATTCCGGTGACAGATCCCGGTGGTAATACCTATTTCAACCAGTTTGCCTATAATAATTTCTCAACGATTGAGATTTATAAAGGACCGGCCGGCAGCATGTATGGGGCCGGTACCGGCGGACTGGTACTGATGAGTAGTTTCAGCAACTGGAAACCAGGTATCAGTCTGGAATACCTGAAAGGATCTTTTAATACGGATGCGCTGTTTGCCTCCGTACGATATGGAGAAAAGCAAAATCGTAATCTGCTTAGTTATGCCCATAATCAAAGTGATGGCTTCAGGGATCAGTCTGCCATGCGCCGGGATAATATCAGTTGGCAGACCCAATTGAAACTTTCAGAAAAACAGGAACTGAGTGCTTCTCTTTTATATACAGATATGTATTACCAGACGCCTGGGGCATTGACGCTGGCTGAGTTTACCAGTAATCCCAAAGCAGCCCGGCCGGCGGGTGGCGGATTCCCCAGCGCTATTCTTGCAAAAGCGGCAATCTTCCAGAAAACACTCACTGCAGGATTCAGCAATACGTTTTATTTCAATCCCCGGTTCAAAAACACAACCACCCTATATGGTGCATTTGCACAGGTCCGTAATTCCGCGGTCCGCAACTATGAACGGAGAAATGAACCAGGATATGGCGGGCGTACCGTTTTTCTTTACCACCATGAATCCGGTAAAAAAAACAGTTTACAACTGGTGGCCGGCAGCGAATTCCAGCAGGGGCGGTTCAATACACAGGTAGCAAAAAACAGGAACGGAAATCCCGATACCCTGCAGACCAATGACGATATCGGTTATACCACGTACAGTATTTTTTTACAGGGTGACCTGCAATTACAGCAACAATGGATTTTCAATGCCGGTATCAGCTTTAATAAATCACAGGTGGATATCACCCGGCTCAGCCGTTACCCGGTCATCACGCAGAAAAGAGCCTACCGGAATGAACTGGCGCCCCGTCTCTCTCTGAAAAAATTTGTTACAGAAAACTTCACGCTGAAAACAACCGTATCACGGGGATTCTCCCCTCCGACGGTAGCGGAGCTGTTGCCTTCCACCGGCGTTATCAGTACAGAACTGGAAGCTGAATACGGATGGAATTATGAGCTCTCCGCCACCCACTCCTTCTTCGGAAACCAGTTGCAGACAGCCGTAACCTATTATTATTTCTGGCTGAATAAGGCACTGGTTCAGCGGCGCGATCTTTCGGGTGCTGATTATTTTGTCAATGCCGGTGACCTGCGTCAGCAAGGAATTGAAATAGAGGCGGATTACACCCGGCAATTCAAAAACGGGCTGATTGACTACTTTATTCTCCAATCCGGTTACACATATAGTCATTACCGTTATGGAAGTTTTATAAAAGGCGCCGATGATTTTTCCGGCAGGAAGGTTCCTTCTGTACCAGCCCATACCTTTTCCGTGCTGTTGGACCTGCAGGCCAGAAAAGGAGCGTATTTCAACAGCACCTGGTATAGTGCATCCCGTATTTACCTGAATGATGCAAATACAGCTTCAGCAGCCCCCTACCAGTTGCTCGGGGCAAGGCTGGGCTGGAAAAAAACCTGGCAAAAGAAATACAAGCTGACCCTGTATGCCGGAGCCGATAACCTGCTGGATCAATCGTATAGCCTGGGCAATGATATTAATGCGGCTGCCGGACGATTTTATAATGCAGCGCCAAGGCGTAACTATTATGCAGGACTCGTGTTTGAATGGGTAAAAAAAGGGAAATAAAACAACACTTCATTTAAATTCCGAGCGCCCACCTTCGTTTCACTACGGAGGGCAGGCAGCGAGAAATCTGCTACTTTTTATCTGCTAAATCCTGTCATTCCGGGCGAAGCAAGGAAACCTGTATTTAAACATCAGGAGGATTTCGTTTTGTTCGCAGGGCTGTTGTATGATGTGCGAAGTTCTTGTTCAAATACAGGTTTCTTCACTTGGTGAAAAATACAAGGTTCCTCACTTCGTTCGGAATGACAGCCCCTTTATCAAGCTGCGAGCCTGCCGGCCGGCAAAGGCAGATTGCGAGTTTCGAGCTGATTCCGTAAAACGAGATTATATACGTTATTTCAGATTAAACCTTCTAAGGAGGGGCTGTTCCCTTCTCGCCTCTCGCTTCTCGCTTCTCGCCTCTCGCCTCTCGCCTCTCTCTTCTCCCAGTTCCCCCGCGTTTAAAGAGTACCGGCAAATACACGGATTGTCCCGGTATTCCCTTTTTTAATACCGGATCTTCGGACAGTCCAGCATATTTTTCTTACCGGTCCGGTACACAATTCCAATTGAATAATTCAGGTAATGGTCTTTTTTGCCAGGGTTAGCCGCTTCACTGAACCCGTCGAGGTAATCGGTATATCCCAGTCGGTATGCCGCTTCAGCATTGAGTCCCAGCCTGGGGGTGATATAATATTTGATGCCCATACCCACCGGTATCACCGGGATCAGTCCGGGTACCGCATGCGTGGTATCGGCTCCCAGTCCGCTGAAAATAGTACTGGTTTCTGTATCAAAATAACTGCTGTTGAGCCCGCTCCAATCCCGTTTTATATTAAGCAATGCAAATCCGGCCCCTGCAAAAAAATAAGGGGAGAATCCTTTTTCAGCATAATTTTTTCGCAGGGGATTCCAGACCAGCTGCCCGGTAAATTCGGTGACAGGTGTACTGAAATTAAAATTCCGTTGCTGCCTGAATTCGGGTGTTGAATAAAGGGCATCATCGCCTTTGAGTCGGCTCCGCAAAAAATGACCTCTTACAGAAAAGGATGGGCTGAGCAGTTTACCTGCATGCAGACCAATGGCCACTTTCTGTGTTTTAAAGGACCCCAGCGGTTCCGGTGTCAGGTCGCCCTGGTATAAAGTAAATCCCAGGCTAATCCCGAATTCATACTTCGGATTATTTTGTGCGGGGAGGGTGGCACATACCAACAGTGCAATGGCCAGTAAAAAAGGTTGAGGTGTTACACGCTTCATCGGACAATCTTTTTAAAGGTTGAAAAATCCCGGGCAGAAGCGGTATGGTTTTATTCCTGTGGTGGAATGAAATAATAATACAGGTGATGATAGCTGTTAAACGCTGAAATGCCATTTCAATTATGCCTGAAGTGTTAAAGAAATCCTTCAACTAAAAATGGAAAATAAAAAAAGTGCCGGGTTGAATCCGCCTGAACTGATCAGCCGGCCCGGATATAATCAATATCCTCCGGGTTGTTAATAACTCTTCCCGGTTAATTGAGCAGGCATCCTACATTTGCATCGATTTG
>CAZYTV010000181.1:0-9224 GCA_964650455.1 uncultured Chitinophaga sp. | reverse complement strand
CACGGCGACGTTGACCGGCGCGACACAAAACAACTTAACCCGTTGCACATGCGGGGCAGGCCAGATGTGACGATCCCCCCATTCCTTTTTCACGTGATTAAACATATAGACTGCCGGGAGTTGCATCTCTTCTTCATTTGTCAGGTGAAAGGCAAAGAAATTCCGTTCAATCTCTTTCTGGAAGAAGGTGGAGATACTATCCCCGAAATAAATATGGTTATGTGTACTCTTGCCATTTTCCCTGGCCCAGTCGCCATGTCCCCAGGGCCCCATCACAATACTGTTTGTTGCACCGGGTGTGCTTTTTTCAATTGTCTTATAGATATTCAGCGGACCAAAAAGATCTTCTGCGTCAAACCAGCCACCAACGGTCAGTACCGCCGGCTTTATATTTTTCAGGTGCGGCAGCAGGCTTCTTTTCTGCCAGAATGTATCATAATTCGGATGATCCACCATCTGGTTCCAGAAGAAATTATCATAATGGAATTGGCTCGAAACATTTTTCAGCGGTCCCACTTTCAGGTGAAAATCATACCCGTCCCTCACCGGCTTGCTGTATATACGCATGAGCTCATCCATAAACCAATCGCTCCGGGTGGTATCCTTTTTCTGGTAACCAAAAACCGCAAAGGCGGCCGTATAGCTTTGCAGATAGGCACCCATATGATGAAAATCGTCAAAGAAAAAATCAGAGACGGGTGCCTGCGGAGAAACGGCTTTCAGGGCCGGGTGTGCATCCGGCAAGGAAGCGGCTGAATAAAAGCCCGGGTAAGATATCCCAAAGATCCCTACCCGTCCGTTATTACCTTTCAGGTTTTTCACCATCCAGTCGATACTGTCCCAGGTATCCGAACTTTCATCCACATCCTTTTTATTCTTCGGATCGTTTCCGGGGATATTGGGTGTCATATTATTGAACAATCCGTCGCTCATATAACGTCCCCTTACATCCTGGAAGACCAGGATATACCCATCATGTACCAAATATCCGGAGGGATGTCCATGTGTATTGAACCCACCATAATTTGACGCATTGTAACAGGTCCGGTTCATCAGGATGGGATAGGTCTTCGATTTATCCTTAGGCATATAGACCAGGGTAAAAAGTTTAGCCCCGTCCCGCATAGGGATGCGGTACTCAAATTTGTCATAATTTTCCTTCATATACAGGGTTTCGGGATCCCCTGACTGGGCAGCCAGCATAGCAGGAATTGTAAAAATCAGGCAAACGCTGAAAAACTTATACATGTCTTTTTTGTGGGAAGATAAAACAAGAACCCATACAAAATGCAGGAGGTTATTCACCGGGCTTTCACAAGCGGATTATTAATTCTATTTTACAGAATATATATACCCTGACATGATTAAATCCTTCAGCCTGATTCTCGCCCTGCTTTTCTCCTTATTATTGACAGCACAGGACTGGGTGGTATTCTCCGACAGCAGTATTTCTTTTACTGCCAAATACCCTGTATCCTGGACCAATAAAATCAAAGAAAAGAGGATTGTGTTCTTTACCTCCCCGCAAGCCGGAGGAGATGATTCATTCCTGGAAAACATCAATGTGATTATCCGGGAAAATCCTGCTTTCGACAGTTCACTCAATTTTAAAGAAGCAATGCCTGGTATTATTGAAAGTCTGGAAAAGAAAATGACTCAATTTAAAATAATTGCTGAACGACATTTTACCTGGAATAATCATACCGCTGCCGAACTGAAATATTCCATTGATTCTAAAGGGGAAACCGAGGGAAAAACACAACATATCAAGATCACGCAGTGGTTTTGTGCCCTGAATGGTCTGTTGTATACAGCCACCTATACTTCATTGGCCGGTGACAGTATTCACGACAAAACGGCGGTGAAAATTCTAGAGAGTTTTCAGTTCCGATAATGCCTCAATTTTTTGCAATAAACCGCTGAATCAATTATCTTTATAAAAAATACTCCTATGTCACTGCTCAATCAGGGAAACAAAAAAGACAAGAAAAAAGACGACAAGAAAAAAGGCGCCGCCGGGGCCGGTTCCAAATTCATCCAGAAACCCAAGTCCGGGTTTGTCAGCAAACAGCAGAATACCGGTTCACAGCGGGGCAGTTAGTAATACAGCCAGACAATGACCAAAGAGGAACTGCTGAAAGAACTTTCAGAAGAAACATATATTACCATCAAGCCCTCTCCCGTTCACGGTATCGGGGTTTTTGCCCTTCGCGATATTCCCAGGGGCTGTAAAACTATTTTTTCCCGGAATGTGGGAGAATGGATCAGGGTTCCTATTGCTGATATCGACAATCTGCCAGATCATTCCCGGAACCTGGTGGAGACCTATTGCCTCTACGATGAAACCCATTATTACCTGCCCGACTACGGCTTCAAAGTAATGGACCTGGTGAATTACCTCAACCACTCTTCCACACCGAATGTGATGTCGGTTAATGATGGAGAATATTTTGAATCAGTCCGGGATATCAGCGCGGGGGAGGAATTGCTGGTGAATTATGGGGAGATCGTTGATACCAAAGAATACCTGTAAGAAAAAATCCAAGAAACAAGATACCAAGATCAAAATAATCTCCAAGTGCCAAATCACAAAACCTGCTAGGAAGATTTTAGTGATTTATATGTAATATTATTGCTATGGAAACCAGCATTTCAACTACCATGCATACCTCCTGAGCAAGAGCTGTTGACTCCCGACTCCCGACTAGCCCCAACTATCCCCTATCTCTTTTCAGATAATTACTGCCCAGCAACCTGCTCATCACATCCTCCTTCAGGTTCCGGCTGATGGGGATTGCCTGTTTACCAATCAGCATATCAGTGGCAGTGATGCTGTCCACTTTTGCAATGGAAATAATAAAGGACTTATGCACCCTGAGGAAACGGTCTGCAGGCAGGTAATCTTCCACCGATTTAAAGGTCAGGTAGGTCATGTATTTCCGGGAGCTGGTATGAATGACCACATAATTCTGAAGGGCTTCAGCATAGAGAACATCGTCAAATAGGATTTTCAGCAGTTTACCATCCACTTTGATAAAGAAATGATCTTTTACCGGTCCGGCATGATCATTCTTTTCCCTCAACTCGTAATATTCTTTTGCTTTTAAGGCGGCTTTCAGAAACCGGTCAAAAGAAATGGGCTTGACCAGGTAATCCAGCGCATTAACTTCAAAGCCCTCGAGTGCATATTCCGGGTAAGCCGTGGTGAAAATCACCGGCGGAGGTTGACGCAGGGATTTAAAGAAATCAAGCCCGGTAATCCGGGGCAACTGGATATCCAGGAAGAGCAACTGCACTTTTTCGTTATCCGTATAGGCCGCAGCCTGCAACGCATTATCAAACTCTGCCTGTAACTGAAGAAAACCGGTATCTGCTATATATTCTCTTATTCCCTGGCGGGCCAGGGGTTCATCGTCTATGATGACACAACTGATTTTCATACCAATGAAATTTTAAGTTGTACAATAAACCGGTCACTGTTGTCCTGTATATCCAGTTGGTGACGGCCTGGATACAATAATTCAAGCCGGCGCTTTACGTTGGGCAACCCGATACCGCCGGATCTTTCTGTGGAGGGATGAGCATCCCGGGAATTCTCCACCCTGAATATAAATTCGTTTTCCCGCTGACCGGCTTCCACCCGGATAAAATTATTCCCCCCGGAATGATGGGAAATATGCTTAAACGCATTTTCAACAAAAGGGATTAACAGGAGTGGTTCAATTGCAAACGCTTTTAGTTCCGGGCTGCAGGTAAACTCCACCGCGTATTTATCATCTTTCCGCCATTGCTGGAGGCGGATATAATCCTGCAGGTAGTCTATTTCCTTTTCAATGGGTATGCGTTCTCCTTTGGCCTCATAAAGCTGATAACGCAGCATTTCAGAAAACTGGTGCAGGGCATTACGTGCTTCTTCGTTCTCTTTTCTGATGAGGAAATAAACAGTATTCAGGGAATTAAAGAGAAAATGCGGGTTGATCTGGGATTTAAGAAAATTCAGTTCCGCCACCGCATTTTCCCGGGCCATATCTGCCAGTCGCCGCTGGGCCTGCAGGTAATCATAGATCAGTTTGGCGGCGGCCCCGGCAATCACCAGGAAGATATGCGGTAATACATTGTCGTAAACTCTTGTTTTGAACTGATCAAATACCGAACCTGGCCGTGCCGGATTGAGAAGAAATCCGATCAGGGATAATTTAGCCAGGCTGAGTGGAATAATCGTTCCCAGGAATATCAACGTAAACCAGCCATAACGCTGCCGGTACAGGAAACGGGGTATCAGTACATAGTTGGTGAAATAAACCATTCCGGCCAGGTCGGCTACTTTGATCAACGTGATAAGGATCGCTATACCCGTGCCCGGATAATCCTGGTACCGGAAATAATACCAGACTGCATATATCAATATCCAGAAAAGGACATGATGAAGTTTAAAGCGTTTGGCAAATGACATGAACAAATAAATATAACAATCCGGAAAAGCGGCTAACTATTACACGAAATGGGTAATATACCTGTTAAAAAGCAACCCTGTTCAAATCAAAAGTCCTGCCATGGAAGTAACGTGGTTTATCCTCCGAAGCTTTAGCGTTGGAGGATTCTTTCCCCGAAAAGCAGGCTTCCGATACGTACCATCGTACTGCCTTCTTTTATTGCGATCCGGTAATCACCACTCATGCCCATGGATAATGTATCGATCCGTATAACCGGAGTATTTATTGGCTGATACTTTTTAAAAATACTTTTCAGGCACCGGAATTCGGAACGCACCAGATCCATATTATCGGAAAATGAAGCCATTCCCATGAATCCCCGGATACAAATACTATTCAGTTGATTTTCTTTTACTAAATACTGAATCAGTTCCTCCAGTTCTGTTTCATCCAGACCGAATTTGGTTTCTTCCTTTGCGATAAAAACCTGTAATAAGCAATCAATGACCTTCCCTTGTTTCTGAGCCTGCTTATTAATCTCCTGTAATAATTTCAGGCTATCCACTCCGTGCACCAGGTGTACAACGGGAACAATGAATTTAACTTTATTGCTTTGAAGGTGGCCGATAAAATGCCAGCGGATACCGGCTGGTAATTGTGCCGCCTTATCCACGAGTTCCTGCACATAATTTTCGCCAAAATCGCGTTGTCCCATTTCATATAACTCCAGAATTTCGGATGCAGGTTTGGTTTTGGAGACAGCCACCAGGGTTACCTTTTGAGCATCGAGTTCCTGCTTTATTGATTCGTATTTTGAACGGTTGACCGGCATTAGTTGTTTTTAACGGCGATAAATAACACCATCTTTCATGACAAATTTCACTTTGTAAATCGAATTGATAAAATCCTTTTCCAGGTCGCCTTCAAATGCCACGATATCGGCTGTCATATTCTCTTTAATAACCCCGGTAAATCCGTTCACACCGCAGGCAATGGCTGCATTCAGTGTAGCAGTTTTTAATACATCAGCCGGATTTTTACAGGCTTCAAAATAGGTCTCGATTGAATTCTTCGCGGCAACACCCTGTGGGATTTTATTAAAAATATACATATCAGATCCATTTACCACCATCACCCCCTTATCGATTGCTCTTTTTACAATAGCCTCACTTCTTTCAATAAACGGCCTGAGCCCTTTTAGTTCTTCAGGATTAAGTTCTCTTTCATTGTCTTTGAACATCCGCATATACGCATCATAGTTCCCGATCGTGGGCACGAGGTATACTTTCTTTTTTGCCATTTTATCGAGCAGACTGTCGGCAATCCCATAGCCATGTTCTATACCATCCACACCCGCTTCCAGGGCACGGTCGATTACTATATTGTAGGTTGCATGGGCCGTAACTTTCACGCCATAGGTATGGGCCGTCTGAACAATCATCTTCACTTCATCAAGGCTCAGGGTAATTCGTCCATCCCCCATGACCACTTTAATTACATCCACCCCGCGGGCAATATGGTCTTTCACGGCCTGGCGGGCATCCTCCGGATTTTTAATCACACGGTACTCATGGTCAATGACATAATTGTTATGTGATGCCAGGTTGGAAAACTGCCCGTCCTCGGGGCTCAGGATTGGTCCTGAGATCACCATACGGGGTCCTTCAATCCAGCCATTACGGAGTGCTCTTTGCAGGTTGAGATCAAGGAACTGCCCGGAGTTGCCCAGGTCACGGATCGTGGTAAAACCGGCATCCAGAAATGATTTGCAGATACCGGCGGCCCGGAGTGTCCTTTCTATATCTGAGTTCAGTAAAATATCTTCTTCCAGCTGGTCCTTCATCCGCTGAATAGTGAGTACATGCGTGTGCGCATCGATCAGTCCGGGTGATACCGTACAGGTACCCAGGTTAATGACTTCAGCTCCCACGGGCATCACGAGCCCTGTACCCGTTTTTTCAATCTTTTTACCCCTGACAATGATCTCCTGGTTCTTCAGGAATACATTTTTCTCCGGATCATAGAGTTTGGAGGCTTTGATGAAATAAACCTTTTCGGTTGTTTGTGACCGTGAGTTGAAAGCAAGGCATAGTACTGCCAGGAGCATTAAAGGGCGCATACGCTGGTTTTAGGCACTAAAGATACCGTTTACCCCTCAGCTTTTCAGGATACTCCGGCTGATCACAATCCGTTGTACTTCGCTGGTACCTTCATAGATCTGGGTGATCTTGGCATCCCGCATCAGCCTTTCCACATGGTATTCCTTAACAAATCCATATCCGCCATGTACCTGCACCGCTTCAGTAGTGGTCCACATAGCTGTTTCGGAAGCAAATACTTTGGCCATAGAGGAACTCAGGGTGTAATCTATTCCATTGTCTTTTTCCCAGGCAGCTTTCAGGCATAATAAACGGGCTGCCTCAATCTTAGTAGCCATATCGGCCAGTTTAAACGCAATCGCCTGGTGATTCATGATCTCCGTACCAAAAGCCTTTCTCGTTTTGGAATACTCCCGTGCCAGTTCAAATGCCCCGCTGGCAATACCCAGTGCCTGGGAGGCAATACCGATACGACCACCTGCCAAAGTTTTCATAGCAAACCTGAAACCGAAGCCATCTTCCCCCACCCTGTTTTCTTTGGGCACTTTTACATCATTGAACATGACAGTATGCGTATCGGAACCGCGGATACCTAATTTATTTTCTTTCGCAGCCACCACCACACCGGGCCAGTTTTTCTCCACGATCAGGCAGTTGATCCCGCGTGATCCTTTGGACGGATCGGTTTGTGCAATCACCAGGTATACGGAAGCCGTACCACCATTGGTGATCCAGTTTTTGGTTCCATTGAGTAAATAATGATCGCCTATATCCTCCGCTGTGGTGCGCTGAGAAGTGGCATCACTGCCGGCTTCGGGTTCACTCAGCATAAAGGCTCCGATATAAAGTTCGCCGTCTTTCAGTCCATGTGCCAGGGGAGTCAGGTATTTTTGTTTCTGCTCTTCTGTTCCAAATTCCTGGAGACCGTAACAAACCAGGCTGTTATTGACACTCATACAAACACTGGTGCTGGCGTCAATCTTACTGATCTCTTCCATGGCCAGTACATAACTCACGGTATCCAGTCCGGCCCCACCATATTCCGGTTTCACCATCATTCCCATAAAACCAAGTTCGGCCAGTTTTTTGACCTGTTCTTTTGGGAAAAGCTGCTTTTCGTCTCTTTCGATTACGCCGGGGAGACATTCCTGCCGGGCAAAATCCCGGGCAGCCTGCTGAATCATCAATTGTTCTTCAGTAAGTTGAAATAACATATACAAGTGTTTTTTAAAGCCTAACGACTGTTAGGGCACAAAGATAGGGGCCGGTTCCGCTTTTCAAAGAAACTGGCCCGGCATTTGTCCGCAATTTATGCCCCTATTTTAAACAGAATTAAGGCGTTAGTAAAATTGAACTAACTTTGCCCTGCAAACAATAACCATGAAAAAAATACATATCTTTTTGTTGGTACTGATTGCCGGCTCTATCGGCATTCTGCTGACATTTTTAAAGTCAACCAGTACCTACGACAGCATTGAAACAGCCATGTCCAAACCGGGCAAATTCGTTCACCTGATGGCCCAGCTTGACAAATCGCAACCTATTGAGTATGATGCGATCAATAATCCCAATTATTTAAGTTTTACAGCTAAAGACTCTACCGGCAAATCAGTGAAAGTAGTGTACCATAATGCCAAACCGGAGAACCTGGAAATAAGTGACAAGCTTGTTCTGAAAGGCAAATACCAGGATGGCCTTTTCGATTGTAAAGATATCCAGACCAAATGCCCCTCCAAATACAAGGACGAACAGGCAAAAGGTGGTCAGCATCCGGGCAATGTTCCGGCAAAATAAACCCTTTATTCAGGGCATAAATTCAACAAAGAAGCATGGACTATATTGGTGAAAATCGTTTACCCGGACAGTTAGGGCATTTTTTTATTGTACTCTCGATGATGGCCTCCCTGCTGGCCGTGGTGGCTTATTTTTTATCTGCCCAATCGAAAATTCCAGAACAAAGTAAGTCATGGAAGCAACTCGGCCGGATCGCCTTCCTCACACAGGTTTTTTCCATTTTTGCCATTTTTAGCATCCTCTTTTATATTATTCATAATCACCTGTTCGAGTATCATTATGCCTGGAAGCACAGCAGCCGTTCCCTTGAATTCAAATACCTGCTGGCCTGTTTCTGGGAAGGACAGGAAGGAAGTTTCCTTTTATGGACGCTTTGCCATAGTATTCTCGGTGCCATTCTGATCAAACGCAGTGCAGACTGGGAAGCCCCGGTGATGTCCGTATTGAGCCTGGTACAGTTTGCCCTCGGTACCATGGTGGCCGGTATTTATATTTTCGGCTGGAAAATGGGCTCAAACCCATTTATCCTGTTACGGGACAGTGGCATTTTCGACAATGCACCCGGCATGCACCTCAACTTCGATTTATCCCAGCCGGTGCGCCCGGACTATATGAATTCCATCAAAGACGGAAACGACCTGAATCCTCTTTTACAGAATTACTGGATGGTGATTCACCCGCCTGTTTTGTTTATGGGATTCGCATCCACCACGATTCCATTCGCCTTTGCCATGGCCGGTTTATGGAAGAAAAAATTTGGTGAATGGACCAAACCCGCTTTACCCTGGGCCTTGTTTTCAGCAGCTGTATTGGGTGTTGGAATCATTATGGGCGGTAAATTGGCTTATGAGTCACTTACCCTTCGTGGCTACTGTGCCTGGGACCCTGTGGAAAATGC
>CAZYTV010000180.1:0-9290 GCA_964650455.1 uncultured Chitinophaga sp. | reverse complement strand
CACTATTCAATAAATTTCAAGCGAGCCGCCCAAAGAACAGGGTAGCCACCCTGGCCGGCCGTTATTTTTACGAAGACCGCTGGGGCGGAGATACCCGCTGGACAAAAGATTTCCGGGGTACCGATAGTCTGTATGGCGAAAGTATTTATACCAGCCGCTGGGAAATTTTCGGACAGTACCAGTTACCTGTAAACGAAAAAATCCTGTTCTCCTTTTCCGCAACCGGCCACCACCAGGATTCATATTACGGAGTATTGCCCTATCTCGCCAAACAACGAACCGGTTTCTGGCAACTCACCTGGGATAAGAAAGCAGGTGAAAAGCATTCATGGCTGACCGGATTTTCGGCCCGTTCCAATTATTATGATGATAATTCAACAGCCACACAGGATACATTAAGTGGAGCAACAAAACCTGACCGGAGTCTTATTCCCGGTCTGTTTATACAGGACGAATGGGCCCTGAATAAGCAACAGGTGTTATTATTGGGATTACGGCATGACTATCACCCAGTACATAAAAATATTATAACCCCGCGACTGGCCTGGAAATGGAGCCCCGGTCATCAGCAGGTGATCCGTATCAATGCCGGTACGGGTTTCCGGGTGGTGAATTTATTCACCGAAGAACACGCTGCATTGACGGGAGCCAGGGCTGTGGAGATCCAGGAGGCCCTGCGTCCGGAACGCAGCTTCAATGTCAACCTGAATTATAACCGGCTGTTGAAGAACAAAAATTTTTCCCTGTTGCTGGATGGTTCTGCCTGGTATTCATACTTCAGTAACCAGATCATACCGGATTATGATACGGATCCCGATAAAATCATCTATAAGAACCTGGATGGTTATTCTTTATCCAAAGGCATCACCCTGAACCTGGACATGAATTATGGTCACCGGTTTAAAGCGTTAATGGGGATGACTTTCCAGTCATTAAAGAAAATTGAAATGGATCCGGCCGGTAACAAACGGATACAAATACCGGTACTCACCGAAAAGTGGAGTGGTACCTGGTCTTTGAGTTATTCCATCCCTGCTGGTGGCTGGTCATTTGATTATACCGGAAATATATATGGACCCATGCGTCTGCCCCTGCTCGGGACCAGGGACCCGCGTCCTGCTTATTCACCGGTTTGGAGTCTTCAGAATTTACAAGCCACCAAAAAACTGGGCCGTGCTGTTGAGTGTTTTGCCGGTATCAAAAACCTGCTCAACTGGACACCTGCCCGTCATGTACCCTTTTTGATTGCCCGTTCGCATGATCCATTTGATAAAAAACTGGAATATGAACCCAATGGATCAGTAAAAGTCAATGCAGAAAATCCCTATGGACTGAGTTTTGATCCTGCCTACGTATATGCACCAAACCAGGGGCGAAGGGTTTTTGCAGGTCTCCGGGTCATTTTACGGTAATATCATAACTCAGACCAAAGTGCTGCTGTTTTAGTATCTTCGCCGGGTGAAACGTTTCGCCGGCATATTCCTCATCAGCATTTATATGTTCTCCTTTGCGGAGTTCCATAACCTGCTGAAAATACCGGTACTGGTTGAACATTACCGGGAGCATCGCCACGAGAATACAGCCACCAGTTTCTGGTCCTTTATTAAACTTCATTATTTCGATGCCTTTGTGGTGGATGATGATTACCAGGATGACCGGCAGCTTCCTTTCCGGGATACGGATTGCGGATTGGTGGTCAGTACGTCTATTTGTGAATTTTCTCCTGTTGTCATGGATCTTGATCCGCCGGCTGAACCCGCCCGGGAATTCCATCATTTCAATGATGGTCATGCGCCTCAGTTTACCTCCTTTGATATTTTCCAACCTCCCCGTTCTCTGGTCTAATTGACTTTTTGTATCCGATTACTTTACTCTGATTTTCAGATCAAGAAAAATTTTATGCTGAATCATATTATCCGCTTTTCCGTACGGAATAAGCTGATCATAGGACTATTGATGTTAGGATTAATTGGCTGGGGAGCCATTTCCTTTTCAAAACTGCCTATTGATGCTGTTCCGGATATCACCAATAACCAGGTCCAGGTGATCACTGTTTCTCCCTCCCTGGCTGCTCCTGAAGTGGAGCGACTGATTACTTTTCCCATCGAACAGGCAACTGCCAGTGTGCCGGGTATTGAAGAGATCCGTTCTTTTTCACGCTTTGGACTGTCACTGGTGACTATTGTATTTAATGATCAAACAGATGTATACTGGGCCCGTCAGCAGGTTTCCGAAAGGCTGCAGCAGGTTCGAGCAGAAATCCCGGCCGATGCGGGTAATCCATTTATGGGTCCTGTAACTACAGGACTTGGCGAGATTTTCCAGTATGCAGTCAAACCCAAAAAAGGATTTGAAACCCGGTTTACACCGGCAGAACTCCGTACCATCCAGGACTGGATCATTCGCCGCCAGTTACTCGGTACACCCGGCGTGGCCGATGTGAGCAGTTTTGGCGGCAGCCTCAAACAATATGAAGTATCCATTAACTCGGACCGGCTCAAGAGTATGAATGTCACGGTGGATGATGTGTTTACCGCCCTCCAGCGAAATAACCAGAATACCGGGGGTGCCTATATCGAAAAAGGGCCAACGGTGCTGTATATCCGCAGCGAAGGCCTGGCAAAGACGATTGAGGATATCGGTAAGATATTTGTCCGCCATACCACTTCAGGTATTCCCGTGTATATCAAAGATGTGGCCGATGTTAAAACCGGCACTGCCGTCCGGTACGGGGCCATGTGTTTTAATGATGAAGGAGAAGTGGCCGGCGCTATTGTGATGATGCTGAAAGGCAGTAACTCCTCTGAAGTGATTAAAGATGTAAAAGAGAAAATAAAGCAGATTGAAAAAACCCTTCCGGAAGGAGTGGAGATAGAACCCTTT
Source organism: uncultured Chitinophaga sp. (assembly GCA_964650455.1). GTDB lineage: Bacteria > Bacteroidota > Bacteroidia > Chitinophagales > Chitinophagaceae > JJ008. The sequence continues at coordinate 6,407 of CAZYTV010000180.1, read as the reverse complement.
CTCGACCGTACCAAAATGGTGAATCATGCCATTGGAACCGTGGAGAAAAACCTCATCGAAGGGGCATTGATTGTGATTTTTATCCTGGTGCTCTTTTTGGGTAACCTGCGGGCCGGACTGATCGTAGCTTCGGTGATTCCATTATCTATGATGTTTGCCGTGATCATGATGAATGCTTTCGGGGTTTCCGGAAACCTGATGAGTCTTGGGGCACTTGACTTTGGCCTGATCGTCGACGGAGCGGTGATCATTGTGGAAGCAGTCATGCACCGGCTTTATCACAGCCGGCATTTTGAAACGAGTAACAGTATTACTCAGGCTACGATGAATGATGAAGTGGAAGGTTCTGCCGGCAAAATGATGAACTCGGCTGTATTTGGTCAGATCATTATCCTGATTGTTTACCTGCCGATTCTCGCCCTGGTGGGTATTGAAGGAAAGATGTTTAAGCCCATGGCGCAGACAGTCTCCTTTGCATTGATTGGCGCCTTTATTTTGTCACTGACCTATGTGCCGATGGTGACCTCCCTTTTCCTGAGTAAAAAAATGCATCACCGCGAGAATTTTTCTGATAAAATGATGAAATGGATTCAGCGGATGTATGAGCCGGCCCTGCGAAAAGCACTGGCTTTCCCTAAGCTGATCACGATCTCCGTTTTCCTCTTTTTTGTTTTTGCCGTCTTCATTCTGGCCCGGATGGGAGGTGAGTTTATCCCTAAACTGGAAGAAGGTGACTTTGCAGTGGATACCCGTTTGCTGACCGGCAGTTCCCTGTCACAAACCATTGAGTCCACGCAGCAATCAGCGGGTATTTTACTGAAACGTTTTCCTGAAGTGGAAAAAGTGGTCACCAAGATCGGATCAGGCGAAATCCCCACCGACCCGATGCCTATTGAGGCTTCGGATATGATGGTGATTCTGAAGGATAAAAGTGAATGGACCTCGGCTAAAACCTTTGATGAGCTGGCCGATAAAATGAGCAAGGCGCTGGAAGATGTGCCCGGTATTACTGCCGGATTTCAATACCCGGTACAAATGCGCTTTAATGAACTGATGACCGGTGCCCGCCAGGATGTGGTGTGTAAAATATTTGGTGAAGACCTGGATACACTGGCCGCGTTTTCTAAAAAACTGGGTGAGGTGGTGAATACAGTAGATGGGGCAGCTGACCTTTATGTAGAAACTGTTACCGGTTTGCCGCAGATCGTAATCAGTTATAACCGGGACCAGATGTCGCATTACCAGTTGAATGTGGCGGATGTCAACCGTGTGATACGTACCGCATTTGCAGGAGAGAGTGCTGGGATGATCTATGAAAATGAGCGGAGGTTTGACCTGGTTGTGCGGTTGAATCAGCAATCCCGCCAGGACCTGACGGATGTACAGAATCTGCTGATCGCCACCCCGATTGGTACACAGATTCCGTTATACCAGGTAGCCACCGTGGAAATAAAAGAAGGTCCAAACCAGATCCAGCGGGAGGATGCTAAAAGAAGAATTGTGGTTGGGTTTAACGTCAGGGGCAGGGATGTGCAGAGTGTGGTGGATGAGTTAAGTAAAAAAGTGAATGAGCAGGTAAAGCTGCCTTCCGGTTATTATGTCACGTATGGTGGCCAGTTTGAAAACCTGGTGGAAGCAAAGAAAAGACTGAGTATCGCTTTGCCTATTGCACTCTTATTGATCTTTATCATGCTCTACTTTGCGTTTGGCAAACTGAAATACGGGGTGCTTATTTTCTCTGCGATTCCGCTGTCTGCGATTGGTGGTATTCTGGCTTTATGGCTGCGGGGAATGCCCTTCAGCATCTCCGCCGGTGTGGGCTTTATCGCGTTATTCGGGGTGGCTGTATTAAACGGGATCGTACTGATTACTGAATTTAACCGCCTCAAAGAACAGGGGATGCATGACCTTAAATTTATCATCATGGAAGGAACCAAAGTCAGGCTGCGTCCGGTACTGATGACAGCCTCCGTAGCCTCACTTGGATTTTTGCCCATGGCGCTCAGTGCCGGTGCAGGTGCGGAAGTACAGCGGCCACTGGCAACCGTGGTTATCGGCGGCCTGGTAACGGCCACTTTCCTGACCCTGGTACTATTACCCGTTTTATACATGTGGCTGGAAAAGGAAAAGCCGAGAAAGAGAAAGCCAAGACCAGTAGCCATCCTGCTTATCTTCCTTTCATTGGGTACGCTGGCGCAGTCACAATCGCCGGCCGGTAAAGCCATGAAGCTGGATGAATTATTAAGAATAGCGGATCAGCAAAATATATCGGTACAGGCCTTGCAGAAAGAATCGGCTTACTGGAAACAATTACAGGCTGCTGTGGCCGACCAGGGAAGAACAGTACTGGGGGCCGAGTATGGCAAGATCAATAGTATTAATAACGATACCCGGTTTTCATTAAGCCAGTCGTTTACGTTACCTGTCGTGTATAAACGGCAGCGGAATTATTACAGTGCCGGTGAACAATCGCAGCAGGCATTGGTACTTTGGAAACAGCAGGAACTCCATAAGGAAATCAGCCAGGTGTACTGGACAATGACCGATCTGCTGAACAGGCAGCAATTACTGCTGAAGCTGGATTCCGTGTACAGCCGGGTGTTGCAGGCGGCTACCCTTCGGCTGAAAGCCGGTGAATCCAACCTCCTGGAAAAAACCAGTGCTGAGTCGGAAGTGGCTCATTTGAAAATTCAATTAACCCAGTTGCAGGCGGATGTTTTAATGGCCCAGCATAAACTGCAATGGCTGCTGAATTCGGATGAAGCAGTACTGCCGGATCTTTCTGAAACAGCATTGCCCGTTGCCGACGCACCGGATACAAACAGTACGGCCGCACACCCGATGTTGAAATACCGGGAAGGACAGGTGCAACTGGCGACAGCACAAACCGCGCTGGAGCGGAATAAACTGGTGCCTGATCTCTCAGCAGGGTATAACAATATGTCCATCGTTGGTTACCAGTCACCGGATGGAATCAGTCAGCAATATTATGGTCCCGGAAAGCGATTTGGTACCGTAAATATAACTATGGGAATACCGCTGTTCACCAAATCAGCCCGGAATAAAGTCAGGGCTGGCAAACTGGGAGAAGAGGCCGCCCGGTTAAATGCAAAAGCGGCGGACCAGCAATTGAAATCCCAGTTATTGCAGTACCATGAAGCATACAGAAAACAACAGCAACTGGTACAGTATTATAAGAAAGACGGTCTGCTGCAGTCTGAACTGATCATCCGTCATGCGACCATCAATTACGAGCATGGAGAAATCAGTTATCCTGAATGGACAATGCTGATGAACAATGCGGCCAGGATTCAGTTATCCGGGCTGGATGCTCTACAGCAATTAAATATGATACGTACAGAAATTGAATACTTAACAGGTAAATAGAAAAAAATATGAATCGTTATAACCTATATATACTGGCCCTGCTTTTTTCAGCAGCCTGTTCCTCTAAGCAACAGGCGGCCACAGGGGCAGATGAAAAAGTACTTCCGGACCAGGTACAAATGACCGATGCACAGTTGAAAAATGCGGGCGTGGAAACCGGTACAGCTATCCGCCAGTCGTTGAATACTGTTCTGAAAGTAAATGGTCATGTGGATGTGCCACCCCAGAATATTGTATCCATCAGTTTCCCTATGGGTGGCTACCTGCGCTCCACCAAATTGCTGCCGGGAATGCATATCAGCCGGGGAGAAGTGATCGCTGTTATCGAAGACCAGTCACTGGTACAATTACAGCAGGATTACCTGGTCACCAAGGCAAGGTTGCAGTTCCTGCAACAGGAATATGAGCGGCAGAAAATGCTGAATGAAAATAAAGTAAATGCAGAAAAAACTTTTCAACTGGCAGAAGCGGATTTTCTCTCGCAGAAAGTATTACTGAAAGGGTATAGTGAAAAACTGCACCTGATTGGTATTAACCCGGCCCGGCTTACCGAAAACAGTATTTCCAGGAGTGTAACGGTACATTCACCGATCAATGGGTTTGTTTCAAAAGTAAATGTGAATATCGGGAAATATGTAACCGCTACCGACGTGTTATTTGAACTGATCAACCCGGATGATATGCATGCCGCGCTGACGGTTTTTGAAAAGGATTTAAATAAAGTCAGTCCCGGCCAGAAAGTAAAAGTCTCATTTGTAGATGATCCGGCCACCACGTATGATTGTGAAGTGATCCTGGTGACCCGAAATGTGGACGAGAACCGGGGTGCCCTGGTGCATTGCCATTTTGAATCAAAGCCCAAAAACCTGCTGCCGGGTATGTTTTTGAATGCCACGATTAATATAAACAATGCGGCGGTGCTTACCCTGCCTGAAGAAGCGGTGGTGCGTTTTGAGAATAAACTGTATGTGTTTATGCAAGCCGGTAAAAATGATTTCAGGATGGTGGAGGTGGAGACCGGTGTTAAGGAAAACGGGCGTATGGAAGTGATCAGTAAGCTGGAAGGATTTGAGCAAAAAACACTGGTGACAAAGAATGCCTATGCTATCTTATCGAAAATGAAGAACACTGCGGAAGAGTAGGGTGACCTTTTATAGTAACTGATCATAGCCGGGAGGTTGCGGGTTCGTTTAAAAGAAAATCATCTTTTCTTACTTCCTTTACCTCTTCCCGGCTATTTTTTTCGAAAAATGTGGATAAAAAACAAATTGTTTTCTTCTCTTCAGTCCGTTAGATTTGCTCCCCCAACAACATCACCTATGGAGCTTAAATATTCCCGGCAGATTGCAGCGACCCTGAACCTGACCCTGAAACAGATCAGCAGTATTTACGAACTGCATACTGAAGGATCCACTATTCCCTTTATTGCCCGTTACCGGAAAGAAGCCACCGGCAACCTGGATGAAGTAGTCATCGGCAATGTCATTGATCAGATCAAATATTTCAATGAACTGGAAAAGCGTAAAGAAACCGTACTAAAGACCATCGAAGAAGCGGGGAAATTAAGTCCGGAACTGAAGCAGCGGATTGAAGATTGTATCAATGCCACAGAACTGGAAGATATTTACCTGCCCTACAAGCCCAGGCGGAAAACCAAAGCTTCTGTGGCAATCGAGAAAGGACTTGAGCCGCTGGCAAAACTCTTATTTGAGCAAGGACCGGAAAATCCAGAGGCCGAAGCGGCCATTTATATCAATGAACAGGTGAAAGATACAGCGGAAGCCCTGCAGGGCGCCCGTGATATAATGGCCGAATGGATTGCAGAGAATGAGCAGGCCCGTAACCTGGTGCGTAAACTGTTTACAGAAGAAGCTACGGTTTCCTCCCGTGTACTGAGCACCAAAAAGGATGAAGCCGATGCCCAGAAATACCGCGATTATTTTGAGTTTAAAGAAACCCTTGCCCACAGTCCTTCGCATCGTATCCTGGCCATCCGCCGGGGAGAGAAAGAAGGATTCCTGATCATGACTATTAACATCGAAAAAGAAAATGCACATGCGGAACTGAAAAGGGTGTTTCTGAAAGCCTCCGGTGCGGCGGCCAAACAGGTGGAACTGGCGATTGAGGATTCCTACAACCGATTGTTGCAGTCATCTATTGAAACAGAATTCCGCATGGCCAGCAAAACAAAAGCGGATGAAGAAGCGATCCGGGTATTTGCTGAGAACCTGCGCCAGTTATTACTCGCTTCACCATTGGGACAAAAACGGATCATGGCCATTGACCCCGGCTTCCGTACGGGTTGTAAAGTGGTCTGCCTGGATGAACAGGGTACTTTCCTGAAATATATCACCATCTTTCCGCATGCTCCGCAAAATGACTGGAATGGGGCCGTACAAACCATCAAGGAACTGGTGGCCCGCTATGATATAGAAGCCATCGGGTATGGGAACGGAACGGCCAGTAAAGAAACAGAACAACTGGCGAGGGGGATTGATTTTGGCAAACCCGTTTCTGTCTTTATGGTCAATGAAAGCGGAGCCTCTATTTATTCAGCCAGTGAAGTGGCCCGTGAAGAATTCCCTGAAGAAGATGTAACCGTACGTGGAGCGATCAGTATCGGCCGTCGCTTATTGGATCCGTTGAGTGAATTAGTGAAGATCGATGCCAAGAGCATCGGGGTGGGGCAATACCAGCACGATGTCAACCAGAACCGGTTAAAGGAAGCACTGGACCAGGTGGTCGAAAGTTGTGTGAATTACGTGGGCGTGGATGTCAATACGGCCAGTAAACACCTGCTGACCTATGTGTCAGGACTGAGTTCTACTGTTGCTAAAAATGTGGTGGAATACCGCACAAAGAATGGTGGTTTTCAAAGCAGGGAAGACCTGCGTAAAGTCTCCATGCTGGGACCCAAGGCCGTGGAGCAGTGTGCGGGTTTTTTCCGTATTCCTAACGCCGTCGACCCGCCGGATACTTCAGCCGTACACCCGGAAAGTTATCATGTGGTGGAACCGAAG
>CAZYTV010000179.1:7452-9330 GCA_964650455.1 uncultured Chitinophaga sp. | reverse complement strand
AATAAAGGTGAACGCCCGTAAAGAATATACTATGATTCGGGATCCAGGCGGTATCTATCTGCAGATACTGGGTATTGGTAATAACGGGCATATAGGGTGTAACGAACCGGGTTCCGGCATTTATTCAAGAACCCGGCTGATCACCCTGGACAATTCCACACGGATTGCCAATTCCTACGAGTTTGCCAACATTTCAGAAGTACCCCGCCTCGCAATCACGATGGGCATCAGTACCATTCTGAAATCCAAAAAAATAATACTGATGGCCTGGGGCAGCGCGAAAGCGCCCGCCATACAGAAAGCCGTGGAAGATGATGACAGCGAACAAATGCCGGCATCTTTACTGCAGAATCACGATGATGTTTCCTTTGTGGTGGATGATGCCGCTGCTGCTGAACTCACCCGGAATAAATCGCCCTGGCTGACCGGAGATTGTGAATGGACGCCCCTGATGATCAAGAAAGCGGTGGTGAATATGGCACTCAAATTGAAAAAACCGGTACTTAGTCTGACCAATAGTGATTACAACGAATACGGACTGAGTGATCTGCTTGTTGACCAGGGCGATGCCTACGAGATCAACCTGCAGGTGTATTATATGTTGCGTGACTCGATTACCGGATGGCCTGGTGGTAAACCCAATGTCAACCTCCCGGTGCACCCAGAACGTTCTGAGCCTTATCCAAAAAGAGTGATCATCTTCTCTCCTCACCCGGATGATGATATCATCAGTATGGGAGGTACTTTCCAGCGGCTGCATGACCAGGGACATGATGTACATGTGGGCTATCAGACAAGCGGGAACATAGCTGTAACAGACGAGTTTGTAACCCGATTCCTTGATTTTGCTGTAGGATTTGAGGAAATTGCCGGTATCGACACCAAAAAATCAGGTAAAATCCTGGCTGATGCCCGGAAATTTCTGTATCGGAAAAAATCGAACCAGGTGGATACGCCAACCATCCGTGCCATTAAAGGACTGATCCGGAGAGGAGAAGCCAAGGCCACCTGCCGTTATGTAGGTATTAAAGATGAGAATATACATTTCCAGAACCTGCCTTTTTATGAAACGGGTGCTATCGAAAAGAAACCCATGAGCGAAAAGGATGTGAAGATCACCATAGAGTTCCTGCGCAGGATAAAACCCCACCAGGTCTATTGCGCCGGTGATTTTGCAGATCCGCATGGCACGCATATCGTCTGTTTTAATGTGGTACTGGAAGCTCTGAAGCGGATAAAAACAGCCGGCGATGACTGGATTCAGGATTGCTGGCTCTGGTTATACAAAGGGGCCTGGCAGGAATGGAATATTGAAGAAATTGAAATGGCGATCCCCATGAGCCCGGACCAGGTGCTGAAAAAACGCTTTGGTATATTCATCCACCAGTCACAAAAAGACATGGTTCCTTTCCAGGGAAGTGACTCCCGTGAATTCTGGCAAAGAGCAGAAGAACGGAATGGCGCTACAGCCAATCTCTATGCAGACCTTGGCCTCACGCACTATGCAGCGATGGAAGCGTTTGTCCGCTGGCATTATTAAATACAAACATCTATTTTCAATAGTATAAGACCTGTCTTTAAAAGCAGGTCTTTTTTATTTCAGAAACATACAACGAATAGAAACTAAAAAGTTGAAATAATACGCTACTTCCAATTTCAATGCTGTGCATTTTCAACTTATAATAACTGAAAAAATTAAAAAACTGAGTGAAAGTATACACCTCAATAACCAGCCTGATTGTTTTACCTATGTTTATCCTGGAAATGAAAAAAGTCTCATAAACTATTCATTTACAAGACTTTTTCATTAATTTTTGTGACCCCGTCTGGATTCAAACCAGAAACCTTTTGATCCGTAGTCAAATGCTCTATTCAATT
>CAZYTV010000179.1:0-7352 GCA_964650455.1 uncultured Chitinophaga sp. | reverse complement strand
GAGCTACGGGGCCAGTATTTTATCAACCCATCTCCCCAGAAACCTTCCCGACCTTAAGTCGGGATGCTCTATTCAATTGAGCTACGGGGCCAGTATTTTATCAACCCATCTCCCCAGAAACCTTCCCGACCTTTAGCCGGGATGCTCTATTCAATTGAGCTACGGGGCCAGCGGGCGGCAAATATAGGACAATTTTTGAAAAGAAAACAGGGAAACGAAGAATCATTATCAGGGGGAACTCGTTTCCGGGACAACCTATGTGGGCGAATGAATAATGAGTAATCAGTAATGAGTAGCGGTGGTACAGAACTCGGTTTTGGGGCACCCGGTGGAGGGAAATGAGTAATGTGTAACCGTACAGTACTCAGTTTTGGAGCACCCTTGGATGGGAATGAGAAGGATCGAATAAAACTTTACAGATTTGAGTCCGTATCTGACCCGAAAAGACTTTCCCGGAGCTACTCATTACTGATTACTCATTACTCATCCTGCAAAACCTCCACCGTTTGTAGAATTACTCCACAGTTCTGCAGTTCAATCCTTAGCTTTAGCCCCTAATTTTACTGAATGAAAAAATTACTCCTTCCTCTCCTTTTCCTGCTGGGATACAGCGCCCAGGCTCAGTTGAAGGCAGATGATGTAAAAAGCTTCACCCTGAAAAACGGGATGAAATTCCTGGTGGTCGAGGACTTCTCCATCCCCAATGCCAATATGTATCTTTTTTATAAAGTTGGTAGCCGCAATGAACACCAGGGGATCACCGGCCTTTCGCATTTCTTTGAACACATGATGTTCAATGGTGCCAGAAAGTACGGCCCCAAACTGTTTGACCAGACCATGGAATTCAACGGGGGCGCTAATAATGCCTACACTACTGAAAATGTAACGGTATATAGCAACTGGTTTCCGGCTTCAGCTACAGAAGTGATCTTTGACCTTGAAGGTGACCGTATTTCCAGTCTCAGTATAGATCCCAAAATGGTGGAAAGTGAAAGAGGTGTGGTGCTGAGTGAACGAAGTACCGGGTTGGAGAATTCGCCCTGGAATCTGTTATCCCAGACCTTGCAGGGGGCCGCGTTCCTCGAACACCCCTATCACTGGCCGGTCATCGGTTATGAGGATGATATGAAGAACTGGAAACAGGAAGACCTGGAACGTTATTTTAAAACTTATTATGCCCCCAACAACTGTGTAGTGGTGGTATCCGGCGGTATCAAACTGGAAGAAGTAAAAAGACTGGCTGAAAAATACCTCGAACCAATTCCTGCACAACCGGCTCCCCCGAAAGTGAATATTGTGGAACCGGTACAAACCGGTGAACGCCGCGTGATGGTACAGAAAGAAGCCGCCACCTCCTACCTGATGATCGCTTACCATGTACCGGAAGCAAAGCATGAAGATTATTACGCGTTAAATATCCTCAACTCTGTTTTATCAAGCGGTAAATCATCGCGTCTGTACAGCACCCTGGTTGATAAAAAACAACTGGCCACACAGATTTTCTCCGGGTTCGGGGAAAGTTTTGATCCTACCCTATTCCAGGTGTATGGGATCACCGCCAAAGGGGTGAATGAAATAGCCCTGGAGCAAGGCATCTATGAAGTATTGGAAAAAATCAAAACGGAAGGTATTTCTGAAACGGAACTGCAGAAGATCAAGAACCAGAAACTGATGGAATTTTATGATCAGGTCGAGACCATTGATGGCAAATCCAATAATATCGGCACCTATGAAGTGTTCTTCGGTGATTACCGGAAAATGTTCGATGCACCAACGGCCTATAATAAAGTTACCGTTGGGGATGTACAACGGGTGGCTAAAAAATACTTTTCAAAATCCAACCGTACAGTAGGTGTGTTAAAATCAAATACAGAGGAATAATACCATGAAAAATCTCAAACAATATATTGTTGCCGGTATTTTACTGGCTATCACTTTTCAGTTACCGGCACAGGGATACAAACTCCCGCCCTATGAAAAGTTTAAACTGCCCAATGGACTGGTGGTTTTCCTGATGGAACAGCATGAAGTACCGCTGATCAGCGTATCTGCCATCTTACCTGCCGGGGCTATTTATGACGGCGAAAAATCGGGCCTGGCTTCTTTAACGGCTGCGGGACTGAAACATGGCACCCGTTCCATGAGCAAAGCAAAGCTGGATGAGGAACTGGATTTCCTGGGTGCCAGTGTAAATACATTTGCTTCGAAAGAATCTTCCGGTCTCTCTGCCAAATTTGCTTCAAAAGACAAGGATAAAGTGCTTGCCATTATTAAAGAGATCCTGCTCGACCCGCTGTTTGACACCACTGAATTTGCCAAGGAAAAGAAACGCCTCCTGGTGACGCTGGAGCAGCAAAAAGAAAGTCCCCGCTCAGTGATCGGCGCTTACTTTGATAAGTTCCTCTATGGGGACCATGTCTATGGGAATATCGTTCAGGGGAAAATATCCACCGTGACGCCACTTACAGCAGAAGACCTTAAAAAATTTTATGCAACCAATTACCGTCCCGATGGATCAGCGATCAGTTTCGTGGGTGATTTTAATGCCAAAGAAATGAAGGCCCGGTTAACAGCGCTTTTCGGTGGCTGGAAAAAAGGACCCAAAACAACAGGGGCCAATCTTGCCGCATCTGGGATCAGCAAACCAACAGAGAACCGGGTACTGCTGATCAATAAAGATGATGCGAAGGAAACCACTTTTTATATCGGGGCACCCGGTATTGCCCGTAATAACCCGGATTATGTGGCTATAGATGTCGTTAACACTTTATTCGGCGGACGATTTACCTCCATGCTCAATGACGAGTTGCGGGTAAACAGCGGACTTACCTACGGAGCCAGCAGCCGTTTCAGCGCTTTAAAAAATGGTGGCAGTTTTATCATCAGCACGTTTACCGCCGGTAAAACGACAGAACCAGCCATTGATAAAGCGCTGGAGGTACTTCATAAACTACATAGCAGCGGCATTGATGATAAAGCCCTGGCTTCTGCAAAAAATTATGTAAAAGGTCAGTTCCCTCCCCGCTTTGAAACCGCCAGTCAGCTGGCCGGACTGATGACCCAGATGTTCTGGTATAATTTTGATGAGTCCTTTATCAATAATTTTGAGAAAAATGTGGATGGATTGACGCTTGATAAAGCCAAAGACATCATTGCCAGGTATTTTCCGAAAGATAAGTTACAGTTTGTATTGGTCGGCAAAGCTGCCGAAATCCGAAAGATAGCTGAAAAATACGGGAAGGTGAAGGAAGTGGAGATGAAGGAAGAAGTGAAGAAGTCATTTTAAGGCGGACAGGCTTTCGACTTAGTATACCTGGTTTTTTGAAGACCTGGTTGATAAGTTAACTTTTCAACCTTTCAACTTTTCATCATGAAAATCTCATTCTGGACCGTTGGTAAAGCGCATGAACCGTATGTAAAAGCCGGTGTGGAAGAATTTACGAAACGCATCTCCAGGTATTACAAAGTGGAATGGAGTATTATTCCGGTACCGAAGAATGCCGGTATGCTGAGCGAAATGGACCTGAAAAAAAAGGAGGGCGAGACGATCCTGGACTGGTTAGAAAAAGAGGATTACCTGGTGGCCCTGGAGGAAAGAGGAAAGCAGATCAGTTCTGAAGGACTGGCCAAAATGATCCAGTCAAGGGCCAATGAAAGTGTGCGGAACCTGGTATTCCTGATCGGCGGGGCTTACGGACTGGATGAGGTGGTTTTGAAGCGGGCGCAGTTTAAATGGAGTCTTTCTGAACTGGTCTTTCCCCATCAGTTGGTACGGCTGATCCTGGCCGAGCAGGTGTACAGGGCCTGTACCATTTTAAAAAATGAAAAGTATCATCACAAATAATTTATATTTTCATCTGGCCAAATCAATCTAATGGAAATAACCACCACGCTGATTATTATTATCATTACCAGTATTATTTCGTTTACTGCCTTCAGTAATGAAAGGATCATGAATGACCTGATCTTTTATCCCCCGGCCGTACAGCGGGGACAATGGTATCGTTTTTTCAGTTGCGGACTGCTGCATGCCGATTTCGGTCACCTGATCTTCAATATGGTGACCCTTTATTTTTTCGGGGGCGGAGTCGAACATAATTTCACCATACTCTTTGGGAAATACGGCAACCTGATCTATCTCGCCATGTATATCCTGGCCCTGGGCGCCTGTCTCCTGCCTACTTACAATAAGAATAAAGACAATTATCATTACCGTAGCCTGGGTGCTTCCGGGGCAGTTTCGGCCGTCGTTTTTTCCAGCATCCTTTTTAATCCGTTAAAAGGAATTGGCCTGTTCTTTATACCGGTGTTTATAGCCGGTTTCCTGTTTGGTCTTATTTACCTGGTGGTATCCAGTATGCTGGACAGGAAGGGCGGCAGTAATGTCAATCACTCGGCACATATCTATGGAGCCTTATTCGGAATTTTGTGCACCATCCTGCTTTGCCAGTTTTTAGGAGATTACCCGGTGCTTAGTATTTTTGTTGATCAGATTCGTAACATGAATATTTCTGATATTGTTCAGTTACCCCGCTAAACGGATTCCCGGAATACCAGTTTCAGTACGGTGGATGTAGCGGCAGATAATTTAAACCGGTCATCGATCCGGTGACCGATCACCCAGGCAATCCGCTTATTGCTTTCCAGCACCCATATATTTTCTTTAGCGGATCTGGATAGTTTCTGATCGATAAAGAACCGGGACAGTTTCTTTTTTTTCTTCATTCCAAGCGGATAAAAATAATCACCGGTCTTCCACTTTCGCAGGATCAGCGGATACACCAGTTGCCGGCTGTCGAGCCAGGCTTCGTTGGCTGCAGCCGGAGGAAGTTGCCCGTTATGATCAGATTGTTTCATTTTGAGCTGCCCGGCATCAAATAATATAGTCTCTTCCATTACACGAATGGCAATGGTCGACACAGCAGCCGGCTGAACCGGGCTGATGATCAGCCAGTGCCGGTGCTTAATAATGCGATAGCCTGTTCCGGGCGCATCCATATATTTTCCGGAATCACTGACCGTGAGTTTGATCAGTTCATCCACTTGTTTTTCACCAAACCCATATTCACGGATGATTTCATAGAACAATGCCCTGTTATTCACCTGCAGGAGTTGCTTTACCGGCATATGGACTTCTGCACCTTTATAGCGGCAGAGTTTTTTCTTCAGGTCGCTGACCGCATACTGATATAATTTCTCTGATTCTTTAAAACGGGAAATATTATCCTGCAGGTTTTGTTTTACCTGCGGATAAACTTTGCTGATGGCAGGGATCAGTTCATTCCTGAAAAAATTACGGGTATATTTCGAAGATTGATTGGAAGAATCTTCAGCAAACTTCAGTTGGTATTCCTGGGCATAAGCCATCAGTTCTTCTTTTGTAAAACCCAGTAACGGACGCCTGATATATCCATTTATTTCCGGAATACCGGTTAATCCATGCAGCCCTGTACCGCGGAAAAAGTTCATCAGCAGGGTCTCGTTGTTGTCATCTGAATGATGAGCTGTTAGCAGGAATATGTTGAGTGTTGAGCGTTTAGCGCTGTTGCCTTCCTGAGGGTTTTGACTTTTTAATTTTGACTTTTGACTTTCAACAAGTTCTTCAAACCATTCGTACCTCAGTTCCCTTGCTGCTTCCTGTATTGACATCTTCTTCTCCGATGCATACGCTTCCGTTTCAAACCGCTTTACGTTCACATCCACCCCATATTTCTCACCTAGTCCTGATACCAGTTGTTCATCCCGGTCACTCTCTGCTCCTCTTAACCGGAAATTACAATGGGCGATGGTGAAGGAGTAGCCGGCCTGATGGCAGAGTTCACAAAGTACGATTGAGTCAACCCCGCCGCTTACCGCCAGCAGGAGATGATCACCTGCAGAGAATAGTTTCTTCTCCCGGACCGACGTTTTAAATTTTTCCAGCAGGCTCATATTAACAAAGTAACAAAATGTATTTTTGAAAATGATTGAAATAAAAAGCCGCGAAAAAACCTGGGATTGGATCTGCCGGATCCTCTTCACATTGGATGTCATTTCCCTGATAAGCGGGTATATCGGTTTTATTCAGGCCAGGCATCAACTGGTATCCCCATTGATACCTGATAGCTTAGTAGCCCGGATCATAGCAGATTCCAGGTTCTATGAAGCCAGTATCGGGGCGGGTATTTTTTTTCTGGCGGGGTTATGGTTTTATTCCTTCAACTGGAAGAAAACCGCAGTGGTTTTATTCGTTACTGCATTCCTGGTTCATCAGTTACTTCCCTCTTTTTTATAAATAGTTGTCCCCTTTGCTTAAAAAGTAAGTTCTTCGTAGGCACCCCTTAGTTCACCGTATGCGTGGTCATCCCCTGCTTTTTTAGCTTCATCCATTCCCTTTTCATAAACTTTTACCGCTTCGGCTACCTCACCAGTCCGTTCCAGCAATTTGGCCAGGTGATAATAACTGCCCACATAATGCGGTTCCCGGTGCAGTATTTCTTCAAATAACTGCCGGGCTTTCCTGTCTTCCCCTATTTTGATATATTCAAGGGCCAGGGCATGCAGTAAAAAACTATCGGAGGGGCTGGTTACAAGGAATTCCTTCAACTTTTCGATGCGGTCCATGTTATAAATTTTTTTACCGGGAATTGCCCGGAATTAGAAAGCTTCGCTTATCTTTGTTTTAGTTGCATAAACAACTAATTAGTTAACGATTAAACACCTCGCTCATGAAAATCCTGGTATGCGTCAGTAAGACACCGGATACCACTGCAAAAATAGCCTTCACCGATAACAACACGAAATTCGATGTGAATGGTGTGCAGTGGATCATCAATCCGTACGATGAATGGTATGCACTTGTGAGAGCCATTGAATTAAAGGAAGCCGATCCCGGCACTTCCATCCACCTGGTTACCGTAGGAAATGCCGATGCAGAACCGATTATCCGTAAGGCCCTGGCCCTGGGCGGAGATGAAGCCATCCGGCTGAATGCCGATAGCCATGATAGTTATTTTATTGCCGCACAGATCGCTGAAGTTGCGAAACAGGGCAGTTACGACCTCATTTTTACCGGTAAGGAAACCATTGATTACAATGGTTCTTCCATTGGTGGTATGGTGGCCGAACTGCTGGACCTCCCCTATATTTCCCTGGCTACTAAGTTTGAACTGACCGGCACCAACGCCACAGTGACCCGCGAGATTGAAGGCGGTGAGGAGATGAATGAAGCCACCCTGCCCCTGGTAGTCAGTGCCACCAAAGGAATGGCCGAAGCCCGTATCCCCAATATGCGGGGTATCATGGCCGCCCGTACCAAACCATTAAAAGTAACAGAACCTGCTGCGGTGGATGCCTTTACATCAATAGCCGGT
>CAZYTV010000178.1:0-9333 GCA_964650455.1 uncultured Chitinophaga sp. | reverse complement strand
GCAGGTTTTTCTGACGTGGAAACGTTAGTAGTTCCTGCACTTATGGATCGAGATGATGTAAAAGCTATTTGCAATTATGAAGATTTTGCAAGAGGTTCGCTTCCTGGAATTCCAACAGGTGTGGCAAGAGAGGCACTAACTACTACAGTAGATGAAATCTTTGATAAGCTTGAGGAAGGTGGAGGTCAAGGATATTTCCCAAGAACTGATTCATGGCCAGATCGACCGGATTGCCAATAATTATATCCGGTATGCCGACTGGTTCAGGGATATAAAATAATTTTTACCCCTCAACTATTGAGCCTCAGGCTTGTTTATATGATAGTAAACTCTACCTGCGCCTGCTCGTAGCTTTACTATAGTAATAACAATTAATTCTTTTTATTTTCGTTAGGAAAGAAACCAGCATACATGAAAAACCTTCGATTTTTTGCCGTATCCATGAGTCTCGCTATCCTGCTTTCCTCCTGTGGCGTATTCGGTAACCTGTTTAAAAAGAAATCAGGTTGTCCCACCAATGGAAAAAACGTCGGCGCTGAGCGTATTCTCAGCGGAGATCCCGATGCTGCAAAAAACGCAAGAAAGGCCAAAAAATTCCGCAGTTAATTTACTGTTTCGTGCAGCGAATTAGTCCCGGTAATGGTCTTGTAGATAGAAACCTTTAAACTATACATATGAGCCTTACCCTACGAACCTCACTTGGCTGCACAGAAGCCGTTATCGCCGATGATGGCGGACTGAAACAATTCTACCACGTAGCCAATGTCCTCAGCCAGGACTTCAAAGTAAAATTCTCCAACAAGGAAGACGATTTTGATACTATCAACTGGGAATTCCGGTTCAAGGGTCATGATATGACACTTCACTATAATATCTATAACGGCGTTTCTATTTTCCCTACTAAAACCCGGGATGCCTTAAACAAGGATAATAAAGCCGTTATTGATCTGGCTGCTGTGCTGGAAGGGAAGTTGATCAGTTTGGAGCAACGGCATATTGCATAGCCATCCTTCGATACGCCCCGACTATCATTTGTCATTAGCCCTGTAGTATTTTATAAGCGGGGCTACTCAGGATGACAAGAGCATTTGTTTATGCCCCTTGAAAAGTGGGCATTTTTGTTTTTCATAACCCTGATCTGCACTTCTACTTCGAGCGAAGCGAGAAGTCTTTCCTTTTTTACCCCCCCCAATCAACCTGTCATTCCGAGCGAAGCGAGGAACCTTGCCCTTTGATTGTAACCTTACCTCCGCTGCGAGGAACCTTGCCCTTTGATTGTAATCTTACCTCCGCTGCGAGCAACCTTACCTCCGAAGCGAGGAACCTTGCCCTTTGATTGTAACCTTACCTCCGCTGCGAGCAACCTTACCTCCGAAGCGAGCAACCTTGCCCTTTGATTGTAACCTTACCTCCACTGCGAGCAACCTTGCCCTTTGATTGCAACCTTTCCTCCCGGTCGGGCAACCTTGCCCCTTCTAATGCACCCTATTGAAAAAAAGAATCCCAGCCCGCTTTACGGGCAACAGCTTTCGTCTCTGTTATTCAGCCAACTTTATTAATATGATTTCTCCTCTATCGAATCAAGTATCCCGCAATAACTGATGTAGCGATCTTCATGGATTTCGCCGTTGACCACAGCTTCTTTGATCGCACATCCTGGCTCATTCATGTGCAGGCAGTTATTAAACTGGCAGCCATTCAGCCGGTCCCGCATTTCTGGAAAATAATGCGATAATTCGGCCTTGCTGATATCCACCAGCCCGAATTCACGCATACCAGGGGTATCAATAATCCGGCCTCCGGCTGACAGGTCAAACATTTCCGCAAAGGTGGTCGTATGCTGCCCCTTGCCACTCCAGCCACTCACATCCTGCGTCTTCCGGTTCATCCCTGGAAACATGGCATTCAATAAAGAGGATTTGCCTACCCCGCTATGCCCGCTGAGCAGGGTGGTTTTACCCTTCAATACATGGCTGAACTCGTCAAGACCTTCCTTTTTCTCCGCACTCACCAGGATCACTTTATAGCCAATGGCCTCATACATGGCTTTCCATTGCTCAAATTTTTCCATGTCTTTTGCCTTATAAAGATCCGACTTATTAAAGGCGATTACAGCGGCAACATGATACATTTCGCAGGCCACCAGGAACCGGTCAATAAAACCCTGGGAAGTCCGGGGTTCACGCAACGTGGCAATAAGCAATGACTGATCGAGATTGGCTGCTACAATATGGTGCTGGTGTTTGTGCCGGGGCGATTGCCGGTTGATATAGTTGTTCCGGTCATGGATTTCGTTGATAATCGCTGTACTGCTCTCCTCATTTTCAATATCCGCTTCCACCCAGTCACCCACGGCCACCGGATTGGTACTGGTGATATCATCCAGTTTCATCACTCCTTTCATCCGGCTATTCCAGAACTTACCCGATTCATCTTTCAGGGTATACCAGCTCCCCGTGGATTTGTAAACGATTGCTCTCATGCACCTGCAATATACTCGATAATCAATCAGGGGAATTTGCGGAACAGGGTAAAATTAAGCAGCTGTTCCAGGAAGATAAAAAACAAGGCCGCCAGCAGGAAAGGAATAAACCGTTCCTCGTAACGCTTATAGGACTGGACTTCGACTTTTGATTTCTCCAATTGATCGATCTGCCGGTAAATATCCTGTAGTGCCTCTTTATCCTTCGCCCTGAAAAACTGGCCCCCGGTCTCCGCCGCCATTTTTCCAAGCAACTCCTCATCCAGGAAATCAACTAACGGGTTCTTTTTAAAAGATACATTCCCGGTATTCTCTATAATACCTGATGGCGCCGCCCCCATACCAATCGCATAAATTTTTACTCCTTTTGCCTTGGCGATCTCCAGGGCAGTCAGCGGATCAATCAGCCGGGTTTCCGGGGGATCTTCCTTTCCATCCGTCAGTAATATCACTACTTTACTTTTACCCTTACTGTCAGACAACCGGTCCACTGCTGTAGCCAGTCCCTCACCTATCACAGTACCATCTTTCAGGTAACGGCGGCTCTCGAGGTTTTGAATCTGGGTGATCAGGGTATTCCGGTCTGTGGTAACCGGGCATTGTGTAAAACTTTCTCCTGAAAAAATAACCAGTCCGATCCGGTCAACCGGGCGGCTCCTTACAAATTCTTCCGCCACCATCTTGGCCACTTCCATCCGGGAAGGCAATATATCCCGGGAACCCATACTTCCGCTTACATCCATACAGAGTACTATATCAATGCCCTCTCCCTCGGTCTGTTGCTGGTCATTCCTTTTCTGCGGACGGGCCAGGGCAATGATCAGGGCGGTTAAAGCCAGCAGGCGCAGGATAAACGGCAGATGCCTGAACCGGTTCTTCCAGGAACGAACCGTAAAGGCCCGGATCGTAGATACCTTAAAACGCGCCTGCTGCCTGTTATTATTGCTGATATACCACCAAATCAGCAGCGGCAGTAAGGCAAAACGGCCAAACGACTCGGGAAATCCAAAATCCATTTGTCTGATCCACTCGTACAACATCAGTTTAATTGTTCGATCTCTTCGATCGATTTTTTTACCCTATCAAACGCTTTAATATTTTCCGTTGCTGCCGGCACAAACCTGGCAAACTTGACAAAATCACCCAGCCTCAGGGCCTGGGCCAGTTCGTCAAATGCCGGCTTGCTTAATCCCAGCAACCCCACCTGCAGCACCAGGTCATCCGTGGTTTTTTGCAGGGACAGCATTCCTTTTTTTCTGAATAAATACAACCGGAAAATATCGGCCAGCCGGGTATGGAAAATTTTTGCATCCGCATTTTCGGTCTGCAGCTTTTTTAATCCGGCCATCGCTTCATCAAATGGAGAAATGAGAGGCTCCACCTTAACCTCCGCCACCACCGGTTTCTTTTTCCTTAAAAAATAAACGAGGATAAGTAATAAAATTACTCCCCCTCCTGCGGCATACCACCACCATTCATTTTTCTTCTTTTCCGGATCAGCTTCCATGATATCTTTTATATCATGATAAGCAGCCTTTGGATCAAAATCGGAAAATACCACATCCATCGGGATGGAATCGGTCTTTAATCCGCCTGATAACTCAAAGGGGGGAATAACCCAGTGTCCGGAATCAAAACTCGTGATCCGGTAAACAGCCCGGAGCAGGGTACCGGTACTGTTGCCCTGGGTGTCGGTCACCGGTTTATCCAGCCATTCAAAATGTGCCATCGAATCAATACTGACAAAACGAATCGGTTCCTTTTCCGGAATCTGTACTTCAATCGTAAGTAAAGCCTGTTCCCCGATCAGGATCCTGTTCTTGTCCACCGTAGCTTTTATGGTGGTAGCCGGTTGTGCGACAGCAGAAAGACCAGCGGCCGCAAATAATAAAACAAATAGTGTATTCCGGAAAATCATGGGTTCGTCATTCATTGAATCATCGGTTACGGCTGAGGAAAAATCGTTGCAGTACTTTTACATACTCTTCCCCGCTTTTCACATGCAGCAGGTCACAGCCGGCCTTTTTAAATACCTGGCTGGCGTAGGCGGTGACACGGAAAAACTCCTGTTCATACTGGTAGCGTACAAAAGCACTGCTGCTGTCGACCCATTGCGTTTTCCCCGATTCCGCATCTTCCACCTGCAGCATCCCCGCATCCGGCAGTTTCATATCCACCGGATCATACAATTTGATACCAATCACATCATGTTTTTTCCCGGCAATACGCAGGGCGTCTTCATAACCGGCATCTATAAAATCACTCAGTATAAAAGCAATACTCTTTTGCTTGGTGGAATTGGTGAAATAGCGCAGCGCTTTACTGACCGCTGTCCCTTTTCCTTTGGGCTCCTTGCTCAGCAGCTCCCTGACAATATACAAAGCATGCTGTCTTCCTTTTTTCGGAGGAATATAGGCTTCCACCACATCACTGTAAAAAATCACACCTACTTTATCCGCATTGTTCACCGCTGAAAAACTCAGCACCGCCCCGATCTCCGTAATGATATCACGCTTACGGGCATGTGAAGTGCCAAACAGGGAACTGTTACTGATATCCACCAGCAACATCACTGTCAGTTCCCGCTCCTCTTCAAACACTTTGCTGAACGGATGCCCAAACCGGGCCGATACATTCCAGTCAATAAACCGGATATCATCCCCCGCCGAATACTCCCGCACTTCCTTAAAGGACATCCCTTTGCCCTTAAAAGCACTATGATACTCACCGGTGAAGAGATCGGTGGTAAGTTTCTTACTCTTTATCTCGAGTAAGCGGACTTTTTTTATTATTTCGGCCGTTGTGAGCATAAAAGTTGTCAGTTGCCAGATGTCAGTGGCTTTTACTTAAGGTTTGTACTTTTTTCAAAATAGTTGATTAATCCACTTAAAAGGCGTCTGCTTTCCTCCAATTGAATTATAAGGGCTTCTAAACGGTCAGATTCCAGAAAATTCAAATCGTCAGCAATGAATAATTGTGTTTCCAGTTCATATAAAGACCCTCTTGCAATATGTAAAAACTAAAACGTTTCTTTCTTAAACTGGCGCCCCATCCCCTCTGCAATATTTGATGGCACTGAAACTGCACATCTACGCATCTGTGAACTAAGTCCGTATATTTCTTCCTTTGGGAATGTAGAAGTCAATAAATAAATTTCCTTGACCAAAGCCCTTGCTTTAATCCATGCTTCTAATTCCCTGTATGACTTTAATTGCCCCATCTTATAAATTTGAAAAGCATCATAATTATACCCTTTCAAAAATCTTCTTATTCTTCAATACGATCATCCTACTACACACTGACATCCGGCAACTGACATCTGACATCTGTCAAGGGACATTGATCGCCCTGAGCACATCTTCAATCACCTCCTCCACCTTCACATTCTCCGCCTCGGCCTCATACGTAAGTCCGATCCGGTGACGGAGTACGTCTTTACAGATACTTCTTACATCTTCGGGAATCACAAAGCCGCGTTTGTTCAGGAATGCCTGCGCTTTGGAGGCCAGTCCCAGGTTGATACTTCCCCTCGGTGAAGCTCCATAGGAGATCAATGGTTTTAGCTTTTCAAGCTTATACTCTTCGGGCCGCCGGGTGGCAAATACAATATCAAGAATATATTTTTCAATTTTTTCGTCCATATAGATCTGGCGGCACAGATCACGGGCATTCGAAACTTCCTGCACGGAAACCACCTGGTTTATGGAAGGGAAACTGCCCTGTATCCCCTGACGGAGGATCAGTTGTTCTTCATTCATTTTCGGGTAATCCACGATCACTTTCATGATAAAACGGTCCACCTGTGCTTCGGGCAGCGGGTAGGTACCTTCCTGTTCCAGCGGGTTCTGCGTAGCCAGCACCAGAAAGGGTTCATCCAGTTTATAGGTGGAGTCCCCGATTGTCACCTGCCGTTCCTGCATCGCTTCCAGTAAAGCACTCTGTACTTTGGCCGGAGCCCGGTTGATCTCATCCGCCAGGATAAAATTGGCAAAAATGGGCCCTTTCCTGACCACAAACTCATTTCGCTGCTGATTATAGATCATGGTACCGATCACATCGGCGGGCAACAGGTCAGGCGTAAACTGTATCCGGCTGAATTTGGCATGAATAGCCTGTGCCAGTGACTTGATGGTCAGGGTTTTGGCCAGTCCGGGCACCCCTTCCAGCAATACGTGTCCATTGCTCAGGAGCCCGATCAGGAGACGATCCAGCATGTGACTCTGCCCGATAATCACATGGCCGATTTCTTTTCTTAATGTGTCAGTAAACTGGCCGGCATGACTGATCTTCTCGTTCAGCAGGCGGATATCTTCGGCGGTTTTTAGCATAGTTTCTGTTTAAATACGATGATGGCAAACAATTTGCTTAATATAGGGAGTGGTTGCCAATACGATATGGCTCCACAAATTACGAATTGGAAGGAAGCAAATAATTTGCCGTTCTTCTAATTGGTTGAAAATACGGTACTAATTCAGGTAAAATACCGTTAACCAGACGAAAAATAGTGAGTATTTTAGTCTCTAAATCCAACGACATGCAAAAACAGTTTTTTACGCTTATCCTTATTGCCGCTGCATTTATTACAGCGGGGACCGGTTGTCAGAAAGATGCCGCTGCTCCTAAATCAAAAACAGTGCTCCTGACCCAGGCCAGCTGGAAATTCAGTACAGCTACCGCTTCAGGAACTGATATCACCAATAATCCGGCTATTGCCTGCATCAAAGATGATGTTATCACCTTTACCACCAGCAATGCCGGGACTATTTCTGAAGGAACTATAGTTTGTAGTCCGACCACCGCAGGCAATTTCACCTGGATTTTCCTGAGCAGTGAAACCCAACTCCAGATGTCAGCCGGTATATACCCGGCCGGGGCAGGACTGTTTACGATTACTGCACTTACCGAAACCAGCCTGACGATCACACAGGACGTGATCATTCCGCCTTCCAGCACGGCGATACCGGTTTCGGCAACCTATGTTCATTAATCAGGAAAGATATTTACCCACAATCGGTACCCGTCTTCCTACCCCGAATGCTTTGGGCGATACGCGGATAATAGGACAGAACTGGTTGCGTTTGTATTCATTGATATTGACCATGCGCAGGACCCGGTCAGTGAGTGCAGCATCGAATCCCAGGGCCTTGATTTCGTTAGGGCCCTGTCTTCTTTCTATATATTGGTATAGGATGCGGTCAAGTACATCATAGTCCGGCAAGGAATCAGCATCCTTCTGCCCGGGCCGCAGTTCTGCCGATGGCGCTTTGGTAATGATATTTTCAGGAATGATTTGTCTTTCGCGGTTGATATACCGGGCCAGGGCATATACCTGCATTTTATAACAATCCCCCAGCACACCCAGTCCGCCGGCCATATCACCGTACAGGGTACCGTAACCGGTAGCCAGTTCACTCTTATTGGATGTATTCAGTAAAATATAACCAAACTTATTGGCAATCGCCATCAGCAGGTTACCCCTGGAGCGGCTCTGTATATTTTCTTCAGCCACACTGAAAGGCAGATCCCCGAAAATGGGTTTCAGTTCCGTGAGAAAGCTGTCATAAATATTCTTAATCGGAATAATATCATAAGGATTTCCCAGGTTTTTACTAAGCTGCTCTGCATCGCTGATACTATGATCCGTGGAATATGGTGATGGCATAAGTATCGCTCTTACATGCTCTTTGCCCAATGCCTCACAGGCCATTGCAAGGGTTACCGCACTGTCGATGCCCCCGCTGCTGCCAAGAATGGCTTTGGTAAAGCCCATCTTGGTAAAATAATCACGGATACCGGTAAGAATGGCCTGGTAGATTTGGGCAGTACATAAATTATAATCCAGTTCGGCCGGATTGAATTCCGCATCGGGCAACTGAGCAGCAGGCACCAGTACCGGCGACTGAAAGGTTCCATCCTCATTCCATTCCACCAGTTCAATCGCCTCTTCAAACAAAGGCAGTTGTTTCACCAGGTTGGAGTTTTTATCCATCACCAGTGATCCGCCATCAAAAACAATTTCTGTCTGACTACCCACACAATTACAATACAACATCGGCAGTTTGTACTTGGAGGTATTGAGCTTAACGATCGCCTTACGGTCTTCCACATGCGTATAATCAAACGGAGAGGCAGAAAGGTTCAGCATAATATCCGGGGACTCTTTCATCAGTTCATCCATCGGGCAGTTACGGTACAGTGGATTATCCCCCAGGTTCCAGATATCCTCACATATCGTTATTGCCAGTTTTTTCCCTTTGAAAGGGATCACGTTCCAGCCATAGGCTGGTTCAAAATATCGGTATTCATCAAACACATCATAATTGGGCAGGCAGGTTTTATGGGCTATGCCTTTTATTTCTTTTTCATATAAAAGACAGGCCGCATTGAACAGGTCTTTTCCTTCGCGGGCCGGGTTACGGACAGGCGCCCCGATGAGCACACCGATCGTATCCGCTTCCTCCCGGATGCGGTCAATGGCCTCATTGCATTTGGCAATAAAATCCGCAAACTCCAGGAAGTCACGGGGAGGGTAGCCGCAGACACATAATTCAGAAAAAAGCACCAGTTCGGCACCCATGATTTTGGCCTGGCGGATACCGGCAATAATTTTCTGTGTATTGGCTTCGAAATTACCGATATGGTAATTTTGCTGCGCGAGGGCTATTTTCATTGCACAAATTTATGTGAATGTTTTTGCAGCTACATTCGTGTCACAACATTTTTACTCATCTGTCGTTCTGAGTCACTATGAAAAAATCGCTTTTTTCCCTGCTGTTCCTGTTTGTGCTTTATTCCTGTAAGGACAAATCCGCCGCACCGGATGTGTCCGGCATCTCCGTCAGTATTCCGGT
>CAZYTV010000177.1:0-9340 GCA_964650455.1 uncultured Chitinophaga sp. | reverse complement strand
TTTTTATTCGTTTTTTCATGTGTTTATTTGGCAAAATAATAATGATGCCCGGTCTACAATATATAAAATCCGTGTTGATCAGTGTGATCCGTGGCTGAAATGTTGCGAAGCAACATTGTATTTTTCGTGCACATTCGTGTCTATTCGTGGCCACCCCTTTTGCCGAAGGCAAAAAAAATCCCGCCAACGGCGGGATTCAGTATTAGAAAAAGGTACTTATGCTCTTTGCTTTTGTTTGACAGCGGCTTTCTTTACCGGTGCTTTCGATTTGCCTTTTTTCAGGGCGGAATCTAACGCAGCACTCAGATTGGCAAAGGTAGGTTTGCCCACGAACAGTACATCATTGATAAAGAAAGTCGGAAGATCTTTTACACCACGGTTATGCCCTTCCTTGATATCATCCTGCACCTGCCATCCATACATACCATTCACCAGGTCGTCGAGGAATTTCTTATTCTTCACACCAGCCTCTTTACTGTATAATTTCAGGCTGGTGGTACCCAGGTTACGACGGTTATTGAATAGTACATTATGCATTTCCCAGAATTTTCCTTCCTGGGCGGCTGCTACTGCAGATTCGCTGGCCTTCAGGCTGCGCTGATGAATCAGTGTAAGTGGAAAGTGACGAAACTGGAACCTGATCTTTCCTTCATATTCTTCCAACAACTGTTTTACCACTTCATTTACTTTGGCACATTCCTCACTCTCATATTCGCCAAATTCCACCAGGGTTACCGGCGCGTCCTTTTTACCTACAAAAATTTCACTGGGTTCAATAATTACTACATCATCTTTTTTAAATGCCATTTTTAAAACTCCTTTTTGTTCATCACCATCCTATTTGGTGCTGACCTGATTTATATAACAAATTTCCAGCCACCTGGTTGAAAGAAAGGCGTTTATGCCAATCAGTCATCCCTGTGGAACGGTTGAAGGTAATGTTTTTTTGTACCCTGCCAAATCCGCTCAACATTAATTTCTCAACACATTATTAAGTATATGAACCCCATCTTTTTAGCACAAAAAAATACTGGGCTATACAGCTCAAATTCACTTTTCCGGGCTGCCAATTTGTGAAAATCTGTTAAAAACAGGTCCTGGAACCCCCAAAAAGAATGCCTTTTAGGGCCTTGGATATCCTTTATAAAACCAATCTTAATCTGTTGATTAATAGTACTATATAAATATGAAAATAGGTTTGGGTATACCCAAACCGGAGTTAACTTGGTTTTACTTCACCAAAAACCTGCCCTACTTTTACATCATCAAAGCGAGTAACACTTGCGAAACTAATCCGGATTTCTAACTTCTGTATTGCCCTGAAACTTTCTGCTTGCCTCCACGATTGCCTCCCCATTGAAGCTTTTAGTAATCATTTTAAAAAAACAAAAAAAGTATAATCATGAAAAAGATCATTATGAACAACCGCTCTATGGCAATTGCACTGCTGACCCTGTTCACAGTCGCCCTTAGCCCTGTAGTTAACGCTACTGAAAAAAAACCCGTTATTACCGCTGAAATTAAATTCGTGGGTAAAGTGCAGAACAACCCTGTATTTGAACTGACTGTTCCCGGTGCCGGAGTACAGGAAGAATACACGGTAAGTGTAAGGGATGAACATGGTAATGTGTTGCACATTGAAACCATAAAAGCTACCGGTTTCACTAAAAAATTCATGCTGTCCCTGGAAGAAAACAACGACGATACTAATTACAGTATCCAGTTTGTGATCAGTACCAGGAGCAACAAGAAATCTGCGCAGTATTCTGTAAACAACAATACCCGCAATATTGAAGAAGTAGTGGTAACCCGCTTATAAACTATTCATCTCGGTTATGAAAAACACCGGAGCCGTATCAAATGATACGGCTCTTTTTTATTTATCTCAGAAAGACCTTTAACAGAAAAATGAAAGTAAAATTAAAAAATAGAATCAGTAAAGTAGTAAGGCACTCCCTACTCACCACTCACCACTCACTACTCACTACTCACTACTCATTACTCACTACTCACTACTCACCCAAACCAACAACTGACTCCCGCTGCTTCGGTATGACATCCGACATCTGACAATAAAGCAGTTTTAACAAATTTCTTTAATGATACTCACGGAGTTAACTTGTCAGTGGACAACTACACGTCAAAAGGCTCGTCTGCAGCGGATTTCAGCGTTACCTTTGCGAAGCTTTTACATAAATAAGCCCGGTGTTGTGTTATTGAAAAACCACACTTGTCCGCAACACCTGTTCCCTGTTTTTCTGGAATACACAAAAACATATCACCTGAAATCCTGTCCGGCAAGTATTGTTCACGTAACCCGTTTACATGCTTAAAACTAAATTACACAAAGCTGGATTTATCATTACCAGTTTCATGCTCATGGCAGCCGCTTCCGGTAATAAATACATTACCCCTGCGGAATTAACTCCTGCCAGTACATCTTTACCGGGAGATTCACTGGTTATCACAAAACATGTATTTGATACAACCGGTCTGTGTACCTGTCTTCCTGAATTAACAGAAGCAGAAATGGAAGCTGCACCACGGATCCGTTTACAGGAAGAAGCCCGTTCATTTGTAACAGCCCACCTCCGTGAAAACGCTTTTTATTATGATAAGATAAAAATAAAAAGCGGCCCTGTTTTTTCCATGATCGATAAAGTGTTTACCAGTTACCGGATTCCGACCGAACTTAAATACCTGGCTATTGTGGAATCCAAACTGGACAGCCGGATCATTTCTTCAGCCGGAGCAGCAGGACTCTGGCAATTTATGCCTGTGGCCGCCAAAAGTTTCGGACTTCGCATCTCCGGCAAACAGGATGACCGCAGGAATGATTATAAAAGCACTGTGGCTGCTGCCAAATGCCTTATTTACCTGAATGGGATTTTCGATGACTGGCTGCTTACCCTGGCTGCTTATAACAGCGGCCCGGCAAAGGTATTATCGGCAATAAAAAAATCCGGCAGCCGTAATTACTGGGAACTGGAAAAATGGCTTCCCCACGAAACACGTAAGCATGTCAGAAAATTCATCAGTGTGCATTATCATTTTGAAGGTCATGGCAGCCTGGCTACTATGACCAAGGCGGAAACACTGGCACATACAAATGCTGTTGCCGGTTTTTTGAACCGTACACAAAACACTCCTGATTCCCTGTCTTTACAAACGGAGTCTATCAACAGATAAAAATGAACAGAAATTAATTACCGGTGAGACGTGCAGTTTCCTGCTGCTCTTTTACCAGCGCCAGGCCTGCATGCGTAATGCGGATCACCATGGTTTCCTGTTGTTCCGTGGTCACTAATTCTTCTTTTTCAAGCTGATGCAGTTGTTGTTGAATATCTGACCATTCCTGCATACGACGAAGAATCAGCTCCCGGGGCCTGCAGGAATAGCGTTCAGGCTGGGGATCGTTCTGTACGATTTCGTAGATAGTATGGAGAAGGCTGTAATGGTCTTGCATATTTTAAAATTATTCGAAAAATCCCTGGTAGGGCTATCAACTTATTCACAAAAAAATCCACAGCAGCGGTTTAAATGTGAGTAACTAACGGTTCGCTGCCGGTTTAAGCAGGGCAGTACCCGTTTCATACCGGTAGTGTTTAGGGATTAAAAGAAAAAACCGCACCCGCTAAAATAAGCGTACCTTTGCAGGGACAAATTGAGTTATCTGCTCTTGTAAGCGAATCACCTTCCCTTATCATTTTCCCTACAGCTGCACTCGTCTCAAAAATTATTGACCAGAAAAACATTGCCATGACGATCTATGTCTCCAATCTCAGTTTTACGACTACTGATGATCAGCTGAAGAAAGTTTTTGTTCCGTTTGGCGAAGTAAGTTCTGCCAAAATAATGACAGATAAGTTTACCAACCGCAGCCGGGGATTTGCCTTTATAGAAATGCCGGATGAGCAGGAAGCACAGAAAGCCATTAACGACCTGAACGGTTCAGATTGTGAGGGCCGTTCCATGGTGGTGAATATGGCTAAACCCAAAAAACAGTTTTAAGTAAGATTAGCGACACAACCGCTGTTGTTTACCAGGATGACCAGGTACCGGCGTCTGAACCTGCGCTGATTTAAAAAGTATAATTATCTATGACAACTGAACAAATCGAAAAGTACATTGCCCCGGGCAAAAGAAAAGACAACCCGCTTAATATCCATTTCAAAGACCGCCAGCCGGTCACAGGAATTTTTATCCAGGAAGCAGATTATGAGGAACTGAAGTCCAAAAATCTCTGGAGAGTGGTGAGTGGAAATAATGTAAAGGAATGGGAACAGCGGAAGGACCTGAATCTGAGCCGGATCTTTAACGGAATTTCCTTTACCCGGCTCAGCGAGGTTTAATCCTGCCTGAATCAGGGCACCAGTTTAACATTTACCGCCATCAGTCCACGGGGACCTTTCTCTGTGCTAAAACTTACTTTATCATTCTCCTGTACGGGGCCTGAGAGGTTATTGATATGCACAAATATGCTTTCCTGTGATACCAGGTCGCGGATGAATCCAAATCCTTTTTCGTGATTGAAAAAGCTGATTTTGCCGGTGCGGAATTCTTCTTCAGCATCGGGTACATATTCAGGTACACCAATGGTTATATCTTCCAGTTTGATTTCTTTTCTTTTGCGGGGGTCGGGAGGGGTGGCGGAAATATTTCCATTCTCATCCACATAAGCCATCATATCTTCCAGGCTTTTCTTTCCGGTTTGTTCCTTGCGCTCTTTCATTTTCTCCGCCTTGTCCATTTTCTCTTTCTGCTTTTTTTTCTGTCTTTCTTTTTTGTTCCAGGTTTCTCCCATTTTAAAAATTTAGGTTTATAAATGACCGCAATAAGCCGGAATGCAGATGATGATTAACAATCCGGATGTAAGGGGTTATGGTGAAGGTAAACTATTTTATACAACCGGCCCGAAAAGGTAATCCACCTTATACTACTTACCGCTGATTTCATCCAGTTTCCAGACCAGGCGCAGCCCCATCGGAATATATGGGGTCCCGTCTTTATCCCACTCATAATGAGGCGCCAGTCCCCATCCTCCTGTAACAGGTTCATATTTATACCCTGCAGGCACATTTCTCCGGTTAATATACCTCATTTTGGCCCCCATTCCGACCGTCAGCTCGGCCATCATTTTATGGTCCTTTGACAGCCAGACCCGTCCTCCTATGGTGATAGCGCTGCCTACCTGGGACTGATGGGCCCGGTGGAAAAAATCAAAAAGCGTATCCTGTAAATTATTATTGATAAGATTCAGGGAAGTATGATAATTGATCTGCTTGATTCTGAACTCCGGAGCCAGGAAAAAAAACCGATTCCTGTCCAGGTAAAAACGGGGCTGAAAAATAAACCGGTATCCTTTTACATTTTTCCAGGCAGCTATTTTATACAGGTTATGAAAAATATAGGATGCCTCGGCCCATAAACCGATGGCCGGTGACAGTCTCAACTCTGCACAGGGGCCGATCGATGACAGGGATTCAGCCATACTCAATGGATTCACACCAATACTCCAGTATGGAGTTTTTTGCTGCGCCCCGGCCTGGTTAAAACATCCCAGGAAAGACAAAATAATGACGACCCTACGCATTTCCGGATTTTAATAAATGAAGAGCGTCGCCCGGGCTAAAATGCTGCATGGTTTTACGTACCTATTCTTCTGGCCGGACAAATGGTTAACTTCCGGAATAAATTCAATGTAATGAAGCTATTCCTGTTTTCGCTACTGGTTGCTCTTAACCTGACCATTTCTTCACAAATCCCTTACCGGCCTGCCGCCGAAAATCTGGCCGCCCGGAAACAGTTTCAGGACAATAAGTTCGGGCTTTTTATTCACTGGGGGATCAGCAGCGTGCTGGGTCATGGTGAATGGGTGATGCAGAACCGGAAGATCAGGCTGGAGGATTATCAACGGTATATGCGGGTATTCGATCCTGTTGATTTTGATGCGGAAAAATGGGTGCTGACTGCGAAAAATGCCGGCATGAAATACCTGGTCTTTATCACCCGCCATCACGATGGATTTTCTAATTGGGACACCCGGTTCAGTGACTGGAAAATAACGAATACCCGGTATGGCAAAGACCCCCTGAAGATGCTGGCTGAAGCCTGCAAAAAACACGGGATGCAACTGGGACTTTATTATTCAACACTTGACTGGTCGCGCAATGACTATCCATACGAAACAGGCCGGACCGGACAATACAGCGGACGTACGGCAAAAAGTGATTATGCCAGTTATCTGCAGTTTATGAAAAACCAACTGACGGAATTACTGACTAATTACGGACCCGTAATGAGTATCTGGTTTGATGGCCACTGGGATCAGACCAATGAGGAAGGGCATACAGACCGCCGTTCCCGGATCGACTGGAAATATGATGAACTTTACGGTCTGATTCATCAATTACAACCAGCCTGCCTGATCGGGAATAATCACCACCTGGATCCTATTGAGGGAGAGGATTTTCAGATGTTTGAAAAGGACCTGCCCGGAGAGAATAAATCAGGATTGAGTTTTCAGCAACCTTCGGATGCATTACCCGTGGAGACCTGTGAAACCCTGAATGATACCTGGGGCTATAACGCGGCCGATTATCATTATAAAACCAAAAAACAGGTGATACAGCTACTGGCGGGTGCCGCTGGACGGAATACCAACCTGCTGCTGAATGTGGGCCCCATGCCATCCGGACAAATCCAGCAGGAATTTACAGATACACTGAAAGCTGTTGGTGATTGGTTACGGATGTTTGGTCCTTCTATCTATAATACCCGTGGGCGTATCATCCCACCGCAACCCTGGGGTGTCGTCACCCGAAGAGAAACTGACATCTATCTTCACTTCCTGAAGGCCCCTTCCTCTTCTTTTGTATTATTGCCCGGTTTTTCTGAAAATATTTTATCTGTTGAAGTAATGGGAACCGGTAAAAAACTGAAATGGAATAAAGTAACAGAAGGCGTTTTTATTTACCCCGAATACATGCCGGGCAGTGAGGACCATATTGTAATTATCCGAATAAAATAAAACAGCAGTCAGGTGACTGCTGTCTGGTTTTGCTCATTTAAAAGCCGGGATAAAATAATCAGTTTAATTTATTGCTTAATAAAATTCAGATTGATTTTTGAATTTCCAGGTTGATGTATTGTGTAAATGCCTGCTGGTAAATGACCGGTATTCAGTTCTATCACCTGGGTACCTGAAACACAGTTGAATTTATATTGCCTGAGCAGTATTCCGGCCTGGTTATATATCACAAATGATTGTTCTCCTGCATTTTCAGTGTGGAAGTTCAGGTAGAGAGCCGTGCCATTCAACGGATTCGGGTATATCCGTGCAAGTTCATGCAACCGGGCAGCCCTGTCGATCATCACAACGGATGTGTAATTGAATTTCCCATCGGTATCCACTTGCCGGAGTCTGTACCAGGATTTCCCGGGTATGGGCATCAGATCAATAAACTGGTACTGTTGTTCCTGGCTCGTGGTTCCAACCCCGGGGGTATAGCCAATTTTCATAAAATGCACCCCATCCGCAGATCGTTCAATGTCGTAAAATGCATTATTGGATTCAGCACTGGTGACCCAGTTCAGGATAACATCACTTTCAGTGGCCACTGCGTAGAAACGAATCAATTTAACGGCAAGCGGTGCACTGATATTGGCCAGAGTAAACCGGTTCAGGATATCTATACTTCCCATGGTCAGTATATTGGCTCCCTGGTCAATGCCCTCTTCCCCCATATTGAGCCATTGGGCGCCTCCGTTAGCACTGGCAAAAAGAGCCAGGTTGGGTTCGGCGATTCCTGCCAGTTCTGTATCGAAATAGTAAAAATTAACCGTAGCATCCAGGCCAATATTATTAACCGGTGTTACATCGAAATACCTGTAAACGGAGGCACCGGATTGTTGATGATGACCCCTTCTGATAACAGTGCTGCCCAGGTTTGCCAGGCTGGTAATCCTGAATCCTAAATTACCAGGATTCACCCCAGCCGGAGCATTAAGTGCTTGTGTTGACTGTATATATCCGCCGTTACGGCCGGTTACCCGTTTCGTTCCGGTTTCGCCACTCAGACTACCGGATGAACCGAGGTCAATATTGTGATTATTTAAAAACAAACTGTCGCCACTGGTAAACAGAAGTATATTGCTTAACGAAATATTACTGTTGAGTTGTATACCATTCGATGATTTGCTGAGGGTGAGATTATACAAACCGGTACTCCCGGTTCCACCGATAAAAGAAGCGGAGGTAGCCGCATTTCCAGTAAAGACTAATTCACTGTTCCCGGCAGACAGGCTGCCATTATTCGTTAATCCACCATTATTGAGTACAATCTTAACTGCCCCGTTAGCCACCAGGTAAGTACCGGATGTATTTACGATTCCCTGGGTATAAACAGCCCCTGAAATCAGCAGGAGCGTACAAATCTGAAGGATGATCTTGTTACTTGTTTTCATAAGATGGGATTAACATTAATCACTGGCACAGCATCTTACTGCTGAAAATTCAGAATTACTATTTAATATATTCTTCCCGGCTGCCCCAGCTATCAATCTGAATATGAAAATCCAGGAAAAGGACACCGGCATCAGCTTCATACGTATCATTTGAATTACCACTGTTTCTCCATATCCGGCAGATCAGCATACTGGAAATCTTTTTTCCGGTACCGTTGATACCCGCGTTTCCTGCAGACAATGCGGTAATCATATGGGAATTGGCAGTAAACCCGCCGGCAGCCACCACTGTGTTTGTCGTAATGGCCGGAAAAACCTGCGGAACAGAGGGATCATAGTTTGCCCAGGTATATTCAAAATTCCATTCCACATTCCCGCTTGTAGTATTTTTCGGTGTCCAGTGCAGGTGTGGATAGATCGTTGTTCCTTCTTTCCAGCTATGGGGCAATTGTACCGTAAAAGACATGGCTTCGACACCCTGGTTGTTCCTGAAAAACCAGATCTGGGGTCCGCTGCTTCCACTCAGGTAACTGAGTTGCGCGGCATTAGAACCATTATCCAGCACAATCCTTAAATCGTCCCATCTCATTTCACCGTCACCAACCAGTCTTCTCCATACTGGAGAACCGGGGGTACCTGAATTATAATAATACCCCACCCCTGCTGCATAAGAACCGGTTATACTGGCATTTGTATTAAAAACAAGCAGGCTGGTCGCCGGGCTGCTTACGGTTGAAGCGTCCGTCACACTGGTCAGTGCAACACGCGGTATCAGTAATCCCTTAGAGGAATTTACAATATCGAGCATGGCAGACTCCTCCGGCGTGGAACCGTTCGTTATAATAGCGACATTCTCGTCGGAACAAGTACTTTT
>CAZYTV010000176.1:0-9400 GCA_964650455.1 uncultured Chitinophaga sp. | reverse complement strand
AGATGGTACAATGGCCCGACTGCCGCAACTGGAGGAAGTAGCCAGAATTCACGGATTAAAGATTATTTCTATAAAAGACCTGATCGAATACCGGGTACATACCGAATCACTGATCGAAGAAGTGGTACGGGTACAGATGCCCACCCAATTCGGTGAATTCCAATTGGTGGCTTTTAAAGAGAAAAACTCCCAGAATGAACACATGGCCCTGCTGAAAGGGACCTGGGATAAAAATGACCCCGTACTGGTCCGCGTACACTCTTCCTGTTTCACCGGTGATATCCTGGGTTCGCTCCGCTGCGATTGCGGGGAACAACTGCACCAGGCTATGCAAATGGTGGAAAAAGAAGGGAAGGGGGCTATATTATATATGAACCAGGAAGGCCGGGGTATCGGTCTGCTTAATAAATTAAAAGCCTACAAACTGCAGGAAGAGGGCATGGACACAGTAGAGGCCAATCTGCACTTAGGTTTCTCCATGGACCAGCGTGATTACGGCATCGGTGCACAAATGCTCCGGCACCTGGGAATAACCAAGCTCCGGCTCATGACCAATAATCCTAAAAAAAGGGTGGGCCTGATTGGTTACGGACTGGAGATTGTTGAAAATATTCCGATTGAAAGCTGTCCGAATCCTCACAATGAAAAATACCTTCAGACCAAACGGGATAAAATGGGACATGAAATTTTGAAGCAGGACTGCTGATCCCTCTTTAATCTTCATCTGATTTTAATACAGCATCCGGTTTTTGTTCCGTAACAGGCGGGGCAGGGGCCGGTTTCTTTTTCTTTTTAAACAAGTCTTTAAAAATATCCACGACCCTGTCCACATCTTTCCGGTAAGAGATACTGGCCCCGGTCCGGCGTGCACGGGTGGTGGAGGCATTGGAGGACGTGGTGAGGTAATCAGCATTCTCCCGGTAAAAGAAAGTAGCCCTGATCGTGCCTTTTTCATTGATCAGCCATTCCAGGGTTACATCCGGCAGCAACAGGATATTCTGCTGGATATTGGTCTGCCCTGACTGATTGAGCGGGGCATCAAATCCCACCCCCGTGGAAATGATAAAGCGGTTATTGAAGAAGGACCGGCCAATACTGAAGTTTACATTACTGCTCAGGTTCAGGGCCGTTTTACTGGCATCAATAAGATTACGGTTATAAAAAGAAGTATTGAAATTGATATTGTACTTGTCACTCTTGAGCAGGTTCCCAAATAATTTATTGAGCTGGTCACTTAAAACACCAAGCAGCATACCGGAAATAGTGCTAACCCCCAGGTTGGCACCGCCAACATCACCGGATAATTCACTCGGGGCAAAACTGTTGAATACGATCAGGTACGTCACCTGCCGGTTGATCTCATTCAGGTTTTTCTGCATCTGCTGCACCAGCAGTGCCAGTTCAGGATCAGTACGTGCCACACTGTTGGACGGAAAGTCAAGTGCGAAGTTGATCTGTGGTTTAAAGAGTTTATCCGTCAGCGTGGCCACTACATATACATCACCCCTGGTATTACTGATATTGGATGTCAGGTTCAGGGAACTGGCCAGCGGGGCAAAACTCACATTGTCGGCCTTATAAACCGCTTCAAATTTAATATTGGCATCATAGGGATCGCCGTTCCATTCGATATAAGTCTGTGAACCTTTTTTTATTTCAAATGGTTTTTTGAAGAATGACTGGAATGTGAACAGGTAATTCCCTTCCTCAATATCAAACCGGCCGCGGATGGTAAGGGGTTCCGCTGTTCCCGAACGGATATTCAATGTACCCGAACCTTTGCCCTTGATCTCATCCCCCGTCAGTTCATCCAGGATAACTTTTACAGTGACCATTGGATTGGCGGTTACTTCCACATCATAAACAATATTGGTTGCACTTCTTTCTATATCTGTTTCATTCATCTCCCGTCCGTATTTCCGTTCGATCAGGAAATCAGCAATACTGCTAACCCGGCTGGAAGAAGGGGGAAGGGTGATATAACTGCTGTCTTTTTCCGATGCATTGGCATTGATGGTCATCACCATCTCCGATTGCGGTCCACGTAGCTGCAACACCCCCGTGCCTTTTACATCTCCGTAAAATGTCTGGTTATCCCTGTACGCGGTATGCAGCAGTTGTACGGGTTTATTGGCATTGTCACCATCGCGAACGCTGGAACCTGGTTTACGTGTGGAGATATCCATGTCATAAAACATATTCCGGAAAGACTGGTGATCGATCCCACCGGTGATATAGATCGGGTTCCCGGTAATGGTATCGGTCAGCACAATTCCGGTAAGATCGATCTTCTCTTTAGTCAGCTCAATATCGGTATCCTGTATTTTATAAAAACACTGGGTGAAAATAACCCGCAAGCCGGCATCTTTCAACCTTCCTTTTCCGGTGACACCCAGGTTGTCAAACGGCCCGCTGATATCAATATCACCGGTCAGGAATCCCCGGATATCTGAAAACAGTGTACCCAGGAAACGCTCCAGTACTTTTATCGGGAAAGTGCGGGCCTTCAGGGCCATGATATTCTTTTTGGCTTTTTCTTCGTCCCCGAAAAACAGGTCAATATCATAACCCAGGTAGCTCTCCTGGTTGACGGTATTTCCTTTTACTTTAAGTTCATTCTCCTTACTGTTATATAGTACACTGGCGCGGAGTTCACCAATAGAGTCATTGTCCATCCGTAAGTAACGGGTGGCTATATCATCGGAGGTAACCAGGAAATGGTCTCCCTGGTCTTCTACCAGTATATTACCGGACAGTAACCCTTCCAGCCGGTTTTTGGGCAGGAAGAAAGGGGCAAAGTCATTCAGGTTTACATTGGACAACTCCACTTTCAGATCACTGCCATTACCCACTTCTGAAGGCCGGGTCTTCATTACAATTTTCTGTTCTCCTTCTGATAATATAAGATCACCCTGGGCCGGGTTATTTTTCCGGAATACCAGTTCGCCTCCTTCATCAATGGTCCACATTTTCCCATTGATCGTAAAAAAAGAACGGTCCATATCGATCTTCACACCATCGTTATAGGTAAGGACCAGTGCATTCAGATCAGCTTTCTCAACCGTCTGGTTGGCGCCGGCATGAATGGTAACACGGGAAGAATCGTTACGGGCATAAATACTGAAATCCGCTGCCGGAATATTCAGGCTGTCATTAATCCGTATATTATTGGTTTTGCCATTCAGCACCAGGCTGTCATAGTTACCCGCCGCACTGAATTTTACGTTATCAAAATTATATTGTTTGAAATGCAGTTGAGGCACATCTGCTGTAAAGTTCAGTTCATTACGGGCAAGATTCAGGGTGCCTTCGAAATGACTGTTGTCAAAACCGGTCAGACCGGGGGCCAGCATTTTCACATATTCATCAACGTAATAGGTATTGATGTCGAACCGGATATCCTGGTTACGGGGCATTTTGGCCGGAGCCTTGATATAGGCCGGGTAATAACGGTTCAGGAAATAAGTAAACGCAGCCGGCAGTTCTTCCAGGCTGTAATTCCCTTTAATAGTGGCTGTAAATTCATTGGATACTGCCGATAAAGTCTTAATACTATCAACAAAAGAAGAGGTGACAATCAACGAATCGAAGGGCAGGGGGGATCCGTTTTTCAGGATCTCCGCATCCGTGATCCTGGCTTCACCCAGGAAGTTGTCAATGGTGCTGCTGGTGAAATTGAAATTTAGGTTGCCACGGAAATCGATACTGTCACGGGTAATATTCAGGTCTTTCAGATTGGCTTTGTCTACCTTGGCCAGCAGGTTGAACCGGGGCGTTATACTGTTGAAATCAATGACACCCGACAAATTCAGTTGCAGGTGGTCGTCATTAATGGAAGCAGTGCCATCAAAAAGTCTCTTATCCAGTTTCCCCTTTAAGCTGATATTATTATAACGGTAATTTTTATACTCGGCATACCGGATATCACCATCTACCAGGGTATTCCTGGTTTTTTCACTGAAGCCTTTTCCTTTTACGGTACCGGTCATGGATACCAGCCCGATATTTTTATCACCCAGAAATTCGCCGAGCTTGAAATTATCAGTGGCAATGGATCCTGAATATACAGGGTCTTGTCCCGATGGCAGTTTCATATTCAGGTCACTGCGTATGGTACCCAGGTTGGTTTGAATAGTGCCGTAGGTTACAAAGTCGGTGATAAAACCGGTAAAGCTTCCGGTAAAGATCAGGTAGCTGATTTTACTAAGGTCCGGGTTTTTGATCCGCCGGATAGCAGGAACAATCTGTACTGCATCCGTGTAGACCGTACGGAAGTCATTGGCCTTAAAGTCAATAAATGTCTGGTTGATATCCGGCAATCCGGTGAGCGAGATGTCACCATTCAGTAATGTGTTGTTGCCTGCCTGTAGCAGCATATCTTTCCCAACCAGGTCATCGACCGTACCCCTTACCTTTCCTTTTACCGCTATTCGTTTATTCCACTCCGCCATATCCGGCGCGAAGAAAGCGATATCATCACTGTCAATATGAGAGTCATCAAATACGGCCGCCATTTTTACCTTATGAATAAAATCGCCGAGTTCACTCATGTCATTGTACGACATGGAAAAATAATTCCGGAGCTGGCTTTTATTAGTCAGCAGATCCAGGTTATTGAATGTCATTCCCTGCGGGGTCATCTTCATATCCGCCGAGAGATTCTTTATTTCCAGGCCGCTTCTTTCTTTTGCGGTGATCTGTAATTTTGAAAACACCGTATCGCCGGTGAATGTGGAATTATTCAGGTTTGCATTAATACCTGTAAACCGGATATGCAGTCCGTCAAACGAAGCAAGGGGTGCTCTCTCTGTCTGCCGGTCCGAACTGAATATACCGTTGATAATTTTCAACTCACCAATTTTGAAAATGGTACGGGCCTGGTTCCAGGCAGTGGCTGTGTCTGTGTTATCTTTTGTCGTTATTTTGGGTACAGCCGGTTTTAACCTGGAATAAGTGTACAGGGCTACTTCCGGATCATTGATCTGGAGTGAGTTGATTTCGAATCGGTTTCCGGTCAGCCCCAGGTTATTGGCATCCAGTGTAAGGGCACTTACGGTAACACGCATATCCTCACCCAGCCAGGCATCCTTCTTGATAAAAATTACATTCCGGAGCTCTGCTTTTTGCAGGCTGAGCTGCAGACCGCTTTTTTTCTTTTTACTGGTATCTGTTGAGGAGGAGAAATAGTCAAAAATGAATTGTTGTCTCCAGACAGAATCCGTACGCTGAAATTTAATGACGGCATTATCCAGGGCGACATACTTCAGCACTATATTTTTTTTAAAAAAGAACCAGTCCGTGATCCGCACTTTCATATCTCCCGCGTAGAGCAGGGTATCACCGGTACGGTCCTCCAGCAGGAGTCCTTCCAGGTGCATATTATCAAATAGGGAAAAGTCAACATGTTTGATCGTGATCTTTGTCTGCAGGTCTTTCGATAAACGGTTTGTTACCTGGTGAACGATCCAGTTTTGGCCCCAGGGTGTTTGTATAAAGATATAGACCGCTGTAATCAGCAGCAGTAAGGAGAGAAAAAACCATTTCAGTATTTTTTTAAACCGCTTCAGGCTCAGCTATTTATTTGTAAAAATACGTAATCGCTACCTACAGGCAAATTCAATACCAATCCATATGATAAACGGAGATTTAGCATAACATCCATAAATACAGGCCGCTCGTTCCTTTTTTGACCCGGAGTCAGGCTGATGCACCCGGATCCCAGTTAAAATGAGAAGGCAAAATGTAAAAAGGCTGTTCTAGAGAGGAACAGCCTTTTTACATTTTTATAATTGAACTTATATTTTAAATCCAACAGTCAGGATCGCGTTGCCACCGGTTTGTTTCAGGCTGGCACCGCTGAATGCTCTGTTCTGCAACCGATAGGCAAAATCCACATCCTTGCCCATAGTATGCACATAGGTGAGGTCGACAAAGATGCCCTTGTTGCGGTAGCCAAGTCCGCCGGATAACTGGAACCGGCTTCCTTTTTCACCGGCAATGTTATTGTACGGGTTGCCGTAATAAGCAACTCCGAGGCGGGTCATAATGGTCGTAAACTTCAGTTCGCCACCGGCCCTGAAATTGAAAGCGCCTTTATATGCATTGTCAATGGCTTTATTCAGTGATTTCAGGTAATCCTTGGTGCCCTGGCTGTTATCACCCTCCGGATCAGTGGTATATGAAGAGGCTTTGTAATTTACATATTCAATATCTGCAGTCAGAAACCCTCTTTGTTTCCGCACATCTTCAATCTCCCGGAGCACATAAGAGGCACTGGCCATCACCCGGTAGGGAGTAAACATCCAGTAAGCGAACTGGCCATCCTGGTTGTTATTAAAAATATTGGAGGATTGGGTCTGTACACCCTGGTAGTTTTCGGTATTGGTGGTTACTGAAGCACTGTAAGTATCGGTCAGCCGGTAAAAGCTGGGCGTATGAAAAGCCAGGCCCAGGCGAACACGTTCCACCGGTTTATAAATCACCCCCATTTTCAGGTTGATACCCGATCCTTTGGTTTCCAGGTTCTGGGTAAAAGAGGCATAATCAAATTTATTATTAGGATCTGTACCGGCATCAGCCTCTGTAAAAGTGGACGTCCGGTCATACCGCAGAAAAGGCACCCCCAGGGTAAATCCCATAAACCATTTGTCATGGGATGCACCGGCAAATGCAAGCGCCAGTTCGGTAATTCCTCCGCGTGATTCCACCACATTTTCCTGAATCAAACCAGTACTGAATGGGGCGCGGGTCTGAAACTGGTAGTTGCCTGAACTGCCACCGGCCACCGTATCGATCCAATATGTATTAAATGCAAGGCTGGTGCCAAAAGGGTAATTACCGGCCACCGCGTTGGCATCCCGTACGCCATTGATTTCTTCCAGGAATTTATGAGAATAGGAACTCTGGTTATTGACACCCCGGTAAAGCAGATTGGTGCCAAAATTCGCCGTCCGGTTAATCGCAATTGCAAAAGCAGAACTGGAACTCCGGCCTTTTCTATCCCTGTCGGTTCCATTTCCGATCACCAGGCCGGTGGTACCAAATGAGGCATATTTCCGGTTATCTTTTTCCGTACGGGAATAATAGGTCGCTTTGTTATTCCATAAATTAAAACCAGGACTGAGCACAAAATCCCCAGTTTTATAAAAACCGAGACCGGCAGGATTCACATATGCGGCAGAAAGATCACCGCCCAGAGAAGCCATGGCCCCGCCGACGGCCTGTTGACGGGCGGTTCCGGAGGAAATAGTCCAGGAATAACGAAGTGCATCGGTGGGATCCTGGGCCAGAAGGGGTCCGGAACAGGCAAAGCAAGTCAGTATGAAAATGATTTTTTTCATGATCGCGGGGAATTACAGGTAGACAATAGTTGATCCAGTGTTGCTGGACAGATAATATGGCCGGTCATTTTTTTCCGTTATTGTTTTAAAAACGACGGACCGGTGCACTGCTCCCAGAAGAAGAACCAGAACTGCTGGAAGAACTGCTGGAAGACGATGATGTGTTATGTCCCGATGAACTGTTGGAGGAAGAATTGTTATTACTTCCGCCGCTGAAGATCGTACGCAGCAGGTTACCGGTATTGGTACCGGAATTGGAACTGCTGTTTCTCGGGGCACTATAGGTATTACTGTTATAGTTGTTATTTGAATTACCCGGCAGATTGTATTTAGGATTACTGAACTGCGTTTTAGGATTAGACACCGTACTGTTGTTATTCGTATTATAGGTATTCAGGTTCACCATTCTCGGCTTTGGTGCGTTCGCGGTGAAACGGGTGTTTACATAAACGGAATGGGAACAATAGGGATTGTAATAATAATTCCAGGTATTATACGGGTTGTAATAAGAACCGTAATAATAGTTATGACCAAAACCATAACGTTCATAAGAATACCAGTCATTCAGGTCACCCCACTGGTTACGGTTACGGATCTTCATCCGGAGATAACGGTCTTCCTGGTAATCTTCCTCATACCGGTAACGACGGTCATCTTCTTTTTCTATACGGACATACTCATCCTGCGGACGGGTGGGAGAAAAGTATACATCATCAGGGGTTTGCCCTGTTTTATAGGCGGTAGTACAACTGCTGAGCGCTGCTACAACGAGTGCCAGAAGTAAAACAGATGATTTCATGGCAAATGGTTTATCGGGTTAAAGTTGAAGTTACTACTTTTGTGCGACTTTGGTTTTCCCCAAACGGTCGTAAGTCAAAGTTACAGTCTAAGTATGTACATTATTGTATAGCCGGCTGTTAATTAAAAACAAAAAACAGTAACCAAAAAACAGGAGTTAGCATCAGGTATGAGTAAAGAGATCACTTCACGGGAACAGGATTATTCGCAGTGGTATAACGACCTCGTCATTAAGGGCAGCCTGGCCGACTATTCGGCCGTAAGAGGCTGCATGGTAATAAAACCTTACGGCTTTGCTTTATGGGAAAACATGCGCGATGCTTTAGACAAGATGTTTAAAGATACGGGTCATGTAAACGCCTATTTTCCTTTGTTCATCCCCAAGAGTTTCTTAAGTAAGGAAGCTGCGCATGTGGAAGGTTTTGCCAAGGAATGCGCGGTGGTCACGCATTATCGCCTGAAGAATGATCCAAATGGTGGAGGTGTAGTGGTCGATCCGGACGCTAAACTGGAGGAAGAACTGATCGTTCGCCCTACCAGTGAAACGATCATCTGGAATACCTACAAAGACTGGATACAATCCTATCGCGATCTTCCCTTGCTGATCAACCAATGGGCTAACGTGGTTCGCTGGGAGATGCGGACCAGGTTGTTCTTACGAACCGCCGAATTTTTATGGCAGGAAGGACATACGGCTCATGCCACCAAAGAGGAAGCGGTAGAGGAAGCGGAAAAAATGCTCGGGGTATACGCCACCTTT
The DNA here is from genome assembly GCA_964650455.1 of uncultured Chitinophaga sp. Taxonomy (GTDB): domain Bacteria; phylum Bacteroidota; class Bacteroidia; order Chitinophagales; family Chitinophagaceae; genus JJ008. The sequence continues at coordinate 502 of CAZYTV010000176.1, read as the reverse complement.
GTGGAAGAGTTCATGGCATTGCCGGTTATTCGCGGCGTTAAAACTGAGAGTGAACGTTTTGCCGGCGCGGAAAATACGTATTGCATTGAAGCATTGATGCAGGATGGCAAAGCGTTGCAGGCAGGCACATCCCATTTCCTCGGTCAGAATTTCGCAAAAGCGTTCGATGTAAAATTTTCCAATAGAGAGAACCAGCTGGAATATGTATGGGCCACCAGTTGGGTCGTGAGCACCAGGTTGGTCGGTGCATAGGTGATGGCACACAGTGACGACCAGGGATTGATTCTGCCACCGAAGATCGCCCCGCTGCAAGTAGTGATCGTCCCAATATATAAGGGCGATGAGCAAAAGGCTTTAATTGATAAAAAAGCAAAGGAGATAATGGATAACCTGAAGCATCTTGGTGTAAGGGTAAAATATGATGATAATGATAATAACCGTCCCGGGTGGAAGTTTGCCGAATATGAGTTAAAAGGCGTTCCGGTTCGGTTGGCATTGGGTG
>CAZYTV010000175.1:0-9437 GCA_964650455.1 uncultured Chitinophaga sp. | reverse complement strand
CGCCTTCTTCACCTGCTTCCAGTAATAAGGGCATCAGTACATTGCTGATGGCCTGGGAGGCGGTACGGGAGAAGCCGGAAGGAATATTCGGCACACAATAATGGATCACCCCGTATTTCATAAAAATGGGATGTTCATGTGAAGTGATCTCGGAGGTTTCAAAACAACCACCCCGGTCAATACTCACATCAATGATCACGGAGCCAGGACGCATATTGCTCACCATTTCTTCGGTCACAACCAGCGGCGTGCGACCGGTTTGTGAACCCAGGGCACCCACAGCTACTTCACAGGTTTTAAGTTGTTTGGCCAGTAAGCGGGGCTCGAGTACTGAGGTCCACATCCGCTGACCGATATTGTTCTGCAGTCTTTTTAACCGGTATACACTGTTATCAAATACTTTCACAGAGGCACCGAGTGCGAGTGCGGCACGGGCCGCATATTCACCTACAATACCAGCTCCGATTATGACGACCTTAGTTGGTGCTATACCGGAAATACCACCCAGCAGGACGCCTTTCCCATGATTGGCAGAACCCAGGTACTGGGCCGCAATCAGCATCACCGCACTTCCGGCAATCTCACTCATACTGCGGACGATCGGATAGGAATCACTGTCATCCTTGAGATTTTCAAAAGAGATGGCCGTAATTTTTTTCTCCATCATCTTTTCCAATATTAAAGATTTTAATATGGACAGATGGATCGGGGAAATAATAATCTGGTTCATCTGCAGTAACGGCAGATCTTCTTCAATCACGGGGGCGCTCTTTACCAGGATCGGGGCTTTGTAAACGGATTCGCGGTCATATACTATTTTGGCTCCCGCCTCACTGTAGTCTTTGTCCCGGAAATGCGAAGCTTCTCCGGCATTATGTTCGATGATAACCTGGTGCCCGTTGCTGACCAGCACCCCTACGGCATCCGGGGTCAGGGCCACCCTGTTTTCCTGAAAAGCAATTTCTTTTGGAATACCGATCATCATCCCCTCTGATTTGGGGCGGATGTCCAGGGTTTCTTCCAGGGTTTCATAGCTGAAAGAAGTGCTTATTTTGGGTTTTTGCTGGCTCATGAAGTTGATTGCTAAGGTAAACAGTCGCTATTTCAAAGCTAATTAATTATTGGCGATTCTGAGCCGCCGGGTGTTGGTATCCACCACCTCTATATAGACATTTACCGTATGATCCGGGAAAATGCCCGGTGCTTTTTCAGGCCATTCCACCAGGCAGATATGACCACTGTAAAGGGCATCCTCCACACCAGCCCGCTGGGCCTCTTCTTCATCCCGCAACCGGTAAAGATCCATATGATACAGGGGCTTTACCTGGCCGGTCTTTTCATACCGGTATTCGTTGATAATTGAGAATGTGGGGCTGCCTGTCACATCTTTTACACCCAGTACTTCACAGAGTGCATGAATAAAGGTGGTTTTGCCGGCACCCATCTGCCCGTGAAAGGCGAAAACAGTTGCCGGGCCGGCCTCTTTTAAAAAAGCGTTCGCTGTATCATTTATTGAATCCATGGTGAACTGCCATTCCATTCCGCAAAAATAAGGCGATATAGCAACCATGTTGTAAACATATTCCCGCGAGCGAAACTGCCGGAAATGCTCATTTGGTACCTTTATAGTATGGAAAAGGTTCAATGGAAAGTGGAGGGTATGGATTGCACCACCTGCGCCCTGAACATTCACAAATACCTGGATAAGAAAGGTGCTACGAATATCAAAGTCAATTTTGCCACCGGTGATGTGAGTTTTGACCGTAATGGGGAACTCGCAGAAGAAAAGCTGGCCACTGGTGTGGTGGAGCTGGGTTATAAAGTACTGACCCCTTCGGCACAGGCACATGGCCACGATGAGGAGGATACTCCTTTTTTTAAATCACACCTCCAGCGTTTCTGGTTTTGCCTGCCGTTTACGGTCCTGTTGATGCTCCACATGGTTCCGGGGCTGCATATCCACTGGCTCATGAATCACTGGGTACAGCTTGTATTGACCATACCCGTATATATTGTGGGTATGAGTTTCTTTGGCCGCAGTGCCTGGAAGAGTATCCGTAACCGGATGCCTAATATGAATGTGCTCATCGCGCTCGGCTCCACGGCTGCTTTTGTATATAGCCTGTATGGCTCACTGACCGGCCAGGCAGAACAGTATATGTTTTACGAAACGGCAGCCACCATCATTACCCTTGTGTTTTTTGGTAACTACATGGAGGATGCCTCTATTGCATCCACGCAACGGGAGTTAAACAAACTGGCCAGATCACAGAAAGTGATGGCCAATATGATCGCTTTTGATGATGAACATAAGGAACAGATCTTCCCGGTGGAGAATACCACGCTGCGGGTAGGTGACCTGCTCCTGATCAAAAGCGGGGAACAGGTTCCTATCGACTGTAAGATTCTCTGGGGAGATGTGCATGTGAATGAATCCATCATCACCGGGGAAAGTATGCCGGTACATAAAAAAGCAAAAGATATCCTGATTGGCGGCAGTGTAATAACGGATGGTACGGTGAAAACCCAGGTCACAGCAGTTGGTGAAGACACCGTGCTTTCCGGAATACTCAACATGGTCAAACAGGCACAGGGAGAAAAACCGCCGGTGCAGCAACTCGCAGATAAAATCAGCAGTATTTTCATTCCGGTTGTGCTGGCTATTGCCCTGCTTACCCTGATCATCAGTTGGGTTGTACTGAAAGAATTTACTCCCGCCCTGATGAGAAGTATCGCCGTACTGGTCATTGCCTGTCCCTGTGCGATGGGACTGGCCACACCGGCAGCCATCGCTGTAGGATTGGGGCGTGCCGCCAAAACCGGCATCCTGTTCCGCAATGCCACCAGCCTGGAAACCTTTAAAGATATCAGGCAAGTGGTTTTTGATAAGACCGGCACACTAACCACGGGGAAATTCACGATCGGGGAATGGAAGATCACGCAAAACGGGTTAAGCGATGAATCGTTTAAGCAAATAATATACTCCTTAGAAAAGTATTCCAATCACCCGATTGCTAAATGCATCCATGAACAATGGAAAATAAAAGATCCGGTTCAATGGGCTAAGGTGGAAGAAGTCAAGGGGCTTGGGATGCAGGCGACTGATAAAGAGGGCAACCAGTATACAGCAGGATCTTATAAAGCGGCTGAAGGACTGACGAAGGAAGACAGCCATAATGTTTACCTCCTGCGCAACGGGGCATTGCTGGGCTGGATAGATGTAAAAGATGAGCTGCGGCCGGAAGCAAAAGCGGTGGTGGATTACCTCCACAGCAAACATATCAAGACGATCCTTTTGAGTGGTGACCGCCAGGCAAAATGTAATGCACTGGCTGTACAACTGGGCATTGATACCGTTATTGCCGAACAAACACCGGAACAAAAACTGGTCAGGATCGCTGAGCTCAGCGAACAGGTACCCACGGCTATGGTGGGCGATGGCATTAATGATGCCCCGGCACTGGCCAAGGCCACCATCGGGATCTCTATGAATGATGCTTCCCAGATCGCGGTTCAAAGTGCCCAGGTAATCCTGATGAATCATGGATTAAAAAACCTGCCAACCGCCCTGGGATTAGGAAAGCATACTTATCTGACCATCAAACAAAACCTTTTCTGGGCCTTTGCGTACAATATTGTGGCGATACCTGTGGCTGCACTCGGATTCCTCACGCCCACATTTGGCGCACTGGTGATGGGCATGAGCGATGTGGTACTGGCAGTAAACTCTATAAGGCTTTTTGTAAAGAAGGTGGTATGATCCATGAATAAACCCGGGCTCCATTTTATTTTGCTGACTGTCCTGATCAGCGGATCAATGAAGGGCATGACACAGACCAATCTCCTGCTCAACGGCGGCTTTGATGACGTGAATGTTTGTACGGAGTATTCGGCGGAGTGCGGGGTGGAAGGATGGTTTTACCTGAAAGATGTTAAAGTGCAGATGCTGGCCAATGAAACGGAGCATCCGCTGACCGGCACGAACAGTATAGCTATACTTTATAACTGGATTGGTTATACCGCATTCACCCCGGTATTCGGATCTATATTGCCCTGCAGGCTCCGTAAAGGAAAAGGATATACGCTGAAAGGACTGATGAATGTGACCCTGAATCCCAAGTTGAATTTTAAAGCCGGAGTATGTCTCGGTGAGTGGTTTTATGTACCGGGACGTGCTTTTGCCGCCACGATGAAACCCGATAGTATTGTATCGGTTACCCCCGTGCCCAATACCCATTTTGTGGAATTTGAATTCCACTTTACCGCCACGGGTAATGAGCGCTACCTGACTTTTGGCAGCTATATCCATAAAGACAGCCTGGCAGGCAAAACACCACTGACCGGTACGCAAACAGTCAACATGATCCTTGATCGCTTTGTACTGGAGCCAGATGATCCAAAAGAAATTCGCTGTGCCGCTTTTGCAGCCAATAAAAAAATCATTTACCAGTATAATTTCCGTCATAAAGAGATGGATTATTCATTGTACGGAAGAGGGCAGCTCGCGATTGAACCGGAATTTAATGACAGCAGCTATACCACCGAACAGGTGAATACAACTATTACCCCGCCACCAACCGATACCCTTCAACTGGGAGATGTGTTGTTTGATTTTAATAAAGCGGTACTGAAACCTTCCGCGATTAAAATACTCAGTAGCTTTTTTACGCCTGAACGGATGGCCCGAATAGACAGTATTTATATTGAAGGACATACTGATTCTATTGGCACTGACAGCCGCAATACCGTTTTAAGCGGACAACGAAGTGAATCGGTAAGAAACTGGTTGCTGGAAAACGGGCTGCCACCTGGAACGCGACTGTCTGTGCATCCCTTTGGCCGGTCAAGACCGGTGGCAACAAACCGTACTGCAGAAGGCAGAATACAGAACCGCCGTGTGGAACTGATCCTGTTCAGGAAAACACAAGTCCCGCAACAATAATGTAATTTGTCGCCTCCAATTACACACTTGACTGATCCTAAACAAATACTGAAAGAATACTGGGGCTATGATGCGTTTCGCCCGATGCAGGAAGACATTATCCGTTCTGTGCTGAACGGCAGGGATGTACTGGCCCTGATGCCCACGGGTGGCGGTAAATCGCTATGCTACCAGGTGCCCGCAATGGCCATGGACGGACTCTGCCTGGTGATCTCCCCATTGATCGCCCTGATGAAGGACCAGGTGGAGAACCTGCGCAAAAGAGGCATTACCGCTTTTGCCATTTTCTCCGGGATGACCCGTAAGGAAGTAATCCGGACTTTTCAGACCGCCATGGAGAGTAATTGTAAATTCCTGTATGTATCACCCGAGCGTTTAGAAACAAATCTCTTTAAGGAATACCTGCCCGGACTGGGAGTACACCTGATCGCGGTGGATGAAGCCCATTGTATTTCACAGTGGGGCTATGATTTTCGTCCGCCCTACCTGCGCATTGCAGCACTTCGGACTGAATTACCTTCCGTACCTGTCCTTGCACTCACCGCCTCTGCCACGCCTGAGGTGCAGGACGATATTTGTCAGAAACTGGAATTACATGAGCCGCAGATTTACAGGCAATCCTTTGAACGGGCCAATCTTTCCTATAGTTGTTTCCGGATGGATTCGAAGGTCAATAAGATCATAGAGGTATTAATAAAAGTACCGGGCACGGGTATCGTCTATTGTAAGAGCCGGAGGCGGACCAAAGAAATCGCGGAGTTGTTACAACTGCAGGGTATACCCGCAGATTTTTACCATGCCGGATTGAACCAGGAAGAACGGTCTGCCAAACAGGAAGCCTGGATAAAAAACAGCATCAGGGTCATTGTCTGCACCAATGCCTTTGGTATGGGGATCGATAAACCGGATGTCCGGACTGTGGTGCATGCCGATGTGCCGGATTGCCTGGAAAATTATTACCAGGAAGCCGGAAGGGCCGGCCGTGATGGAAAAACTTCGTATGCGGTATTGTTGTACGATGACCGTGACCTGAAAGAACTGGAGGAAATGGCGTCGCTGCGTTTTCCTTCTCTGGAAGAAATCAGGGAAGTGTACCAGGCGATGGCCAATTACCTGCAATTACCCACGGGCAGCGGAGCGGGACAGTATTATGATTTTGATATTGCAGATTTCCTGAAAAAGTTCAGCTTTGTACCCCACCTGCTGATGAATGCCCTTCGATCCCTGGAGCAGGAAGAATGGCTCTCCTTTAACGAACAGGTCTTCCTGCCTTCCACCGTGATCTTTACGATCAATAAAGAAGGGCTTTATGCCTTTGAACGGGAAAACCCGGAGCTGGAGCCTTGTATCAAATCCTTGTTGAGAGCATATGAAGGGATCTATGATATGCCCGTTGCGGTTTCGGAGATCGTGCTGGCCGGTCTCCTGCGCAAGGAAGCCGCATCCGTGAAGAATGAACTGCTGATGCTGGATAAAGCAGGTGTGATTCAATACCAGCCCAGAAGGGATAATCCGCAGATCTACCTGATACGTAACCGGGTAAAGGCCGGGGATATTTCCATGGATATGGTGGCTTATCATAAACGGAAAGAGCAGTTCCGCAGCCGGATGAAACAGATGGTGCAGTTTGTAGTGGAAGACACCCAATGCCGCAGCCGGATCATTGGCCACTATTTTGGCGATGAGAAAATGAAGAACTGCGGTATCTGTGATAATTGCCTGAAACAAAAAGCCACAGTACTCAGTAAAGAGGAATTTGCTGCTATTGAACAGCGCCTGCTGCAGGTCCTGGGAAAAAATCCGGTGGACAGTAAAAAGGTATTATTGCAATTAACGGGTATTAAAAAAGAAAAAGCCTGGAAAGTGCTGAACTTTCTCCAGGCTGAAAATAAGATCGGGATGGACGCGACAGGTGGCGTTTATTTAAAATAAACTCTTCCGGCGGGTTCGCCCCCCCAGTCCGAGTACACCCAATAAGGTTCGCACAATCGTATTCCCTGCAGTCCGGGTCATACTCTTCACCACGGGATCATCAAAAATTCCCTTTTTCTTCTTCGTTGATTTACTTTCTGTTTTCTCTGCGGCCTCTTCCTCTTTTTGTTCCGCCTCTTTTTCAGACGCTTCTTTGAGTTTTTCCGTCAGAATTTCATAGGCACTATTACTATCGATCGCCTGGTTGTACTTATTCGCAATTTTAGAATGGCTGACCAGTGCATCAATTTCTATTTCCGAAAGTATATCCATCCGGCTTTGCGGGGGCCGCAGCATACAATGCACCAGCGGTGTGGGAATCCCTTTTTCATTCAGGATGGTGACCAGTGCCTCCCCTGTTCCCAATTGAGTAATCAGGTCTTCTGTTTTATAGAAATCTGTTTCAGGATAGTTCTCCGATGTTTGTTTGATCACTTTGCGGTCTGCTGCGGTAAAAGCCCGCAGGGCATGCTGTACTTTCAGACCCAACTGGGCCAGCACGGCAGCAGGCACATCCATCGGGTTTTGTGTACAGAAATAGATACCGATCCCTTTAGAGCGGATCAGCTTAATGATCGTTTCAATCTGTTGCAGTAAAGCATCGTTGGCTTCCTGGAAAATCAGGTGGGCTTCATCGATGATCATCACGAGTTTGGGTTTATCCATATCCCCTTCCTCCGGGCAACTGGCATAGAGTTCGGCCAGCAGTTGCAGCATAAACGTAGAAAAGAGCTTGGGGCGATCCTGCAGATCAGTCACCCGTACGATGGAGATCATGCCCCGGCCATCATCACTGATGCGCATCAGGTCATCCACTTCAAAACTTTTTTCCCCGAAAAACACATCCGCGCCCTGCTGCTGCAGTTCGATCACTTTACGCAGGATAGTTCCCGTGGAAGTTGTGGATATTTTCCCATATGATTTTTCAAGTTCTGCCTTCCCTTCATCGCTGACAAACTGCAATACTTTGATAAAATCTTTCAGATCCAGCAGGGGCAATTTATTATCATCACAATATTTGAAGATCATAGCCACAAAACCGCCCTGGGTATCATTAAGGCCAAGAATTTTTGACAGCAACACAGGACCAAACTCACTCACCGTTGCCCGCAAACGCACCCCTTTCTGGTTACTCAGGGTAAGCAGATCAACCGGTGAAGCGGTCGGTGTAAAGGTGATGCCCAGCTTCTGGCAGCGTTCGTTGATTTTTTCGTTCACGGTACCTGCAGCCGCAATTCCACTCAGGTCACCTTTAATATCCATCAGGAGCACCGGAATACTGGCAGCACTCAATCCTTCGGCCAGTACCTGGAGGGTCTTCGTTTTACCCGTTCCGGTAGCCCCGGCGATGAGGCCGTGCCGGTTCAGCGTTTTAAACGGAATATACACATCGGCCCCGGGCACCACTTGTCCGTCGAGCATGGCACTGCCGAGTTTAAATGATTCTCCCTTGAAGGCATAACCGGTTTTTACGGTTTCGAGAAATTTGGTGCTGTCGGGCATGGTTAAAGATTTGGGGGGAAAGTTATGAAATGTTGGAATACAGTTAGTGGGGAGTTGGCAGTCAACAGTTGGCAATCCACTTCCAGCGGCTATTCTGAAGGTCACTTCCCGCTTTACCCTTTTGAATTTTGATTTTTGACTTCTGGGGCCTGCTGGAACGAAGTACGAGGTACGAAGTTCTGCTTCGCAGAAGCTACGTAGGACTAAGTACGAAATACGGGCCCTACTCCACTAAAGCTACGCAGGGCAAGGTTTTAACAAAATATTCGTCCCGGATACTTGAACCCCTGAAATGCTTTAACTTTATTTGTCACCAATATAAAACCACCAGAAAATGGAAGCGAAGAAACCTAAAATTTTGTTGTGCGAAGATGATCCCAACCTGGGGAGTGTGCTGAAGAATTATCTCGAGCTGAATGATTACGATGTAACCCTGGAAAGGGATGGCCGCCTGGGGCTGGCTGCCTTCCAGCGCGAAAAATTTGACCTCTGCCTGCTGGATGTGATGATGCCGAATATGGACGGATTCACCCTGGCTGAAGAAATACGGGATGTGGATCCGGATATTCCCCTGTTTTTCCTGAGTGCCAAGACCATGAAGGAAGATGTGATCCAGGGCTATAAGCTGGGTGCTGATGATTATATCACCAAGCCTTTCGACAGTGAAGTGCTGATGTTGAAGATCAAAGCTATCCTGAAGCGGAACGAGGAGCAGAACAAGGAGAGTGAAAACAAGGAATTTGACTTGTCCAGTTATCACTTCAACCCCAAACTGCGGCAGTTGATTCATAATGGCATGACACAGACCTTATCTCCCAAAGAAAATGAGTTGCTGAAAATGCTGGCTGAGCACCTGAATGACCTGCTGCCCAGGGAGCAGGCCCTGAAGAAGATCTGGGGCAGTGATACTTATTTCAACGGCCGCAGCATGGACGTGTATATTGCCAAATTCCGTAAATACCTGAAAGCCGAAAGACAGATCGAAATCGGGAATTGTTACGGTAACGGCCTCCGTCTTGTG
>CAZYTV010000174.1:0-9440 GCA_964650455.1 uncultured Chitinophaga sp. | reverse complement strand
GAATGGGTGGATCAATCCGTGTGTTGGCTGATTCCCTGGTTTTGAAGAATGATCTCTTTCCTTGCAGCCGGAGTACCCGGTTCCGGATACTTTTCAATACCAGTCCTGATTTCCGGAAACTGAAGGACTCAAAATCATCCTGGCTCAAACCGTTTCCATTATGAATGAGAGTAACCACCAGTTCCAGGCCCCGCAGTTCAGAATTGATCTGTAATTCAGTTGCGCCGGCATATTTAATCGTATTGTTGATCAGTTCCTGAAAGATCCGGTAGAGGCTCATGTCCTGTTCAGGGGTACTGCCTTCATAATGATCATCCAGATGGGTATCTGTTTTTATCATGGTACCGCCAGTAACCTGTTGCAGGAAATGGCGGATCGCTTCATTGAAACCAAATTCCTTCAGAATATTGCTGTGCAGGCTGTGGGAAATACTTCTTACTTTTTTGATGACATCATTCAGCAGGCCGCCCCCTTTTTCATGCAGTTTTTTATCATTCTCATCCAGGCCTGCCTGTTTTATACCCAATAAATGCAGTTTGGCTGAAGAAAGAATAGCCCCCACTTCATCATGCAGGGTTTCGGAAATACGGTGCCGTTCGGTTTCTTCACTGCGGATGGCCGCTTCGATCAGTTGGTTTTGCTGCTGTACTTTGAGCTGCTCCATGGCTTTCCGGTGCTGGTTCTTTTTTCTGAAATTAAACATAACCGCCAGCAGCACGCCGAGCATAAGTCCCAGCATGACGACGATACCCAGTATAACCAGTAAAGTGATATTGTTATTCATATTGACCGGCTGAATTGAAATAATCTTGGTTTCTCCCTGTTAACATAAAGACCTGCGGCTATGATAAGTCCGTATATGATAAAAGCGTAACTGGAAATATTCATCATTAAAATAGCAAACTCATGGTTGGTAATGAATACCGGGAAAAGGAAAAGGTATATAAAGAAATTGATGCTTTCTAATAAGCCAATAGCGGCACAAAAAAAATAAGCGGGGTGATTTAACGACAGTGGTATTTCATCGTCGATCATGGCATCCAGGAAAAAAGTCAGTGTGAAAATCAGCAGAAAGGCACTCTCTGCCAGCACCATGCTGGTACTGAAGGTGAATATACTTTCAATAAACAGGAAATTAAACAGGGTGAATATGATAAACAGGCTGAATGAGATTCTAAGGTATTTGTATTGTTGTAATTGCTTTAGTTTTAGCAGATACAGACCAACCAACACCGGCTTGATAAACGCCAGGAGATTGTATAGAATATTATTATTTTTAAATGGTTCCGGGACCTTATATGTAAAAAGTGAAATATAGGTGGCCAGTGTGTGTAAGAGCAGGGATATACCCAGCAACCAGATGAGAATCGTGATATTCTCCCGTTGTTTAAAAAAAATATAAATGATCAGTGCTATAGCGAGGGGCCATACCTCTGACCAGTTAATTAAAAGTTTATAAAAAGTGTACATCAGGAAAGTTTCTTAAAAGCATTCAGGTGGGCAACATACCGGCGGACATGGTCTTGTCGGGCCACCCAGGTTGCTTTCCGTTACTCCGGCCTTTATCACTTCTGCATTGAAGGTAATGTACTCGCTGATCTGACTAAAGCTTTGCGGTGTAAAACGGATAAAATCAAATTCCTTCAGGGAACCATCCTCATTAAACACATTCAGGGATTCAAAACTGATCTGGTTATTGGCCAGGATAACTTTCCCGCTGAATGTTTTTGGCTTGCAGGCGGTATCAATGGCCAGTAAGGCATTGCCACTGGTTTTAAAGTCAGTTGATGAAGAGCCGGGATAGGAGGTCAGTTGCATATTGGAAGCAATTCCGGAAGCATCTGCTGAATAAAACTGTAATAACAGGGTGTTGATCTTCCCGGCAGCACCTGGACGGGTCCAGCCACTGTCAACCCAGGCCTGCATTTGTGACCTGGTCAGTTTGACACAATTCATTTTAAACTCTTTTTTCTCCGGGGCTTCTCCGGATAAGGGAGCTTTGGTATCATCAGCACAACTGATTAAAAAAAGCGTCATCAGTAAAATGGCGGCTAAGGCGGGCAGTACAGGATTTGACCGGCCCGGATTCGTTAGTTTCAACATAAGAAATGGTTTAAAATGAAAAATTGAAGATTTTGTTCCGGATGGAGAACGGCTTAAAAATAGACAGGGAAACTTGATTTTACAATGCTTTTAAATAAAAGCGATGAATTTATTTAAGTATTTGAAAGCCCGGGAATTCCTGGAAAAGCATTTCTTCAACCATTACGCCGGAAACTTTTGCCGCAGCAGGACCCGTATGACAAAACCCGATCAGTGCAGCTAACTGATCCGGGTTGCCGGTGGCATGGATACATACGGAACCGTCCGGCTGGTTCATCACTTCCCCACCCAACCCCAGTTCAAGAGCTTTCTGCCGGGTATGTTTCCGGAAAAAAACGCCCTGCACTTTCCCGCTCACAACAATCCGGATGCTGCGGTTTTCAGTTACCATGGTATCAGGCTGATTATTTTTTCCAGGTATAGCTGATCCGTTGTATCATATTGATTGAGGGATGCACTGTCGGCATCGAGCACTCCGCGTACTTCGCCATTCCGGATAACAGGCACTACTATTTCTGACCGGGAACTGCTGCTGCAGGCAATATGCCCGGGAAACTGTTCCACATCTGGCACTACCAGGGTGCGGGCTTCAGCCCAACAGCTGCCACATACACCCCGTCCTTTCCTGATCCGGGTACAGGCCACTGGCCCCTGGAAAGGGCCCAACACCAGTTCTTCATCTTTCACCAGGTAGAAACCAACCCAGAGCCAGCCAAATTGCTCTTTGAGTGCAGCAGCCACATTGGCCAGGTTGGCGACCAGGTCATTTTCTCCTTCGAGTAAACCTTGTATTTGAGGAATCAGGGAGTGGTATTGCTCCTCTTTACTTCCACTGCTGATTGCTAAATCTTCTGCCATACCGTAAAGATACAAACCTGGAATCAGTTAGCAGGCCCCGCAAATCCCGGTTACATTTGTAATGCTTTTCTGATTTCTGCCGTACTTTCATGACAAAATCATCCGATATGCGGAAGCTGTCAGTATTACTTATATTTTTCATTTCCGGTCTGACTGTGCATGCCCAGCAATTTGGTGGCAATCCGCCCTCGCTGAAATGGAGACAGATCAATACGGATACTGCCCGGATTATTTATCCGGTGGGGTTAGACAGCCAGGCCAGCCGGGTGGCTGGATTAGTACACCAACTGGCGGCTACAAAGCCGGTTTCATTGGGCGATCAGTTGAAAAAAGTGAATATCGTGTTGCAGCACCAAACGGTGATCGCTAACGGTTATGTGCAACTCGGACCTTATCGCAGCGAGTTTTTTCTTACACCGGATATGAATAATTTCGGGCAAGGGACAGTCAGTTGGACTGATCAGCTGGCCCTTCACGAATACCGTCACGTACAGCAGTTCAATAATTTCAATAACGGACTCAGTAAGTCCATGAAGGTTTTGTTTGGCGAAGAAGGTTATGCCCTCGCTATTAATGCTTCTGTTCCAGACTGGTTCTACGAAGGGGATGCCGTATTCCAGGAGACTGTTCTTAGTCAGCAGGGCAGGGGACGGATTCCCCTTTTTATGAATGCCTTTCCCTCCCTTTGGAAGGCCGGGAAAGAATACAACTGGATGAAGTTGCGGAATGGCTCATTGAAAGATTATGTACCGGGTCATTATCACCTGGGGTACCTGCTGGTGAATTATGGACGGACAAAATATGGGGCTGATTTCTGGACAAAAGTCACTAAAGATGCCAGTGCTTTTAAAAGCCTGTTCTATCCTTTCCAGGCTGCTGTAAAAGCACATGCCGGGGTCAGTTATAAAACTTTCAGAAAAGAGGCCTTTGATTTCTACCGCGATCGTAATGCTGTATCCGGGAGTACAAAGGAGCAATACCTGTTTCCTGTTAAGCAGAAATATGTGACCAATTATTTCTTTCCCTATAGTGCCGGCAATGATTCTTTGGTTTATATGAAATCCAGTTACCGGCACCGGCCTGCTTTTTACCTGAAGGATGCTTCCGGAGAAAAAAGAATCAGGACCAGGGATATTTCAATGGATGAACAATTCAGCTACCGGAACGGAAAAATTGTATATGCGGCGTATGAAAACCACCCGCGCTGGGGATGGCAGGATTACAGGGTGATCAGGATACTTGATATTCAAACCGGGCAGAAGCAAAAACTGACCAGCAAATCCAGGTATTTCACCCCGGATATTTCAGAAGACGGTAGCCTGGTGGCTGCGGTACAGGTCACCATGGAGGGGAAATCAGAATTACATATACTCGATGCCTCCAGTGGTAAAATCATGCAACGCATTCATTCGGGGGAGATCAGCTTATTTACTGATCCGAAATTTATGAACGCACAAACGCTGGTCACTGTGGTGCGCTTAATGGATGGTAAAACGGCCCTGGCCACCGCGGATATTGCCACTGGTGTGACGATGCGGCTTACCTCCCCGTCCTTTAATATTATTGGATATCCCAATGTAAAGAACGGGGTTATATACTTTACCGCTACTTACGGGGGCAATGATGATGTGTTTGCCCTTCGGCTTGACGATAAAAAAATTTACCGGGTAACAGGAGGAGGTATGGGTAAGTATTTTGTAAATGCCGGGGATCATAAAATCACCTGGTCTGCATTTACTGCAGACGGGTACCAGTTGGTCCAACAATCCATCGAACCACAGCAATGGCGGCCGGTGGATGCCGCTGTCACCGGGCAACTGATGGCTCAATGGCCGGTTGCCGGCGTTTCAGACACCGCCATGCGCCTGGCCGATGCGATGCCTCCGCGTAAATTTACAAGCAGTCCTTATCGTAAGGGAACAAGATTGTTTAACTTTCATAGCTGGAGGCCCTATTACGAGGATCCCATCTTTACCTTTTCACTTTATGGGGAGAATGTGCTGAATACCCTGCAGACAGAATTGTATTACCTGTATAATGAAAATGAAAAGACCAGTGCGGTCGGATTCAGTGGTATCTATGGGGCCGGATTCCCTTATCTCAGTGCGGGTTCCGAACTTACTTTTAACCGGGAAGTTCCTGTTGGCAACCGGATCAGGCTGTGG
This sequence comes from uncultured Chitinophaga sp., assembly GCA_964650455.1. GTDB lineage: Bacteria > Bacteroidota > Bacteroidia > Chitinophagales > Chitinophagaceae > JJ008. The sequence continues at coordinate 4,314 of CAZYTV010000174.1, read as the reverse complement.
AATCAGCTGGACAGCCGGATCGGACTGACCCTGCCTCTCAGCCGGACCAGCGGCACAACATTTAAAATTTCTCGCTCAGCAGTTTTTATGTATTGCGGAATGAGTTGAATAAAGCTTTTTATAAGGATTCATTAGGCAACACTTCATTCAGTTATCTGTCGCATTCAGTTTCCTGGAGTGAACAGATCCAGCGGGCTGCCCAGCATATCTACCCGCGTTTTGCTTATTCTGCAGCCGTTTCTTTCAGGCATGCGATAACCCGGTATGAAGCCCGCCAGGTCAATACCACTGCTGCCCTTTATGTGCCTGGCCTTTTATCTAACCATAACCTGGTGTTGAATGCCGCTTTCCAGGAAAGAGATACACTTGGCCAGGTTTCTTTTGGCAATCGGTTTGCTTATTCACGCGGTTATACCGGACGATTTTTTACCCGCATGTGGAAGGTCTCTGCCAATTATCATCTTCCAATCTGGTGTCCTGACTGGGGCGTCGGGAATGTGCTTTTTATACAGCGGATCCGGATGAACTTATTTTATGATTTTACAAAAGTGTTTTCGGTTGATAAAACCCAGACCAGGGATCAGCGATCAGCAGGTGGAGAATTATTTGCCGATACAAAATGGTGGAATCAATACCCGCTGACCTTTGGCATACGCGTAAGCCGCTTACTTGACCGGGATCAGTTTGATGGGTTTAAAGGAACTTTTTTTGAATTTGTGATGCCTGTCAGCATCTTTCCGAAGTAATTACTGATGTACAGGCAACGGTTTTTTCTTTTTTTCCCGGTGAAGCCATTGGTTTAGTTTACAGGTAATCCAGGCACTGCCACTGCCCACGATGGCACCGGCGATAACATCTGTGGGATAATGCACCCCAAGGTACAAACGCGAAAAACCGGATAAGCCGGCATAGGCGAAAGCCGGGACGACCACATACCATTGATGATATTTCATGCTCAGTGAAGTGGCCATCGAGAAAGCTTCAGAAGTATGCCCGGAAGGAAAGGATTTACTATCCAGATAAAGAACAGCCGTGAAACCGGGATCATTGACGGCGGGTCTTTCCCGGCCGATTGTTTTTTTCATGGTCCAGGTAATCAGGGAAGAAACAATAATACTTTCTGTGATAAAGAATGCATTCTCCTTTAGGGTTTTATCTTTTTCAATCAGGCCGGTAATCAATAATCCGGCAGGAACAGCAAAGCAAAGCGGACTGTTGATTTTTGATAGCCCTTTGTGAAAATTATTTCCGGTCGTTGTTCTCTTCCCGGCCAGGGAACGGAGCAGGTCATATTCCCAGTTGTTTTGCTGGCTGAAGACTGGCCCTGCTGCGAGTCCGCAGAGAATAATGAACAGGATGTGTCTTTTTATCTGCTGCATAAATGGGAATAAAAAACACTTCAGCCCGCAGGCTAAAGTGTTCTTGTTAAGAAATGATATGTTTAACCAAGTGAAGCCAGGCTTTCTTCAATCACTTTGATCTTTTCCTGCGCATCTGATTTTTTCTTTCGTTCAATATCTATAACTTCCGGCTTTGCATTCTGTACAAAGCGCTCATTCGACAATTTTTTATCTACTGAAACCAGGAATCCCTTCAGGTATTCAAGGTCCTTTTGTAATTGTTGTTTCTGCGCTGCGGTATCCAAAACGGTGGTTGTTTCGAGATAGAATTTATCTTTCTGTACCACGATGGTTATACAGCCGGCCAATGCATCACTGGTGAATCCTGTGGTCTCCGCATTCACCTGTTTGCCGAGTATGGAAAGGATAGGGCTGTATACAGCCGGGGTTTCGGATTGTATATGCAGTTTGATTGTTTCTTTGGGTTTCAACTGGGCCTTCACGCGGGCATCCCGGATGGCGGTGATCACTTCTTTTAATAAAACAGATGATTCAAGGAACTTTCTGTCCGGTTGACTGGCTGCGGGATTTTGTTTTACCGTCAGGTCATCGGTTCTTTCCTTCAGTTGGTGGTAGATTTCTTCAGTAATAAAGGGCATGAAGGGATGCAGCAATTGCATGAGTTCTTCAAAAAAGGCTACCGTTTTTTCATACACAAATTTACTGATCGGTTCCGGCTGACCAGGCTTGTCCTCCGATGCTTTAGCGTAGGAGGGCTTGACCCATTCCAGGTACCAGGAACAGAAATCATCCCAGATCAGGGAATAAATTGTCTTCAGTGATTCACTCAGACGGAAGTCGGCAAATTGTTCGTCCAGTTGCAGCCGTACTTCTTTCAGCCGGTTATCAAACCAGTCAATGGCAAAATGACTCTCTTCCGGACTTCCGGACTTTCTCACTTCCTGTCTTCCTTCCCACATTTTGACCAGCTTCAGGGCATTCCACATTTTATTGATGAAAAAACGACCCTGTTCATTACCGGCGGGATCCCACATCAGATCGTTGCCTGCCGGAGAGGAAATCATGATACCGAACCGGACTGCATCAGCGCCATCCTGTTCAATCATCTCCAGCAGGTCGGGGGAATTGCCCAGACTTTTACTCATCTTTCGCCCTTGTTTATCCCGCACGATACCGGTGAAATACACTTCCCGGAAAGGTTTTTGTCCTTTATACTCAAAACCGGCCATGATCATCCTGGCCACCCAGAAGAAAATGATTTCCGGAGCGGTAACCAGGGTATTGGTGGGATAGTAATACTCCACTTCTTTATTGCCCGGGTTGCTGTATCCCTTGAATACTTCGAAGGGCCAGAGCCAGGAGGAGAACCAGGTGTCAAGACAGTCATCATCTTGTTTTAATGCAAGCTTCGAGTTACGAGTGGCGAGTTGCGAGCTGTCTTCGCTAGCGGCTCGCGGCTCATGGCTCATAGCTTGTGCCTGTGCTTCTTCCTCAGTTGCTGCTACATAAACATTCCCCGCTTCATCATACCAGGCTGGTATCCGGTGTCCCCACCAGAGCTGACGGGAGATACACCAGTCTTTGATGCCTTCCATCCAGTGACGGTAAAGGTTTTTGAATTTAGCCGGATAAAAGCTGATCTCATCTTCCATGACAGCTTCCAGTGCCGGGCCGCAGATTTTTTTCATGTCCACCCACCACTGCAGGGAGAGGCGGGGTTCCACCACCACATCCGTTCTTTCACTATACCCAACTTCACTGGTATAGTCTTCTGTTTTCAGTAAGTATCCTTTTTCTTCCAGTTCCCTGACAATTTTTTTCCTTGCTTCAAACCGGTCTTCCCCCACATAGATCTGTGCGTCGGCATTCAGGGTCCCGTCTTCATTGAAGATATCCACAACATCCAGTCTGTGTTTCTGGCCAAGCAGGTTATCATTCAGGTCATGGGCCGGCGTTACTTTCAGGGCACCTGTCCCAAAATCCATCATGACATATTCATCGGGAATAATGGGTATACGACGTTTGATCAGGGGAACAAAAGCGAATTTGCCCTGAAGGTGTTTATATCGTTCATCGTCCGGATGCACACAAATGGCGGTATCACCCATGATGGTTTCCGGTCGTACCGTAGCAATGACTATATATTCATCACCCGGTGTATCCAGTTTGTACCGGAGGTGATAGAGTTTTTGATGGGTTTGTTTGCGGATGACTTCTTCATCACTCAGCGCTGTCTTTGCCCGGGGATCCCAATTGATCATTCTCTTGCCCCGGTAGATATATCCTTTTTTGTACAGGTCAATAAATACGTTGATGACCGATTGGTAATAATCCGGATCCATGGTAAAGGACGTGCGTTCCCAGTCCAGGCTGCAACCCATTTTCTTTAATTGTTGCAGGATGATGCCGCCATATTTTTCTTTCCATTCCCAGGCATATTTCAAAAAGTCTTCCCGGCTGAGGGAGGATTTGGCAATGCCTCTTTCCCGGAGCATTTGTACCACTTTCGCTTCGGTGGCAATGGATGCATGGTCAGTACCGGGTACCCAGCATGCATTTTTCCCCTGCATTCGGGCTCTGCGGATCAGGATATCCTGAATGGTATTGTTGAGGCAGTGCCCCATGTGCAGCACCCCGGTAACGTTGGGGGGGGGGATGACAATTGTATAGGGTTCCCGGTTATCGGGTTCGCTGTGAAAATAGTTTTTAGCCAGCCAGTGCCGGTACCATTTTTCCTCTGAGGACTGGTGTTCAAAGTTTTTACTGAGTTCCATACGATCTGCCTTATAGTTACCCATTAGCTACCGCAACCTGTTTGCGAAAGTGGTGTAAGGGCGCAAATTTACCGATTTGCAGAGAAAACCGGTGCAGAAAGAAGGAGTGATTTCAGGTTATCCTGCCGGGGGCATATTGCGTTTAATTTCCTCGCAGATATAAATTTTACCATTATGCA
>CAZYTV010000173.1:0-9452 GCA_964650455.1 uncultured Chitinophaga sp. | reverse complement strand
AAAAACCGTCATCAAGGATCTCTCAAGCATCGTCCTGGTTCTTGACATAACGATCACAGATGGCCATAGCATAACCATAGAAAGAGCTATACAGAATTTTCTGGCTCTCCCTGTTGTTTTGGCCGCAAGCCTCAACATGGTAAGTTAGTTCATCAGCCGTTAACAAGTGTGTGTAGTGTTTCGTTTCCATATCGAAACAGGTGCTTTCCTGGTTGCCTCACCAAGAGTAAAATAGTGAAAATAATGCATTGGGTAAACGCGGGAATACCCGGTGTAACCGGCTGAACCGGAATTATTTGCTATTTGCAGGTTCAAATGGACCAGACCACAGCATCCGGTTCTCCTGCCATCCCTTGATAAAATCAGCCTCCCGGCCGGCAAACCGGAGCCTGGCAAGCTTCTTCCATTCCCTTACCGGCTGATTGCGGTCAGACAAAACCAGGAAAAGTAGGACCCAGTCTTCCTGGCTGCCAACAGGGTGTCCGGGGAAAGCAGACAGATCAACCCCGGTTTTTTCCAGCCAATACCGGTTGGCTTCCTGCAGGGCGGCCTTCCGATTCCCGGCAAACTGATCCCTGATCATGTTGCTGATCCGTCCGCTCATTGCTGAAGCCCTTGGATCTGTGAGTCCTTTCTTATTTACTACGAGGATCATGACGGATCCGGTCAGCTTTTTTAAAATGGGAAGCGGGCTCCGGTACCCCTTATTTTTCCTGATCCTTTCCCACTCTTCATGTGCCAGTGCCCCTAAGTGACTGTCAGCAGACCGGAATCCGAGTTTGTAGTAAAACCAGTAAGCCCCGCTTTTTAACCCTTCCGGATTGCCTTTGCCAAACTGGTAAGGCTTTACTACAAAATAGTGCACCTGGAACTGCTGGTAATAAGCACGCAGCACCTGGGTAAACAAAACAGCAGAATCAGCACCCCGGAAAGGGGGATAAATATTCACCCCTATCTTGCACCGGTGACCAAAGATCCATCCACCTCCGTAGGCCACGGGTATCCCGTTTTTAAAGGCCAGGAATCCGATATAACTGTCAAGCGAAAACCGGCGGTCATTGGTCATTCCAAATAAGGCAACCTGGTAACCGTCTCCCATATCCAAAAACAATGTAGCCCCTGGTTCTGCATAAGTAAACGGATCCGTTTCCCGTAAATAAAAAGCCAATGATGCCCGGGCGATTGTAATCAGACGGGCTTTTTCTGCCTGATCCAGTAGTATTTCCTTTTTGATTTTTCTCTTGAGTAAAGTTGCTGACGAAAAGGTTTTACCCGGTGTATAATAATGGAACTTCATTACCGGCCATTGTATAGTGCTCCGGTTAATCCCTTCTTCCGTAAACGTCCAGCTGATGAAAATCTGTAACCGGTCAAATAACTGATCTTTTAATAGTTCGGAAAAAGGTTGCTGTTCAACGAGAGTCAGTAACCAGTCCAGAGCTTCCTGGTTAAAATAATGTCCGGATAAAACCCGGATCCTGCTCCAAACACTTTTAGATCCACGGGTAGCCCCGTTAAATTCAATCCCTGGTAATAAAACCTGGAATATTGCTTTCACTTCATCCGCTCCCGCTCCGGCTTCCGCAGGTTGTATCGCTTCCGGGCAGGTTTCGAGTAACCAGCGTTGTAAATGGCGGGTGTACTGGCACTGTAACAGGGTTCCCGGTAATGCACTGCCGGTGAGTGCATTTTGCCAGTAAAAACCTTGTCTTTTTCCGATCAGCGCTACCAGTCTTTTCAATTCAGAAATCGCAAGCAGCCTGGCTTCCTCATCAGCCGGGAAAGCCACAACAAACAATAAAGCATCATGGTATTCCTTCAAGATCGCCGGTGATGGAATTACAAGGGAACTACAGGTTAGTAATACCTGTTTTTGAACGGGAGTACCCGGATTTTTCCGGATAGCCTGAATATGTTTTTTTTGAATGGCAGGATGCATGCAGCAGATCGTTACACTGAAAATAAACAGTCTCCCGGTCAACCGGTATGAGCCTCGTCAGTCATGCTGCTCTTTCTTTCAGGATTTAAATCCCAGTAATTTTTCAAACCGCTGCAATTCTGCCAGATCAGCGGCACTGAGTGGTTCATTATTATCAAACTTCGAACGGAAGAACAAAATGCGCTTATGACCCGGGTATTTATCCAGAATAGCGGCAATTCTTTTCCCGGTCTCTTCATCCCGGATATACAGTGGTGCGGCATCCGGGAGGACCGATTTTTCCCGGGTGGGTCTTTTTAGAATAATCGCCTCCAGGGTGGCCAGCTTACCCGGGGAAATGCCGTTAATCCTGGATGCTTTACCATAAAGTCCCTGTAATTGTTTCTTACTCAGGCCACCCCGTTCCTCATACTGAAGAGACAGGCTCCTGATGAACGCGTCATCGGGCCTCGCCACTCCCACTGCCTCCAAGAGGTCTTTTACAATATCCACATCCGGGCGAATCCTTTTCATGCAGTAAATATAAACTTTCCGCCGCAACGCCTGCATTACATCAGTTACTGACTGCACCTGGTCAAGCCACCGCTGTTACCGGTTCACCCGTATCGTAGATTGCCTCCATATGATTTTTAACCATAAAAAACAAAGAACATGAAAAGAAATCAATTTCTGGCAGCAGGGATCACAGCGATTTGCCTGTTGCTGCTTTCTTTCAGTAACAAACCCGGTGGAGAAGGATTTGAAGTATACCTGAACAACAAGCTGATCCTGCAGCAATTTGGGTCTGCAATGAACAAGGTACAATCCATTTCACTCCCGGAAGGATCCGCTGCTGACCAACTGGTCATCCGGTATCATCACTGCGGAAAAACAGTGAAAAACAGAACACTGACGATAAAAAACGGGGAAGAAAAAGTACTGAAAGTATTTACCTATAACGATAACCCGGACCCGGCGGCACCCATGAGCTGCAAAGTGAAGGAACTGTTCCATCTGAAGAAAGGGACAAACAACCTGCTGAAAATATATTACCGTTCATCTGAATTACCAGAAGGAAGGCAACTGGCGGCTATTCAGTTTTCAAAAAACAACCAGACCACTCCATAAAAAAAGACTGTCTCAAATGCCTGTTATACGCTATGCGTTTACCCGGAATTTGGCAAACAGCAGCAGAGAGGTATTTGAGACAGTCCTTAAAAAATATAATATGCAATATCAATCGTTATTCTCCATCTGAAAATGCTGATGCCAGGCACTGGCTCCGATATGCAGGGCAAAAGCTGCAATAGCTGTGTCTTTTAATATATTGATCAGGGCCAGCTGACGCATTTCAATATCCCCTGCATGCTGGTAATTAGGCAGGTGAATAGTCAGTACAAATACAATCAGTAAAATAAAGAGCAGGTAACTGGAGAACTTCACATACTGATTGGTAAAATATGAAATGGCAACCAGGATAAACGCGCTGCCAACGATATAGGCCCATTTAATACCAAGTGGCAGAAAATCCGGCACATAAACCAACAGATCCCTGGGATACATAAAATGAAAGACCCCGAAAATAAACAAGATAATCGCCAGAATATAAATAGCAATTCTCGAAACAAAGTGGTAGTGCTTCATATAATGATGGTTTTAGTCCCTAAAAGGTACTGCACATTTCCGGATAAAACCGTGATTTTCTTATAATTTGTGTAATTCGGAACCCTGCCGGAAACACATGATTAATATCAGGATTCCGGAAAACAGGGATCAGTGTTTACGGTAATTTTACATAGTAAATTACCAATAACCAATGAAAATATCCGTTCCCATGCATTCGTAATTCTACATATAACCCCTGGACATTATCCGGAGGCTCCCGGCAGGTAATTTACAATTTCCCGCTATATCCGTACCTGCCAGTTCCTGCTTTTTATGTTGCGTTTTACTATTTGTCACCACAAAAAATCTGGTTATGAAAAAGATTTTATTTGCCATACTCTGCGGATTTATGGCAGTTACCCCTATACGCCTCACCGCACAATGCACTTTTGCTAATCCTGCTATTCGCCTCACCAGTCCACCGGTAACCAACCCCGATGGAAATTGCATCATACACCTGGAGATCTCTTTTGATATTCTGCATAATAATGGCGGGAAGTATTTCTGGGTTCACTTCTGGCCAACATCGGCTTACCCGGATTACGAGTACAGCTCTTCCAAACCTCCCGTTACCAGTAATGTAACAGGAGGCAATGGAGCCCTTGACCTATCCATCGCTACTTTTGGTTTTTATCACCAGGGCGGCGCATTAGAAGTACGTACCAGCTATCCTCCCGACATAACAGTACCTGGTTTTCAATCAACATATACCATCCACGAAATAGAGAACGGCGGTATATTACCAGGTTCTGACCGGTATACCGTAAGCGGGCTCATGATTGTTTTACCACAGGCCTGTTCCCTGCCTCAATCCATCACTGCTGATTTATGGGAAAGCCAGGCAGCCCAATCCCAGCAGGTAGCCTGCTTCACCAAGAATGTTCTTTTCTACATTAATGATCCTTTAGTAAACGGACTTTATTATTGCAGTGTTCCCAGGGAATACAGTTTTACGATCCGTTCAATCCGTACAGCCGGTGAACTCGCCGTCAGCTACGAAGTAATGATCGATAACGGAGATGGTCTTTTTAACCGGGGTAAGGATACCCTGATTGTCAATAGCGGGAATACCCTGCTGAATAATGATAATAGTTTCCTGTTCAGTTCCGGACGACTGGGCTACCCCCCTTACTCAGGTACCCGGCCTTATGCCAACCAGTCACTATGGGTGGTTGTGTCCAGCCCTGCACTGCCGAATGAAGTATATGCGCTATTATACAACGGCTGTATTATTCTGCCGGCTGAATTGAAATCCTTTACCGCATTCCGGAACAAAGCGGAAGTAGAACTCCGGTGGACCAGTGTAACTGAAACCGGTAACCTGGGATATTATATAGAAAAAAGAACCGGAACAGGATCATGGACGATAGCCGGATTTGTACCCAGCCTGGCTGCAGATGGCAACAGCAATGAGGAGCTCAGCTATTATTTTACCGATCCGGATAATAACCCCAACGTTTCAGAATACCGGCTCAGGCAAGCCGACCTGAATGGGAATTACAGTTATAGCCCGGTACGGATGGTAAAAGGCACCGCATTTGAAAGCGACCTGCTGATCTATCCCAATCCTTCCACGACCGGACAGATCACCATTGCCCTGAATAAAATCAGTCCTCCCTGTAAGATCGATATTTATGATTTACAGGGCAGGCGCATCCGCCAGCAACTGATCTATTCACAGACCAATCTCACGTTAAGCGGATTTAATCCCGGTATTTATACCATGACAGTTACCCTGACAGGTACCGGGGAAAAACTGACCGGAAAATTTATAATCAGTAAATAAGGACACCGTATATACAGTAAACCCCTGCCCCGGCGGGGGTTTACAATTAATATCACCATCCTTGTCTTTTTTTATCAGCCATTTGAATGATACAGGTCATGCCCGCCGGAGAAACAGCTGAGTAAGTTGCATCAGTTAAAAAACTGCTTGCTATGCTCTCAGATATCGCCATCTCCCAGTCGGCCCCCATCCGCCATATTAAAGATATTGCTGCCGCTACCGGCATCAGTAACAATGATCTTGAATATTATGGTAAACATAAAGCCAAACTGCCCCTCAAACTGATCGATGAAGAAAAGATCCGGCAGCACCATCTTATCCTCGTAACGGCTATCACTCCCACCCCGGCCGGTGAAGGTAAGACCACCATTTCTGTTGGTCTGACAGATGGATTAAATGCGATCGGTAAAAATGCGATGGCGGTGTTAAGGGAACCATCACTGGGACCTGTGTTCGGATTAAAAGGAGGTGCCACCGGCGGCGGTTATTCACAGATCATTCCGATGGAAGACATCAACCTTCATTTTACCGGTGATTTCGCGGCGATTGAAAAAGCCAATAATCTGCTGTCCGCCCTGATTGATCATAACCTGCAGAATAAAAAAAGAAGTTTACAGATTGATCCACGCACCATTGTCTGGAAACGGGTCATGGATATGAATGACAGGGCCCTGCGGCATATTGTAATCGGACTGGGGGGTACTGCCAATGGTATTACCCGTGAAGACGGGTTTAATATCACCCCGGCTTCTGAGATCATGGCCATCCTCTGCATGTGTACGGGTATGAATGACCTGAAAAAAAGACTTGGTAATATTTATGTCGGCAGTACATTCGGCGGAGAGCCTGTTTTTGCCCGTGACCTGAATGCGGTCGGTGCCATGGCCATCCTGCTGAAAGATGCTATTAAGCCCAACCTGGTACAGACACTGGAGGGAAATCCGGCTTTATTACACGGCGGGCCCTTTGCCAGTATTGCACAGGGAACCAATTCAATCCTGGCTACAAAAATGGGACTTTCCTTGTGCAATTATGTGGTCACCGAAGCAGGTTTTGCAGCCGACCTGGGTGCAGAGAAATTTTTTGACATCAAATGTGTGAACGCCAATCTTCGCCCGAAAGCTGTGGTGGTGGTGGCAACAGTAAGAGCTCTACGTCATCATGGCGGGGCTAAAAAAGATGAACTGAGTATGCCTTCTGTTTCACGAGTTGAAAAAGGACTGGGTAACCTGGGCAAGCACCTCGAGAATATGAAACTCTTTGGCATGAAAGCCGTGGTGGCCATCAATCTTTTCCCCGGCGATACCGAGGAAGAGATCAACGTGATCAAACATTTCTGTCATAAATATGAAACAGAAGCGATCAGTTGCACTGGCTTTACCGATGGCGGAAAAGGCATGACTGAACTGGCTCATGCTGTTGACGAACTGATACAGAAAGATGAAAGCGATTTCAGGCCTTTGTATGACCGCGCATTACCCATAGAAGAAAAGATCCATCTCATTTCAACTAAAGTGTATGGTGCGGATGGTGTTGAATATTCTGTGAAAGCCAAAACACAATTAAAACACCTGAAAGAACTGGGTTTTGAACAGATGCCGGTTTGCATGGCCAAAACACCCAAGAGTCTGTCAGATGATGAACGCAAGACCGGCCGTCCCGAAAATTTCATCGTTACGGTCCGGGAATTTGAATTTGCCGCCGGGGCAGGATTTGTGATTCCCATATTGGGAGAAATGATGCGTATGCCCGGACTTCCGGTCATCCCTGCTGCCGAAGGCATTGATATTGATGAGAACGGAGTGATTACCGGTCTGAGCTGAACTAACCGAATTGTACCGATGTCATATTGAGTGAGCCGGCCACCAGCTGGTCATTAAAAAATACAGGCTCCTCATTTTTATGCTGCAACCCGAGTATATACATCAGCGGGTAGTAATGATCGGGTGTGGGTATCGCAAGCCGGGCTGATTTACTCAGTGTTTCATAATTGATCAGGGCTGCATGATCCCCTGCAGTTATTTTCTGCTTCAACAATTCGTGCATTTCAATAGCCCAGTCGAAACCATAGTTGGGTACATCCATTTTATCCCAGGCAATCATCCGCAGGTTATGCACCATATTGCCACTGCCAATGATCAGCACTCCTTTTTTCCGAAGCCCGGCTAATTCTTTTGCAAGTTTATAATGGTATTCAGCAGGTTTACTATAATCGATGCTTAACTGCAATACAGGTATGGTTGCATCCGGATACATTCTTCTTACCACGGTCCAGGCCCCGTGATCCAGTCCCCAGTCATGATCCAGCCCCACGTTGGTGGATTGAATGAGCGCAACGGTCTCACCCGCCAGTAACGGATCACCAGGTGCCGGGTACTGCACGGCAAATAACTCATCCGGGAAACCACCGAAATCATGGATAGTCTTCGGTTTATCCATCGCCGTCACCAATGTACCATTGGTCAGCCAGTGTGCCGAGATCACTATGATTGCCCTGGGTTTGGCGATGGCAGCGGCCGTCTTCGCCCATTGCTGACTGAAGACATTGTTCTCAATCCCATTCATCGGCGAACCGTGCCCGATAAATAATACCGGCATCAGGCCCTCTTCTGAGGGCAGTTCGTCTGTAAAACGTTTTAAACCGGAAAGTGCGGTCATGGTAATAAGTCCTCCTGTGACTGTATATAAAAAGTCTTTTCTTTTCATATTCACGTAAAGATACGGACTATTAATCATATCAATGTTTAAACATCGATAAAGACTAGTTAAAAAAACAACTTTTGCCTGATTCACCCTTCGGCAAGCTCAGGGCGACAATTGATTGTCATGGTGAACTTGTCGAACCAAGCCTTCGGCAAACTCAGGGTGACAAAGGATGTCATGGTGAGCTTGTCGAACCAAGACTTCGGCAATCCCAGGGTGACAAAGGATGTCATGGTGAGCTTGTTGAACCAAGACTTCGGCAAACTCAGGGTGACAAAGGATGTCATGGTGAGCTTGCCGAACCAAGCCTTCGGCAATCCCAGGGTGACAAAGGATGTCATGCTGAGCTTGCCGAAGCATGATTAACAAATTGGTGAATCGGGCAAAAGCCGTTTTGCTTATTTCTTTACTTCGCAAACTGACTTCTGATCACATTCAGTGCCCCGCCGGCCTTGAACCATTCGATCTGCTGTGCATTATAGGAATGATTCGCAGTGATCGTATCGCTGCTGCCATCTATATGGTTCAGCACCACGCTCAGCGGGGTTCCGGGAGTAAAACTGGTTAGCCCTACAATATCGATACTGTCATCCTCCCGGATCTTATCATAATCTTCCTTATTGGCAAAAGTAAGAGCCAGCATACCTTGCTTCTTCAGGTTGGTCTCGTGGATACGGGCAAAAGATTTTACCATGACCACGCGTACGCCCAGGTGACGGGGTTCCATCGCCGCATGCTCGCGGGAAGAACCTTCCCCATAATTCTCGTCACCAATAACAATTGAACCAACACCGGCAGCTTTATAAGCTCGCTGGGTGGCAGGTACAGGACCGTATTCTTCGGTGAGCTGGTTTTTTACATGATCTGTTTTCTCATTGTAGAAATTCACAGCACCGATCAGCATATTGTTACTGATATTATCCAGGTGTCCGCGGAATTTCAGCCAGGGACCAGCCATGGAAATATGGTCTGTTGTACATTTCCCTTTGGCCTTGATCAGGAGCTTCAGTCCTTTAATATCACTGCCTTCCCATGCTGAGAACGGATACAATAACTGGAGACGTTTACTATCTGCCTTTACATTCAGTTGCACCCCGCTTCCATCTTCTGCGGGTGCCAGGTAACCGGCATCCTCTACATCAAATCCACGTAACGGTAACTCATCACCACTCGGGGGATCCAGTTTCACCTGCTCGCCCTTTTCATTGGTTAATGTATCCGTAATAGGATTGAATGTCAGGTCACCTGCAATCGCCAGGGCGGTTACCAGTTCCGGACTGGCCACAAATGCCAGTGTATTGGGGTTACCGTCGGCACGTTTGGCCAAGTTGCGGTTGAAGGAATGCACAATTGTATTTCGTTCCTGTTTTTCAGCACCCC
>CAZYTV010000172.1:0-9457 GCA_964650455.1 uncultured Chitinophaga sp. | reverse complement strand
TGTACATTATAGCTACCCTGGGTGGAATACAGGTGTGACGGTTGTTGCAGGTTTGAACTGCCTCCATCTCCAAAATCCCAACTGTAAAGGACGATCGGATCATTAAAAGTGGTGGAGTCGATAAAATTCACCGTACCCGCATCACAGAAAAAGGCCGTATCAGTTCCAAAATTGGCTGTTGCACCTATAACCAGTAAGGTATCGGCCCCCTGTAATGGAATGATACATCCGGAAGGATCTTCCAGAATCACCCGTGGCACAAAGTTGCCAAATGACAGATAAGTATGGGTAGCGGCAGGGGTGGTGGTGGTTAATGTATTACCATCCCCGAAATCCCAGAAATAAGAGACCATCGGGCCGGGTGTAAGTGCATTCATGGAAATGCTGAGCGGTTTACATCCTCCGATAGGGGAGTAATTAATCCGGGAGCCGGCCGTATCAAATACCCGGATTGTTTTTGTAATTGAATCAAGGCAACCGCCCGGACTGGTCACAACCAGTTTCACCGGGTACACGCCCGGAGAAGAGAAGAAGTGGATCGGATTATTCAGCGAGGAGGTACCCTGGCCAACGCCGAAATTCCAGCTTACAGACGAATAAAAAGTGGAGGTATTGGTAAACTGTACTTCCAGCGGAGTACAGGAAGTGACCGAATCACTTACCGTGAAATTGGGAATGGGACCAGCCACCCGTATATAATTGTTTCTGACCAATGAGTCCGCACATCCAAATGCATCCCGCACCACCAGCTTGACCGTATATAGACCTGTGGCTGCATAACTATGTGTCGGACTTGTTGCAGCCGAGGTATTGCCATCTCCGAAATCCCAGTTACTGGTAAGTCCGGCAGGTAATGAGTTATTGGTAAATGTCAGAACCGCTCCGGGACAGGATAGGGTATCAACTGCAAAATCCGGTATCGGGTCAGTTGTGGTTACCGTACTTGGAATAGAAAGACTGTCTCTGCACCCCGCCGCATCAGTTATAATCAGTTTTACATTAAATGAACCAGCAGTATTATACATGTGCTGGAACGGAGGCGCTGTAAAATTTTGCGTAATGCCATCCCCGAAATCCCAGAACCAGTTAGTGATGGCATTTTGCCCGTCAGTTACAGACAGATCAGTGAATGTGGTAACTAATCCTGTACAACCAGTGGCGTTCCCGGCTACAAAATTGGCCGTAGGACCGTTTATCCGGATATAATTAGCCCTGGTAAATGTATTGGTACACCCATTCAGGTCAGTGATCGTTAAGGTGACCGGATAAGTACCAACCGCAGTATAGGTGTGTGAGACCGTCTGTGTTGTACTGGTCATTGTATTGCCATCCCCGAAATCCCATAAATAACTGCTGATATTAGCGGGGTTAATATTCAATGTACTGAAGTCTACTGTGGCTATTTTACAAAGGGTCGTTTGGTTGGCTGTAAAATTAGATCGTTCATCGATGGCGTAAACCGGTACGATCGTGGTATCCGCACAGGCGCCGTTTGTTACTACAAGCCGTACAGCATATGTGCCCAGTGCCGGGTAAATATGCACGGGATTTTGTGTATTGTCAAAAGGACTGCCGTCCCCAAAATCCCATTCCCAGGTAAGTGCTCCGATTGAAAAATCAGTAAAGGAAAAACGTAACCGGTTACCGCAATCAGGACCGACTATAATCCGGGCTATTGGCGGAAGCACATAGATGTAATCGTTGAATACGATCGTATCCGGGCACCCGTTATTATACGCAATCAGGGTTATATCGAAATAGCCGGTGTCATTAAAATTATGAATCGGGTTTTGTAATGTACTCGTTGACCCATCCCCGAAATCCCATAACCACTCATCAGCCGGAACAGACAGGTCGGTAAACTGAACGGGCTGGCGGGCACATACCGGGTTGGGAGTGGCGGAGAAATTGGCCATTGGCTTGGACCCAACCTGTACAGCGGCATTGAGCGTTAATGTATCCCTGCAGCCGGTACTGGTGGTAATGATCAGTTTTACCGTGTAAGTGCCTTGTACTGTATAGGTGTGTGTGGGATTCTGAACAAATGCAGAACCTCCATCCCCGAAATCCCATTCCCAGGAAGTGACCGCATCCAGTGAATTAATTACCGGCACCGGCATGATGGTGTATGGAATACAACCGCGTTCAGGCAATCCGGTTACTGACATCAGTGCCCTGCGGATACGGATAAATGCAGGCTTGATAATCGTGTCTGTACACCCGAATCCATTGGTGGCAATCAGGGTGACGGTGAAGTTGCCATAACTGGTATAAGTGTGTGAAGGGTTTTGTACCGTGGATGTATTACCATCTCCGAAATCCCATTGCCATCCGGTAGCCCCTCCGGCCGTGAGATCCTGGAAATTGACAGTTAGCGGTGGCTGACAACCCACTGTTACCGGGGCTGTGAAATCGGCAGCAGGCAATGGGTTAATGGTGATATCCCTGGTAAAGGAATCCACACAATTTGAATAAGTGTTGTAAAGTTTTATCGTATACACACCGGCGGCTGCATAACTATGTGTCACATTCAAACCCGCACCGGTACCGCCATCCCCGAATGTCCAGTTGGAAATATTGGGAACAGGATTGGATGTTACAGTGAAACTGACCTGTTCATTTATGCAAGCTGATGCCGGACCTGTAAAACTGGTGGTGATCCCACCGATCACGATCGGGTTGCTGCGCAGTGTATCCTGGCATCCGGCAGAACTGATTGTAATCAGTGTGGCAGTATAAGTTCCATTCGTTAAATAGGTATGCGAGGGGCTTGTTGCTGTTGATGTATTTCCATCGCCAAAATCCCATAAATAACTCAGCACAGGCGGTCCGGTAGAATTATTGGTAAAATCAATCGTGGTTGGCGCATTACAAACAACAGGCAGGGTATGTGTGAATAGTGAACGCACCCCGGGTGTAACATTGATAAATGCCGGGCGGCTTAGCGTCCGGACACAGCCTTTATCATTGGTCACTTTAAGGGTTACATTAAAGGTACCTGCTGTTGTATAAGTTACTTGTGGATTTTGCAGGTTGGATGTTTGTCCGTTTCCGAAATCCCATTCCCAGCTCACATTTGAATTTCCTACTCCTGCTGTGGAAAGATCCGTCAGTTGAACCCTTAGCGGGAAACAACCCGCTGTAATGCTGGCTGAAAAATCAACGGTCGGGGGCTCGTAAACCGTGATATAATTAGTTCTGACCAGGGTGCCCGAACCACCCGCGTTGGTTACAGTCAGCGTGATGGTATACGTACCGGGTGTAAAGTAGGAAGCGATGGGATGCTGTAAAGTGGACGTATTCCCGTTGCCAAAATTCCAGAGCCAGTTCGTGGGTGTTCCGGTTGAAAGATCCTGGAAATTGACGATCAGCGGTGAGCATCCGGCCAGGGGAGAAGCCGTGAAGTTGGCAACAGGCTGTGCCCATGCACCTGAACTACATAAGAACAGGAAAAACAGAATTAGTCTGAAACGGTGGATATGGCTTAAAAGGCGCTTCAACAGGGAGCTGGTTTAAGTTTTTGGGACTTAGTTACTTACAAAAACTATTCCCAGAACAGTTTTTGCAGGGATTATTTCTTTCCCGTTGCAGAGATTTGCCATTCTCCCAACAGGATTAAGACATGATCCGGGTAAAGTAGTTTAACATGGGATGGGATCAGGAGCTGGAATATTATCGCTTATCTAACCGCAGGGTCTTTATGTCAGACCCGCTGGTTTGGGAGGCTTCTACATAGGTCCAGCTATTCCGGGTAATCAGCCAGTTGCCATTGATCAGGTTAAGCGGATAAGTGGCTGCAGTAAAATTGGCAGAAATGATCATAGTAGCGGTGCTTCCATCCCAGGTACCTGTTTTTTCAACAGAACCATTATTGATGGCATCCACTGTCCGGTTGCTGTAATACTTGAATTTATAAGGGGAAAAATCGCTGGTGATATTATTACTGTTCAGCGTGAAACTGCTGATGACCCATTCGCCATCAGTCATGGCCCGGATGACCAGGTCATCCTGGGCATTCTCAATCGCTTTTTTACAACCCGCTAAAATCAGCAGCAGGCTGCAGGCCATGATCAGTCTTTTCATATTTCCGGTTTATCTGGCACAAATTAGGTCTAAAAAACTGCTTATCCAACAGGTAAATTCACCACTTTATACTGGATTTAAGCCTGTCTTAACGTAAGTGGACTTCCGATTCCTGATTAAATTGGTAATTTCACAGGCACTTATAACTTAATAGTGAAAACAAAACTGCTCCTCTTCCTTGTTTTTACCTGTAACTCCCTTTTCGGATTCAGCCAAAAACCTGAAGAGCTCCTTCTGCAATGGTACCAGAAAGCACCGGTTGAAAAAATCTGGCTGCATCATGACCGTGATAATTATGTGGCTGGTGAAACGGCCTGGTTCAAAGCCTATTTATATTCCGACTTTCAGCCCGATACCCTGAGTTCCGTTCTTTATGTGGAATTGTTTAACGAAGCAGGGGTCATGGTTACACGAAACGTGTTCCCGGTATTACTGGCTGCTTCCTATGGACAAATTGATCTGCCGGATACACTCACAACCGGGATCTACCAGTTAAGGGCCTATACACCGGGTATGCTGAATAACGGCACTGACTTTATTTTCAGGAAACGACTTCATGTTTATGGAAAGAAAGTATTGAAGAAAGAAGCCGCAGTTGCAAAGGGAGTACAGCTTGAGTTTTTTCCGGAAGGGGGAAACCTGGTCAGCGGCTGGGTAAACGCCGTTGCTTTTAAAGCCACGGATGAAAACGGGTTACCGGTTGAACTGAGCGGCGTTATAACGGATAGCAAGGGAAATGAAATAACCCGGTTCTCCACCTATCATGATGGTTTGGGCATGCTCGAACTCACACCGATAAAAGGGGAGAAGTATACCGCGAAATCGGATCTGCCTGTTCCGGGTAAAACATACCTGTTGCCCGACTGCCAGGAACAAGGTATCCTGCTGAGTCTGATTCCTCACCCGCAGGGCAGTTTTTTTGAGATTCATCAGCGGGTAACTGATCCCGCCATGAGGGCGGCCTACATGATCGGGCAGATGCAGCACCATGTGGTATTCAGGCAGGAACTCAATGGGAGTAAAGATGAAATGCAGGGAGTACTGAATACAGAAAAACTGAATTCCGGCATATTACAGGTAACCGTTTTTTCTAAAGAGGGAATACCCCTGGCGGAACGCCTCATCTTTGTCAACAATAAAGAGTATATCCATTCGGCCAGTATCCGGACAGATACACTGAGCTTCGATCAAAAAGGACGGAACCATTTTAAAATCCTGGTTAAAGATACGGTGCAGGGCAGTTTATCCGTATCGGTAACAGATGCGGATTATGCGCTTACACCTTACCGTGAAGAGAATATATATTCCGGCCTGTTGCTGACGTCCGACCTGCGCGGCTATATCCATAACCCGGCCTGGTATTTTTCGGCGGATAATGATTCTGTAAAAATGGCCGCCGACCTGCTGATGATGACCCATGGCTGGCGCCGTTTCCGCTGGCAGGAACTGGCACAGCAAATAAAACAACCGCTTGCATACGCAGATCCTTCATATATCACAATCACCGGAAAAGTGACCCTGGATGGTACCAACCGGCCTTTTGGAGAAAAAAATCTACTGGCCCTGATCACCGCGGAAGGGATGAAAAGGAATGCACAGTTTATCAGTACGGATAAGCAGGGCTATTTCAAACTCGATTCCTTATTATTCTTTGGCAATGCACGGATCTTTATTCTCGATATAAAAGGCAGGAAAAGCCAGTATATTGATGTGAAAATGACCAGTGATTCACTGGGCCGCTCCTTCCCCGTGGCCATTCCCGGACCGGCAGAGTTTGTCACTGTGAATGTGAAAGAAAAACAGAAACAACTGGCGGAAGATTTTGATGCTATCCAGAAAGCCAATGGCATTATGCTGGAAGGCATCACCCTGAAAGTGCGGAAGAAAAGTCCGGCCGAAGAACTGGATGACAAATATACCCGCGGTATGTTCAGCGGTATGGCACAGAAAACCCTGGACCTGGTCAATACCGAACAGTTCATTTCTGAGAATAATATTTTCGATTACCTGATGTCCAGGGTGCCCGGACTGGATGTCACCAGCGATGGCATTGAATACAAAGTCTATTATCGTCAGGGTCCGTCACTGAGTTCCTTAGGTCCCATCCAGATGACCCTTTACCTGAATGAAATTGAAACCGACGCGAGTGTGATTGCTACGTTGCCGGCCACCGAGATTGCGATGGTGAAAGTGTACAGCCAGTTTGTGGCCGCCAGTGGTGCCGGAGCCGGCGGGGCTATGGCTATCTATACCCGCAAAGGATCGGATGTAGTTAATTCTTCCAGGGGAGATATCATCCGCTACACTGGTTTTACCCTGGTAAAGGATTTCTTTGTTCCCAACTACAAAACTGATCCGGGTTTACTCAACAAGCCCGACACCCGCATCACCATCGACTGGCGGCCGAATATTTTTGTAAACAATATCAATCCCGTGATCCCGGTCAGTTTTTATAACAGCGACCGCACCAAACGTTTCCGCGTGGTGGTGGAAGGGATGACGACGTCGGGGAAGCTTATATCGATTGAACAGATAATAAGCAAGGAGCAATGAGTAATCAGTAATGAGTAATGAATAAGGGTGGAAGACACTGATAATAAACGCGCCCTCCGAAAATCGGAGGGCGCGTTACTTTTTGGACTATCCGTTCAGCTACTCATTACTCATTCCTTGGGGAATCCCGCTGCCGCCTTCACCTCATTCAACTGCAGCGTATGCCGCTTGCTGTGTGCAGCAATGAAAATATAGAGTTGGTAACAGTCGATCCAGCCAAAAGGCATCTGCACCACCCGGTTGCGCATATCTTCAGTGGATGTGCGGATATATTTGATGTGTTCTGTACGGGTGGCTTTAAAATCAGCGAGCGCATCATCAAGGTTCTTATAGCCTGTATTTTTGGGTTGTATGGGTTCCGGTGCCTGGTTCTTTTTTGAGCGATCCTGTACCATCATGACCAGATCCTCATCTTTTACTTTTATTTCGGATCTTTTTTCCGGATTCGGGGCCGCTTTCATGGCACTTTCAAACATTCCCCAGAGTAATTTTTCGGCGGCTGCAATATGAAATACACATTCCTTTACTGACCAGCGGTCGGCGGCTGTTTTATATTCAAGCTGAGTTTCTGTAAGTCCTTTTGTGGCTTTCACCACATCCTTGTGCGACTCCTTCATCAGGTTGATCGCGTATTTCCGGTCAGATTTTGAAATTGAGTTATTGACGATTGTACCTGCAGAGCCGGTAATCACCAGCAGGAGGAGTAAAAGGCGGCCGGTAGTTCTTCTGAGCATGGCGGTAATTTAAGATTAAAAAGCAATGCGTTAATGTTCAGCGGGCAGAAGCGATGTAAAAGGTACTAAAGTTTTTGAATTTCCCGTATAAGCTTTTTCAACCCTTTCCGGTTTGGCGCTTTGTGGTAACTTTCCATTATGAAAATAGCCGAAATCGTTTCTTTTCTTGAATCATGGGCTCCTCCGTCACTGCAGGAATCCTATGATAATGCCGGGTTGATCGCCGGTAGCCCGGGCTGGGATTGTACCGGTATCATTTGTACCCTGGACGCCACCGAAGAGGTGGTCAGAGAAGCCAGGGCCAGGGGTTGTAACCTGGTGGTGGCCCATCATCCTATTATTTTCGGGGGACTGAAAAAAATAAACGGAAAAAACTATGTGGAACAAACCGTGATCCGGGCCATTAAAGAGGATATTGCCATTTACGCGATTCATACCAACCTGGACAATGTGCTTATCGGGGTCAACGGCCGGATGGCAGACCAACTTGGATTGATTAATCAGAGCATCCTGGCTGAGAAAGAACAGACCCTGAAAAAAATGTACACTTTTGTGCCTGTTGATCATGCCGAAAAGGTCCGGACAGCACTATTTGAAACAGGTGGCGGCCAAATTGGCAATTACAGTGAGTGCAGTTTTAATACAGAGGGCACGGGTACGTTTAAAGCCGGGGAAGGGGCGGATCCCTTTGTGGGTCAGTTGAATCAGCGGCACTCGGAACCGGAAGTCAGACTCGAACTGGTATTTCCGGCCCACCTGCAGTCAGACATGATCAGTGCCTTACGGGCTGCACATCCCTACGAGGAGGTTGCTTTTGACCTGGTATCCCTCGCCAACCCGCACCCCGCTATCGGGTCCGGGGTCATCGGCGAATTACCCGAAGCCCTGCCAGAGATTGAATTTCTGAAAAAAATCAAATCAGTCTTTGGAACCCCGGTGATCCGGCATACGGCATTTACGGGCCGGGTTGTAAAACGGGTGGCGGCTTGTGGCGGGGCTGGTAGTTTCCTCATATCCAAAGCGTTAGCGAAAGGTGCGGATGCTTATCTGACGGCTGATATGAAATACCACGAATTCTTTGATGCCAATGGGCAGATCCTGATGGCTGACCTGGGGCATTACGAGAGCGAGCAATTCACGATCGGGCTGCTGGAAGAGGTTTTAGCCAAAAAATTCCCTACCTTTGCCGTCCTTAAAACTGAGGTGGAAACCAACCCAGTACGGTATTTTAGTTGAAGTAAAAACCGGGCCACTCCACCCTCAAACGTCAAACTTTCAAACACTAAAACTGAAAATGGCACACGTTAAAGAATTTTCCGTAGAAGAAAAACTGACCGCCCTGATTACACTCCAGAAGATCGAGAGTAAAATGGATGAGATCAAGATCCTGAAAGGGGAGTTGCCGATGGAAGTAGCCGACCTGGAAGATGAGATCACCGGTCTGCATGCCCGTCAAACCCGTATTGAGGAAGAAATTAATGGAGTGTCTGAGTTTATTGAACAGCGCAAAGAAGCCATTAAAGAATCCGAAACAATGGTGAAGAAATATGAAAAGCAAAGTGAGAACGTAAAGAACAACCGGGAGTTTGAAGCGATCAACAAGGAAATTGAAATGCAGCAGCTGGAAGTAAAGCTGGCTGAAAAACATATCAAGGACGCGAACGAAGAAATTTCTGAGAAAGCTGTCCTGCTGGAAAAAGCAAAAAAGAACATCGCCGCCAAAGAAGGGGTACTGGCTACTAAAAAAGGCGAACTGGAAAAGATCATCGCAGCTAATGAGAAAGAAGAAAAGCATTTTGCCAAAATGGCTACAGAAGCCAAAGTACATGTAGAACCCCGCCTTCTCGCCAGCTACGAAAAAATCCGTCATAGCTACCGCAACGGCCTCGCCGTGGTACCTGTAGAGCGGGATGTCTGTGGTCGTTTCTTCAACACGATCGCCACGTAAAATCATAGCGAAATCCGCCAGCAGAAAAAGATTCTGATCTGCGAAGACTGTGGAGCTATCCTGGTGGATGAGGATCTGAGTACTCATTTCGACATTACGTAGTTTACTTGAAAAATATTGTCATAGCGAAACGGTTCCG
>CAZYTV010000171.1:644-9678 GCA_964650455.1 uncultured Chitinophaga sp. | reverse complement strand
CGGGGGAGGTTCCAGCGGCGATTTCAGTGACGGGAGCAGCAGTGACAGTGGCGGAGACAGTGGTGGTGATAGCGGCGGATGCAGTGGCGGATGCGGAGGGGGAGATTGAGAGAGCAGTTAGTAGTTAGCAGATAGTAGTTAGTAGTCAATACATCATACTCCAAACTTCTTTCTTCGGTCCCTGATATTTAACCATACCGTCAGGATAAAACAAAGCAGGAAAACATACAGCGTGGCCTGTTCCACTAAGCTGGTATTCAGATTACGACCGGTCAGTTTCAGGATCAGGAAATGAATATACGAATTGGAATAATCACGAATACCCATGGCGGCTCTGACCTGCCAGTGCCAGTCGGTGCAAACACAATAACCCCAACCATACCATATCCCCAATACAAACCAGGAAGCAGCGGTGATCAGCATCGTAAAAAGATGCCAGCGGCGGGCGGCATGAAATGCCCATCCGGTCATATTAAATACAGTGAATGCGGTATGAAAAGCAAAGAAGAAAATATTAAGTAAACTGTACCACATTGTTCTTTTGATGATAGTGATAGATATTTTGTAGTCGTCATGCTACACGGCATAAGTGATCCTACGATGTACTTTTTACGAGTGATTTTACGAGTAATAAACGCATTGGTTATGAAAGTAAGTGTATTTGTTTATTGTCACTAATGTTCATCACGCAATTTAAAATAATTGATACCATAATTTTATTAACGGGAGTCATTCAAGTGTAGCTTTATGGTGCAAAAAAGAACAAAGGATGTGAATCCAGACCTTTGAAAAACCAAAAGAATCCAAATCCAACGTCCAGACCTATCCAATGAAAACCAGTTAAGTCCAATGTCCGAGTCCGTTTTATCCGGATCTGTGAAAACCAAAAGTTCTGTGTCCCCTTAAACTTTATACCCCGCCAGCAAGCGGGGTTTTTTTATCCGCCTGCGGCGGAAAAGCCAGGGATGGCACAGATTCACACGGATTTTATTTACCTGCGGCAAATAAAAGTGGCCACGAAAACACACAAATTGACACGAAAGAATACAGAAAGGCAAGCCACGGATTGCACAGATATACACGGATAGGGATTACAAAAAAAATGACATTCAACCTGTCGAAATGCAAAGTCCCCTTTACCTTTAATGGACATGCCTATCGTTCAGGCAGATTTAAGGGCATCCGTGTTCATCTGTGTAATCCGTGGCTTGTATTCTTCGTGTTCTTTCGTGTGTTTTTGTGGCTAATAATTTGGCCGCGAAGCAGGCATTCCTTAGAAGACTCTATCGACCCTTTCTCATATCCCTGTAATTCACCAACCGGAATCTCTGCTCATGTAATAATGCCTGGAATGACGGCGATATCAGCGCATCCAACTCAGCCTGCCGGTGTTTGCTCATATCTTTCGGACCAAAGGGATTCAGGTCTTCCATCGCGGATAGTTCGGCATCATCTATACCTACATGAAAAACAAATAATTTTGTACCGCCGGGCTGCAACGCTTTGAGTTTGTTGTAAATGGTATCGAGCTTTGAAGCTACCGGCGCCGCATATCCACCCTCCACATCCACTTCATCATAATAGCGGGAGATTCCCACTTTATATTCAGCAGCCAGTTTTTCCACGATCTTGCGGGTATCAGGAGTCTGCATGGCCGCTCCCATATGATAATCGAGGTAATCAATTTTCAATCCCGCTTTCAATGCTTTATCTATCTGGGCTCTTAACTCTGTTTCAATCTCCGGAAGCTGCGGATTATTGGCAAAGAGCCTGGACCTGGAAGGAAAGAAATGTCCCAATGAATCCACCAATGAG
The DNA here is from genome assembly GCA_964650455.1 of uncultured Chitinophaga sp. Classification (GTDB taxonomy): domain Bacteria; phylum Bacteroidota; class Bacteroidia; order Chitinophagales; family Chitinophagaceae; genus JJ008. The sequence goes on along the minus strand of CAZYTV010000171.1, from coordinate 7,863 downwards.
GGCACCTGCTTCACACCGGCCACCGGACCCCAGCGGTATTGCTTCCATTCCGCATTTAACGTCAGGTGAATACCCACCGACACATTCGGGTATTGCTTTAACAGATCTACTGCTTCACTGAACCAGGAACAGGGTACCATCACCGACATGGAAACAGGTATGCCGGTCTCCAGTACTTTTCGGGCAGCCATATTTACAGAATGACTCATGCCAATATCATCACAACGGATCAGTATGGGAATCCTGGCCACCGTGTCCGGCTGGGCTTGTGCCAACGTAAAAGAGAGCAGCAGGCAGGCAAGTAAACTTCTTCGCATAAAAAACTATTGAGTTACTAAAGCTACGCAATTATCAAATGAATGGGCGCAATCCGTCCTGCAGGTGATTTCAAAAAAATTACTATCTTACCTGTCGTTAAACCTCTCCTGCCATGGCCAAAAAAACCAGCATAAAAGCGGCTTTTGAACAGAGTCGTTCCTCTCATTTTGACCCTTATAAAATAACTGATTCAACGGCGGAAATCCAGGTGAAAGTGATTCCAGGAGAAAGCGGGCAGTCCGCTGTCACAGAAGCCTGGCTGGAAGATAAACCCATTTTAAAAAATCATGCCGGTGCACTGGATTGGCTGACGATCGGAACCAACCAGTCCCTCCGCGGTAAATACCTGGAAGTCTATACGGCTGTAACCGACATACCGGGCAAACCGGACAAAACCAGTTTTGATTTTCGGTTACGCGGCGGAGTGAGTACCTATAAACATTATACGGAAAAGACCGTCACCACCCAGGGTGCTTCGGTATTGTACAAGATCACTATTTTCTTCACCCTGCATTAATACGGTATGAAAATCCTACACATACTTCTCTTTGCGGCAACAGGATATACCCTGCCGGCCATGGCGCAGGTGACCGTCGACAGCACCATCAAACTGGACCTGCTGAAATCACCGGCCTCTCCCGCCTTCCATATCCTGGGTATTGCCCAGAGTGAGGTGGAAAGACCGGGTGACCTGAATGCGTTTGCTTTATCCATTCAGAATGCCACGAATAATTTTACGTCGCTCCCGGAGAGTTATGCTTTTCAGATCGCCCCATTTTTAATGGGCAGAAAGAAATACAGCCTGAACCAGTTTGATAACAATAAACATACGTTCAAACAATCATTCCAGTTCTCGGCAGGTTATACTCATACCGGTCCCAAGGGTAAGGAAGAAGTAGATTCCCTGAAAACCACCAAACTGGGTCTCGGGATTAAATTTTCAATCATACGTCCGGAGTGGACTGCGGACACGCGGAATAAATACACGGTTTTACGGCAGGCGCAGGTTCAATTGATTCAGGACCGAAGAGCCTATGAAGAAAAACACCCGCAGTATTCAAAACTGAAAGAAAAGAAATTGCGCCTGCAGGTACTTGAAATGAAAACCACACTGAATGACCGGGAGCAACAGGAATTTAATCAGCTCCTCCGGGACATCCGGGAGCTGGAAGAGAAAATCGGGGATGCGTATGATGATATACTGCCTGATGGGGCAGCCTTTGCTGCCGCCAAAAAAGCAGCAACGGCATTTAAAACGGAAAGAGCCGGATTCTTCCTTGATTTTTCCGGCGGTATGGCGCTTGATTTCCCGGATAACCGGTTCAATAATTCCAATGTATACCGGGCGGGTATGTGGCTGACCGGCGGGCATGAAAATGGTAATAAAGGCATCAGCTCCCTGTTCATCATCCGTTACCTGTATAATCCCACTACCCTTTTTGCCGCACCAGTTGGTTTCCGGATAGGCGGCAAGCTATCTACCCTGGACATGGGTGGCCGTTTTTTGCTGGATGTATCCAATGAAAAATTTGTGCTGAGTACCGAAACTCTCTACCGGAGTATCCTGGGCAAAACAACCGTTGATCCATCCTGGCGCTTTGTCATGAATGCTGAATATGATCTGGGCAGTAACCGAAAACTCACTTTTGCCTTTGGCCGTGATTTCGACGGTACCATCAGCAAGGGAGGAAACCTGATCGCGATGATCAACCTGATCGCCGGGTTTGGGGGTGATAGAAAGATCGAGGATTAATTTTTCCCGCAGATCAACGCAGATATTGTCCAGGATGACACAGCTAATCTAAAAGAAATACTTTCTTGTTAATTGCCAATTTATGCTCCGAAGCGAAAGCGAAGGGGGACTGCCAACTAATCCGTACTTTCCATAATGCTTACCACCACCTTCCTCCTCTATGGAGCCAATGGCTACAGCGGGGAACTGATTGCCCGCTATGCCAGCCAGTATAACCTGCACCCCATTTTAGCCGGAAGAAGGAAGGAAGCGATTGAACCTTTGGCAGCAAAGTATGGACTGCCCTACCGGATCTTTGATATCAATGATACCCCTGCCCTTTTAACGGCGTTGAAAGAAGTAAGTGTGGTGCTGAATGCGGCGGGTCCCTTTGATATGACCGCCCGGCAGATGGTCGAAGCTTGTCTGCAGACCGGTACCCATTACCTAGATATCAATGGCGATATTTCTGTATTTGAACTGATCAAAAAATATGATGAGGCGGCTAAAAAAGCCGGTATTCTCCTGCTACCCGGTGCCGGATTTGATGTGGTACCAACGGATTGCCTGGCGGTACATTTAAAAAACAGGATGCCTGATGCCGTTTCCCTTAAACTCGCTTTTGCCACCCTCGGTGGAATCCTTTCTCACGGCACAGCCACTACCATGGCCAATAAACTGGGAGAAGGCGGAGCTGTTAGGAGAGCCGGAAAGATAATGCATGAAAGCCTCGGAAAACGGGGTATGTGGGTGGACTTCGGTCCCCGGAAATTATTTGTCATGAGTATCCCCTGGGGCGATATCTCCACCGCACACTTCAGCACCGGCATACCGGGTATCGAATGTTATACCGGTATTTCACGGAAACTGTATTACTTTTTAAAACTCCAGGGCCTCTTCAACTGGGCCCTGCGCACCCGTTTTATCCGGAACAGACTCAAAGCAAAAATTAACCGGCTACCTGCCGGTCCCTCTGATACACAACGTGCCAAAGCCATTGGGTATGTGTGGGGTGAAGCGACCAATGCAGCGGGAGAGATAATAACAGCCCGCCTGACCGGTCCGGAAGGTTATACGATTACCGTCCATGCCGCACTGATCATCACCCGGAAAGTATTGAACGGAGATTTTAAAGCGGGTTATGGTACACCAGCATCGGTATGGGGAGAAGGGTTAGTGGAAGAGATACCGCAGGTAAGCAAACTCACCGGCGTTTAATTGCCGGCAGCAATAATTCGCTTACCAAATGGCATCAGTGATAATTCCACCAGCTTAAAATGCTGCCGTCCCCATGGTATGCCGATAATTGTAATACTGAGCAGTAAACCCATCAGTACATGAATAATGGCAGCAGCCAGCCCGCCACATACCATCCAGACAATATTAGCCAGGGTGGAAAGACAGCCACTATCGGATGAATCACTCACCACTTTCAGTCCAAAGGGCATCAATATAAAGCCGGCCAGTTTGAAACACTGCAGTCCCCAGGGTATACCGATAATGGTCATGCATAAAACCAGTCCCCCGAAAAAATAACAGAGAGCGGCTAAAAGACCACCAAAGATCAGCCAGACCAGGTTGCCGAGGAGATTCATTTTATTTGCTTTTCAGGATACAAATTACCAAATGATGAACAAATACGGACTGACCAATTGATTAATGGCAGTTTAACAGCACCGGATGGATAAATGGCGTACCATTTAATGTTTTTTCGTTAGTATCGCAGTTATGAACCGCCGCCTCTATATTTTCCTGGCCTGGATGATCTTTGCCCTCTATGGGGCATTGCTGACGAAGAATATCCTATTTAAAAATGGCAATTACCGGTATTATAAAAATTACTTTAACCGGGACTACAAACATTATTCTGTCAAAAAGGGTTGGAAAAAAGCGAATACCGTGCCTTTCCATACGATCAATATGTATTACCGGAACGGCCATATCAATTCTGATCATGCAAAATACAACCTGTTCGGCAACCTGATCGGGTTTGTACCCTTCGGTATACTTTTACCCCTGTTGTTCCGGCGCATGCGGCATTTATTGCTGACCACATTGGCCGGATTCGGGCTTAGCTTACTTTACGAGTACACCCAGGTAAAAACAGGGCTTGGTTTTTTTGATGTGGATGATTTGCTGCTCAATACTGCCGGGACGCTTACTGGTTATATTTTATTCTGGTTAATGATATCTGCGTGGAAATTCACCAGGACAGAATACAATAATATGCCTGAAAACTAAGCACCAAGATACCCCACCTTCGCTAAAGCTTCGGCGGGCAGGCAAGAAGCCAAAAAATAAGCAAATTACAAGCAACAAATAAATTCCAAAATTTAAGTACCAATCCCTCCGCAGATACATCTCAGGAGGAGTTGGTGCTTTTTTAAGATTTTAATATTGGAGCTTATTTGGTTCTTGGTATCTTGGCTTCTTGGATTTTATTTGGCATCTTGGTATCTTGGCTTCTTGGATCTTTTCCGAAAAAGGTCTTTCATTAGAAAAACAAAAACCATGCGTCTCCTCCTTATCTCCCTTACCTTACTCTTGTTACAACACACCAGTGCTCAGTTGCTGATCAAAAACACCAACGTCATAGACGTGGAGCAAAAAAAGATACTGGCCGGCTACTCGGTATTAGTAGTGGACGGAAAGATTGCTATAGTGGATAAAGACAAAAATTTTAAACAATTGCCCGAAGGCACCACCATCATTGATGGTACCGGGAAGTACCTCAGTCCCGGTTTCACCGACGCGCATGTACACTTCTTTCAGAGCGGTGGCCTCTATGCCCGCCCCGATGCGATCGACCTGCGCAAAATCCGTCCCTATGCCGAAGAAATCAGATGGACCCAAACGCACATGGAGGATCTTCTGCGCCGCTACCTTTCTGCCGGCATCACTTCTGTAATCGATGTGGGAGCCTCCCATAATTTTTTAATGCAAAAAGATACATTCGCGGCCAAACCCTGGTCGCCCCTGGTACGCATGACCGGCCCCCTGCTGACAACCTATATTCCGGCCCCATATAAAAACCTGGGAAGTGATTCACCGTTTACCGAAATGCTGACGGAAGAGAGTACCCGGAAAGCGGTACAGGATCAATTGCGATTAAACGCAGACTTCATAAAGCTCTGGTATATCGTTACAGACCCGGATACAGAAAAAGGGGCCCGTAAAAACCTACCACTTGTACAGGCTGCCATTGACGAAGCCCATAAAAACAATAAACGCGTGGCCGTACATGCCACCGAACGCATTACCGCACAACTGGCGGTGGAAGCCGGGGCGGATTTCCTGGTACATAGTGTGGATGATGAAATCATTTCCGATGCCTTTGTGCAATTACTGAAACAAAAAAAGACCGTGCTCTGTCCCACCCTCGTGGTCATGGGCAATTATGGCAAAGTGCTGGGAGATCATTATCATTTTAAAACGGATGAATTAAATCTAGCCAACCCTGAAACGATCGGCTCCGTGCTCGACTATCCCTGGCCGGATACCGCAATGGCAAAATTGTATATTAAAAGGATGAATTCACCTGAACAGGCCGCCAGGGAAAAGACAGGAGATTCCATAATGACCGTGAACCTGCAAAAGCTGATCAGCGGTGGAGTGATTATTGCCACCGGAACCGATGCAGGCAATACAGGTACACAACATGCCGGTTCTTATTTCATCGAACTGGATGCGATGCAAAAAGCCGGAATGAATAACTGGCAGCTTTTAGAAGCAAGCACTATCAATGGCGCCAAAGCCCTGGGACAGGAAAAGGAATGGGGCAGTATTGCAAAAAATAAAATGGCCAACCTGGTTCTCCTGTGGGCTAATCCACTTGATAGCCTGGCCAACTGGCGCAAAATCAGCCAGGTGATTAATAAAGGAGTGGCCCATCTGCCGGAAACACTGGTAAAGAATTCTCCCGAATACCTGGTACAGCAACAATTAAATGCATACAATGCACACGACCTCGATGCTTTTTTGGAACCCTATGCGGAAGATGTGGAGTTGTATGAATTTCCGGGTAAACTGCTGATGAAAGGCAAAGACGCCATGCGGAAAGATTATGTATTCATCACCAAAGTACCCAAACTATATTGTAAAGTCCAGCGCCGGATCGTGCAAGGCAATATGGTGATTGATCATGAAGAAGTATCCGGGTTCGGGCCGAAACCGTTGTATGCTGTTGCTATTTATGTAATTGAATTCGGGAAAATCACCAGGGTGTATTTCAAACAATAGTTTTATATACAAAGAACCAAGAAACCAAGATCGCAAGACGCCAAATAAAAATCAAAGTTCAAGGATCAAATAAACTCCAAAAAAAAGCACCAACCCCTACTGAGAAATTTCAGCGGAGGGGTTGGTGCTTTTTTTTGGATTTTATTTGTGACTTTAGATTTGAATTTTATTTTGCATCTTGGTGTCTTGGCTTCTTGGATCTTTTCTTCCTCGTAAGTGCTTTCTTCAGCCTTTCACTCACTTTATCGATCCCTGTTTGTATCGTATTATCAATTTTATTCCCGGCATAACCGGTTAAGCGGCGACTGAGATAGGCAGCACCGAAATTCACCAGTCCGCTGACCAGGCCCTGGCCTTTTTCGTCCGGCTTTTCCTGGGTGAATTCGCTTATTTTATGGCGAAGAAAATTGCCGGGTTTGAAATCGTCCTTCAACGTTCCCCAGGACTCTTTCAGTTTTTTTTCCTGTTCGAGCTGTTTCACCCTCAGCAGGAGTTTTTCCCGCTCAATATCTTTTATGTGTTTAATCTTTCTCATCCACTTCCTCATTTTCAAACATGGCTTCAATCAGCGCATTCATGATCGGAATACGGAAAATGCGGTCTTTAACCAACCAGAGCATCAATCCCAGTAATAATACAAAACCGGCAACAATTAAAAATCCCAGCCAGAGGCTGCCCAGCCATTGCCCGATCAGTAAGGCCCCGGCCACACAGAGCAGGGTCAGGAATAAAAAGAACACCAGGGCCGACATCAGCATAGCAATCATGGTAGCGGCCAGATTAGATAATTTCTCCGCTAATGACAACTTTGCCTGCGATACCCTGGTGTTTACATACGCTTTAAGCTGATCGGCCAGTGACTCGAATTTGTTAAATTCTTCTGACATGATAGGTTGATTAGGCTATTATCCGGTCAGATCACTTCTTGTA
>CAZYTV010000171.1:0-634 GCA_964650455.1 uncultured Chitinophaga sp. | reverse complement strand
GTTTGAACTGATCGGCGAATTTTTTACCATTTTCAGAGATCTTGTTACGGGTGTTTTCACCTTTGTCAGGGGCAAAGAACACACCCAGTATACCACCAATGGCCAAACCGGCTCCGAGCGCAATCAGCACTTTAGATGTGTTTTTCATTTGTTTTGAGTTTGTATTGAAGAATTAATGCTGTACACTCCTAATATAAACCATAAACCGGGCCAAAACAATGAGGTTCTTCATATCATACATTGAGTAGCGTCAGACAAAAAAGCTGTGTAAGAGGAGGAAATTGCCGGATTGCGGTGAATCGTAATACATCTCATTGCAATCTTACAAATCAAATACTGTCAAAAGCTTAGACCAGGTATGACAGAATTGACGTTTTGACGGAATGGCCGGTTTTACAGGCCGCCCCTACAGGGCTTAATGAAGTTTATCCCCTAATATTTTCTACTGACAGACCGCCCCGCTGGGGCTAAAAACCTCACTCCATACCACCTCCTTCAGCCTGCCGGTCTGGTATAGAGGGACAGGTACTGGGGATTTCAAATAATCACTTGTTTCCGATCTATTGACAGGCCATCCCACCAGAGCTAAGGGTTTCCTTGGAAATTAATGCTGGGTAATCTATTGAAAAACCTC
>CAZYTV010000170.1:0-9692 GCA_964650455.1 uncultured Chitinophaga sp. | reverse complement strand
TTTAGTTTTTAAAAGTTAGAATAGTCATCTCTTTCAGAGTCACAATGCTAAGAAAAAAGTTGATATAAAAATCTCCCTTCCCGGCTTTTTCGGGAAGGGCCTTCAAGTTAAGGATTTTTTAATACGGAACCATTTCCTGATAAATTATTTACAGGAAATTCATAGAGAAAACGTTTGCGAAGAAAGCCCTGCACCCGTTATTCATACCGGAGGGCCTCGATAGGATTGAGACGACCCGCTTTCATGGCCGGATACAGGCCTGCCAGTAAACCGACCAGGGTGCAGATGACGATTCCATAAATGACCCAGTTCCAGGGTACCACAAAGCCGGTATTGAGTACCAGTGAGAAGCTGTTTCCGACCAGAATTCCCAGGATAATCCCGAAAAGGGCCCCCAGCATACTGATGATGATTGCTTCAAGGAGAAACTGGCGGCTCACCATCTGGCTCTTCCCCCCGATCGCTTTGATCAGCCCCACTTCCCGGGTTCGCTCTGATACAGAGACCAGCATAATATTCATCAGACCGATCGCTGCCCCGATCAGGGTGATCAGCCCAATCACCGTGGCGGAAATAGTCAGGAAACGCAGACTGTTCATCGCCTTTTCAGCCACACTATCACTGCGGTCCAGTACAAAATTGCTTTCTTCCGTGATCGTCAGTTTCCGGATTGCCCTGAATGTTCCCTCCGCCTCTCCCATCGCCGCATTGACTTTGATCAGGTCATTAGCCATAACTGCAATGACATAAGAAAAACCAGAGGGGAAATTGCGGTCCACATTGGTATAGGTGGTAATGATAATATTATCCCGGTTGAAGCCAAAAGAAGACCCTTTGCTCTCTAATACACCCAGCACCCTGAATGGTATGTTATTAATACGAACCACCCCGTTTACCGCCCCGGCAGCTCCCTGCTTGAACAGGCGCTTGGCCACATCATAACCCAGTATGCAAACATTGCGGGCCGTCTGCACATCCATCCGGTTCATGTTACGGCCGTATTGCAGGCTGAATCCGTTCAGCGCCAGGTAATTTTCATCCCCGCCAAACATCATTACATTGGGACTGGTCTTATAATTCTCGTGAGAGACGATATTATTCCGGTTGGCAAAAATGGATACACTTTTGAGTGAAGGAAAATCAAAACGACGGACAAAGAGTTCGGCTTCATCCTTCGTGATATTCTTATCCAGATTGGATATTCTGGCCTTCCGGCCGCCACGGGTACTTAATTTAACTTCCCGCCGGTTGCCTCCGCCAAAACGGATATTCCGTTCCTTAAAACGAATGGTAAAGGCATTGGCCCCCATCGATGAAAAACTCTCGGTGAATTTCTGGTTCATCGCCTGGATGGCTGTGATGATGCCGATCAGGGCCATAATACCAAAGGCAATAATGGATACGGTAAGACCGGTTCTCAGTTTATTACTGCGGACCGTACGAAAAGCCAGGGAGAATACATCACGGAAATTCATAAAAGATAACGGGACTATGTTCCGCTACCTCAAAGATAGTTAATGCCAGTTTGGAAGCACACTTAAAAGTACAGGCGGCCTAAAAGCAGTTCGGGATATACACCAATCAGGATAACCAGGAAGGCCAGTACCAGCAGTACCCCTTTGAAGAAGGAGGGGAATTCCGGATGGGCTGTATCCCCGGGTTCTTTAAAATACATCGCCTGTATCACCCTGAAATAGTAGTAAACACTGACCGCCGCCATCAGCACCGCAAAGATGACCAGCCAGGTGCTGCCGGGAGTACCCAGTGCCGCTTTCAGCATATAGAATTTGGCCATAAATCCCGCGGTTAGCGGAATACCTGCCAGGGATAAAAGAAATACCGTAAGTGTTCCGGCTACCAATGGTTGTGATTTTGCCAGTCCGTTGAACCCGTCAAATGTGTAATCTGCCATCCGGGCCAGTACGGCAAATATGCCAATCGTGGCAATACTGTAGGCCGCCGTATAGATCAGCAGGCCTTCCTTTCCGTCACCATTCATTGCGTATAAAGCAAACAGCATAAAACCAGCCTGTGCAATACTGGAATAAGCCAGCATCCGTTTCACACTCTGCTGGAATACGGCTGTTATATTACCCACAAATAAAGTAACAGCAGTGATGATCGCCACCCAGAGCCTCCATTGAGCCTGCTGCTGTTCAAACATATCATCAAATAAACGAACAAACCCGGCAAAGACAACCACTTTAACAATGGTGGCCATAAAGGAGGTAAATACGGTTGGCGCCCCATCATAAACATCGGGTGTCCAGAAATGGAAGGGAGCCGCCGATACTTTAAAGGCCATGGAAAAAAGCAGGAGCGACATACCCGCCACCAGCAAAGTCAGATTCTGCGGGGCGATCATCGGGTTGCTTTCTGTACTGAATGTGGCCCGTGCCCCGTAAAGCAGGGCGATACCCATCAGCATCAGGCCGGTGGAAAATGAACCCAGCAGGAAATATTTTAAAGAGGCTTCATTGCTTTTCAGGTTGCGCTTGTCGCTGCCGGTAAGAATATATAGTGGGATGGAAATGATCTCAATACCCAGGAAGAGAATCAGCAGGGACTTGAAGGAGGTCACCAGGGTCACCCCGCAGAGAATAAAAAAGATCAGGGCAAAATATTCGGCATAGTTCACTCCGACTTTTTCCATATCCGGAGCCGATATTAAAAAGTACAGCAATACAACGGCGAAAATAACCATATTAAATACCAGTGAATAACGATCGAATCCGATCATACCACGGGTATCAATTGAAAAAAGAGCCATGCCATTCAGGTCGAGGATACTCATACCCAGCAACAGCAGGATGCCGGCAATGGCCACTGTACGGATAGCCGATTTTTGCTTCAGCAGAATACCACTGAACATCATCACCACCCCCAGTACAGCCGAAATTATTAATGCGTTCATACGATCTTTTCCTTATTACTTGCGGAATAAATAACTTACATCTATTTTACTAAACCATTCTTTGGAGAAACTGCCGGTTACATCCAGCAGCGATTGCGGATAGATCCCCAGCCACAGGATGATCACCACGATCACCCCCAGTGCCAGTTGCTCATTCATTTTCAGATCTGTTACCGGTACTTTCAGGCTTACCGCCTCCCCGTAAAATGTTTTACGGATCATATTCAGCGTATACACTGCAGCAAGGATAATCCCAAGACCGGCGAGTACAGTAAAGATTACTTTAAAGTTGGATTGTGCCGCCAGCAGCCCGTTAAACATCAGGAACTCTCCGGCAAAACCATTTGTCAGGGGCAGCGCGATATTCGCGAGTGCAATGACCACAAAAAAGATGGCCATCACCGGGGCCTGCTGGGCCAGTCCGCCGAGCTCAGAAATTTTCCGTGTCCCATAACGGCGTTCAATGATCTCCACGATGATCCAGAGTCCAATGATATTGATCCCGTGATTAAACATTTGTATCATCACCCCCTGCATACCACTGATATTCTCCGCAAAAACTGCGGCACACATCAGGCCGATATGGGCGATGGAGGAATAAGCGATCAGTCGTTTCAAATCATCCTGCCGGATAGCGATCAGGGAGGCATAAATAATACCGATCACAGACAGGATCATCACTGCATCCCCCCATTGAAATGAAGCCATGGGCAACACCGGCATCAGCCAGCGGATCAGTCCGAGTAAACCCATTTTCACCATCACACCACTCAGGATCATCGTGGTGGCAGTGGGTGATTGCTCATACGTATCCGGCTGCCAGGTATGGAAGGGGAATACCGGCATCTTGATCGCAAAGGCAACAAAGAATAACCAGAATAACCATAACTGGTCATTGGCCGGTAATTGGGTTTTATAAAAAGACCAGAGACTAAATGAATGATCAGCGGTCTGTGACTGTATATACAGGATACCGATCAGCATCAGCACAGAACCCAGAAATGTATAGACAAAGAATTTGAATGTAACCGGAATCCTTTTCTCGCCACCCCATTGGGAAGCGAGGAAATACATCGGGATCAGCGCCAGTTCCCAGAAGAAATAAAACAGCAAAGCATCGGCAGCCAGGAATACACCCATCATACCGGCCTGTGCCAAAAGCATTAAAGCAAAAAACTGTTTTGCTTTTTTGTGTGTTGCCTGCCAGGTACCCAAAAAAGTGAGGGGGTAAGCAATGGCTGTGAGCAGGCAGAGCACCTGTCCCATACCATCGATCTTCAGGGTAAAACTGCTGCCCAATGAACTCATCCAGGGAGCACTAAAATTCAGGTGGCTCTCTGTTTTCATCAGGGTCAGTCCCAGTACAGCAACGGCCAGTGTGGCCAGGGAGGCAAAAAAGGCAAACGCCTTTGCGGTCTTTTCTTCCCTGATCAGGAAAGTAAGCAGCCCCGTAGCCAATGGAATCAGTATCAGTAAGAATGCGATCATATCAGTAACCCGCGCCAGGCGGTGGATTTATTTTCTCAGAAAAAATTGAATTGCAAATATCAAAACCATGCTCAGTACCATCAGTAATACATAACTGCCTACCTGTCCGCTCTGCAGCAGTCTTAACTGGCGGCTGCCATAACTCACCATACGTCCGGCTCCATTCACCAGTCCGTCCACCACTTTTGGATCCACGATATTTTTGAGGGCACCGCCCAACCAATGCAGGGGTTTAACAATGATGCTGTCATAGAATTCATCCACATACCATTTGTTCTCGAGCACTTTGGCAAAACCAGTGGCTTCTTTACGTTGATAATTCCGGTACATCCACCAGGCGGCAATGATCATCACCACTACCAGCACGGTGGAAATACCCATCAGTAAATATTCCTGGCTGTGTGAAATCGCATGCTCATGTGGCATGGAGCTTACCGCCGGTGCCAGGAAGGCACTCAGCTTATCCGCGCCTGCGCTGATTACTTCAGGCACACCCACTAAACCTCCCACGATGGATAAAACAGCCAGTATGATCAGCGGCCATGTCATGGCCAGCGGACTCTCATGTAAATGATGTGCCTGTTCTTCTGTGCCGCGGAATTTACCGGTGAACGTAATGAAAAATAAACGGAACATATAGAAAGCAGTAAGTAGTGCGGTAAATACAGCGACTCCATAAAGTACCGGGCTTTTCATATACGCGCTCAAAAGAATGGCGTCTTTGGAGAAGAAGCCACTGAATGGCGGAATACCGGCTATGGCGATACAACCGATCAGGAAGGTGACATAAGTGATCTTCAGTTTCCTGCTGAGTCCGCCCATGTTCCGGATATCCTGTTCGCCACTCATCGCGTGAATTACGGATCCACTGCCCAGGAATAAGAGGGCTTTGAAGAACGCGTGTGTCATTACATGGAATACTGCAGCTACGTAAGCACCGGTACCGAGGGCCAGGAACATAAAGCCCAGCTGACTGACGGTGGAATAGGCCAGAATTTTCTTAATATCATTTTGCTTCAGCGCAATGGTAGCCGCCAGTAAAGCGGTGGCCATACCGGTATACGTGATGATATTCCGGGTAAGTTCCGCCGCATCGAGACTATATAAAACATGGCTCCGGGCAATCATATAAATGCCGGCAGTCACCATGGTGGCGGCGTGGATCAGGGCGGATACGGGGGTCGGACCGGCCATCGCGTCAGGCAACCAGGTGTACAGCGGAATCTGTGCACTTTTACCAGTGGCACCTATGAAAAGTAACAACGTGATCACGGTAATATCGGTCGCATTCAGTTTGGCCAGGTTCACCGATGTAAATACTTCATCAAAAGAGACCGTACCCACACGGGCGATCAGCCAGAAAATGGCGATCAGGAAGGCCAGGTCACCGATCCGGTTCATGATAAAGGCTTTGTTGGCCGCCTTATTGTATTCCTGTTTTTTGAACCAGTAACCAATCAGCAGGTAAGAGCAAAGTCCCACGCCTTCCCAGCCAATAAAAAGGATCACGAAATTGGCACCCATGACAAGCAGCAGCATGGAAAACACAAAGAGGTTGAGATAGGAAAAATAGCGTCCGAAATGACCGGGCTTTTCTTCGTGCATATAGGCTGCTGAGTAAACATGAATCAGAAAACCCACCCCGGTAATGATCAGCAGGAAAAGGGAGGAAAGCTGGTCGATCTTAAATGCAAAGGGAATGACCAGTTTGTCGACAGCAATAAAATTAAAATACTCAGCTACAAACGTGTTGCCATCTTTTACCTGCAGAAATACCCAGATACTCAGGATCAATGAACCGAGGATACTACCCGAACCTATCAGGCTGATCCCTGTTTTGGATAAATAGTTCCTGCCCAGCCCGTTGATCAGGAAGCCCAGCAGTGGCAGCAGGGGGATCAGGTAAACTATCTGTAATGCGTTATTCATAAACTATTCCCTATCCGGGGTCTAATGTTTTAACCGGTTTAAAAAATTGACATCCACTGAATGGATATTACGATACATCATCACGATAATCGCCAGTCCCACACTAACTTCTGCCGCGGCCACCACCATGATAAAGAAAACAAAAATCTGTCCGTCCGTTCCGGCTGTTCCGGCCAGGTCGCCAGCCATATAAGCTGCGTTCATGTGCATTTTTGAAAATGCCACCAGCAACAGGTTCACTGCATTCAGCATCAGCTCTATGCACATGAAAATAATGATGGCATTGCGGCGGGTGAGCACCCCCACGATCCCGATGCTGAACAGGGCAAGAGACAGGATAATATAATTTAGTATCGGCATATTGTACATTGAGAAAGCGGATGAAAGTATGTTCACTCCGGCTTCCGGTTAATTAAAATCTTATTCTTTCTTCCCGATCACCACAGCACCCACCATCGCACTCAGGAACAACACACTGCTGATCTCAAAAGGCACCACATATGTGGTAAACAATTCCTTGCCCAGGAATCTGATCAGCCCGATATTTCCCTGGTTCACCGTAGCTATCTGATCCTTGGTTGCTGCATCTTTCAGTGCGGCCACCAGTACCAGTAACAAACAGCCCCCGGCCAGTGCACCGGCAATTTTCAGCCAGCGGTTTTTCTGGGGTTCCGTTTCCTTGTTCAGGTTCATCAGCATGATCACAAAAAGGAACAATACCATGATGGCCCCGGCATAAACGATGATGTTTACAATCGCGAGGAACTGGGCATTGAGCAGGATATAGTGACCTGAGATAGCAAAGAAAGTGGCGATCAGCCAAAGCACACTGTAGACGGGGTTCTTACTGGTCACCATCATCAGGGCGCTGAAAATCGCCACTACAGAGAGGAACCAGAATAGTATTTGAATTATGTTCATTGCTTATAAGCCGTTAGTCATTCTTAGTTGTTTGTTGCCCTGTCGCCCAATGCCTTCAGGTAAGCTTCCTTTTCCTGCACCGGGTGCGGGATCAGCAGTTCTTCTTTTTTATAGATAAAGCCTTTCCTTCCATAATTGGCCGGGGCAAATGTCTGTGACAGGTAAATCGCATCTTTCGGACAGGCTTCTTCGCAAAGTCCGCAGAAAATGCAGCGCAGCATGTTGATCTCGTATTTTGCTGCATATTTTTCTTCCCGGTACAGGTGTTCTTCACCGGGCAGGCGCTCCGCTCCTTCCATCGTAATGGCTTCTGCCGGACAGGCCACGGCACACAACCCACAGGCGGTGCAGTTTTCTCTTCCTTCCGCATCCCGGTTCAGCACATGCAGGCCCCTGAACACTTTGGAGAAACTCCTTTTCTGTTCAGGGTATTGAATAGTGGCTTTGCGCTTAAACAGGTGACTGATCGTGATACCCATTCCTTTCATGATATTCCAGAGATAAATACTCTCCAGGAAAGTCATCGGTTTACGATCCACCGGTTTTGATCTGTTTGTTAATTGCATAAAGCTTTACAGCTTTTAAAAATTTCGCAAATATATTTTATCCTTCTTTTTTATTCACCCTTCGGCAAGCTCCCCGCATTTGGCGGGACATGCAGGGGGACACAACCCATTCACCACACTCCACTCCCCACTCCCCATTCTCTATTCTCTATTTTCTATTCTCTACTTCCTCAACCACAACATCACCGCCGCGCTGATAATCATATTAATCAATGCCAGTGGAATCAGTTTCTTCCAGCCCAGACTCATCAACTGGTCATACCGGAAACGCGGGATGGTCCAGCGGATCCATATAAACAAGAAGAGGAAGAAGGCGATCTTAGCCATCAATACCCCAAAACTGATCGCGGACAGCAGCCAGGATTGAAGTCCCCAACTGGCCTCATTCACAAACGGGATATCGTATCCACCGAAATACAGGGTGGAAATCACCGCGGCACTTACAAACATATTGATATACTCCGCAAAGAGGTAGAAACCCAGTTTCATGGAAGAATATTCCTGGTGATACCCAAAGTTCAGTTCATTCTCCGCTTCCGGTAAATCGAAAGGGGTCCGGTTACACTCGGCCAGTGCACAAATGAAAAAGATGATAAAGCCCAGGGGCTGGTAGATCACATGCCATCCGTTGGCAGCCTGGCTGGCTACGATTTCGCTCATCTTCAAGGAACCTGTCATGAATATCACGGCGATCAGGGCCAGTCCCATCGGCAGTTCATAGGACACCATCTGTGATGCACCGCGGATAGCAGCAATCAGTGAGAATTTATTATTGGAGGCCCATCCCCCGATCATGATCCCGTACACGCCCACACTCACCACACTGAAAACGATCAGGATACCCATATCCACATCAGCCACCTGGAGAGCAAACGTGCCATTGGCCGTAGTTACCGGGGCACCCCAGGGTATCACGGTACTGGTCACGAGTGAAGTGATCATCGCGAGTCCCGGACCCAGTAAGAACAATACTTTATTGGAAGCCAGGGGTATGATTTCTTCTTTGAAAAAAAGTTTACCACCATCGGCCAGTGGCTGGAAAATACCAAAAGGACCTGCCCGGTTCGGACCATGACGGTCCTGCAGCCAGCCAGCCACTTTACGTTCAGCCAGGGTAGTGTACATGGCAATGAAGAAAGAGAGCCCGATAATACAGGCGATCAGTATTGCTTTCCCGAGTATGAACCAAAGGTCAATGGCCAGTAAATGCATGTTCTTCGTTTATTGTTCGTTCTTCTTATAATTTTTACTCGTTGCCGGTCCCGGAAGGGCACTGATATTCACGGTATTCACTTCACTCACGTCATGAATGTCCATCAGCAGTTTCGGTGCGCGGCCTCCCATCACTTCAGGCATGATTTCTTTGGGTTGATGAACGCCCTCATAATGACCCTGCGAAATCACTGAATGACGATTCACTTTCGCCGGTCCTTCAATCACCCAATCACGCACGCTTTTCTTATCAAAACGGCAGGTATTACAGATCCAGCCGGTCTTGCCATCATAACTTTCCACTTCACCCCACTGATCCTTACGGGCGGTTACCCGCAATACTTCATCGCCCCGTTGCCAAAGGGTTACTTTACCGCAACATTTATCGCAATCCCGGTGTGCTTCCACGGGTTTGGTAAACCACACCCGGTTTTTGAAGCGGAACGTTTTATCGGTTAAGGCCCCCACCGGACATACATCGATCATATTTCCGCTGAAATCGTTGTCGATTGCTTTGGCGATATAGGTGGAAATTTCTGCGTGGTCGCCGCGATCCAATATGCCATGCACCCGGTTATCGGTGAGCTGGTCTGCCACATAGGTACAGCGGTAGCAGAGAATACAGCGGGTCATGTGTAACTGGATATCCGGGCCAATATCTT
>CAZYTV010000169.1:0-9694 GCA_964650455.1 uncultured Chitinophaga sp. | reverse complement strand
ACGCCACCTCGTACTTCGTACTTCTAACTTCGTACTTCTAACTTCGTACTTATCACAGGCTCATCATCTCCTTAAACTTCACCGTCTGCCTCCGGCTTACTTCAATTTTCTCGCCCCCTTTCAGGTCGAGTAATAATCCGCCGTTAAAATAGGGTTCAATCTTGTCAATCATGCGGAGGTTAACGATATGTTTGCGGTTGGCACGGAAAAAGACTTTTTCATCGAGCCGCTCTTCAAGAGCGTTGAGGGATTTTAAGATCAGGGGTTTGTTAGCGCCGAAATAGACTTTGGCGTAGTTGCCTACACTTTCAAACAGGCGGATTTCATTGAGCTTGACAAACCAGCAGCGTTCACCATCTTTCACAAATACCTGGTCTTGCTCGGAGAGAATACTGTTGTTGACAAACTCCGTTTCGCCACGCTGTTCGCGGCCTTCGGTCTGTTGCAGTTTTTGTATAGCATCGGCGAGCCGCTTTGGTTCCACGGGCTTCATCAGGTAGTCCAGGGCATTTACTTCAAATGCCTTCAGGGCAAATTCATGATGGGCAGTGGTAAAGATCACCTGCGGGGCCTTGTCGAGTTCGGCAAGCATATCAAATCCGGTCTTGCCGGGCATCTGGATGTCCAGAAATATAAGATCCGGCTGCAAGGCCTCAATTTTTGCCAGTGCATCTTCTGCATTCACGGCTTCATCTATTACTTCCACTTCAGGGAATTCCTGGAGTAGCTTTCTCAACTCAAGGCGGGCAAGCCGTTCGTCATCGATGATAATTGCTTTCATGAAATACTGTTTTGGGTGGCTGTCTGAAAAATCGTTTTCTATACTTGAACAGGGATCAGTACCCGGGCTTCCACCAGGGATCCGTTGATTTGTTTTATTTCAAATTTTGCTTTTGTTCCATAAAGCAGGTTTAGCCGGTTGGTGGTACTGGACAAACCAAACCCTTCCTCTGTATTTACCTGCCCGTTGAGCTGGCCGGTATTCTGCACCACTAACTCATGGTAATCTCCTTTGAAATCAGAGATCACTTTTACCAGCCCGCCGCTGATCTGCTGACTGATGCCGTGCTTGATCGCATTCTCTACCAGGGTCTGCAGCATCATGGGCGGTACCGGCTGGTTGAGGGTGTCTTCATCAATATCATACTCCACTTTAAGCCGGTCTTCAAAACGCATATTTTCCAGGGCGAGGTAATCTTTGATGATGCCCAGTTCCCTTTCCAATGGCACTGTCTCCATTTTCTCAGTCTGCATACTGCTGCGCAGGATATTGCTGAGCTCGGTCACCGCATCCCGGGCCCGTTGCGGATTTTCATCCACCAGGGCACGGATACTGTTGAGCGAATTAAAGATAAAATGGGGATTGATATGGGCCTTGATCGTTTTTAATTCGAGCTCTTTCACCATCGACTCCAGCCTCAGGGTATCCAACTGCTGCTTCCGGCTCTTGGTCACATAGTGATATATAAAATAGATCAGATTCCAGATAAAGAAATACACAAAGAAATTGAAGACCCCGCTGGCAATCAGCAGTACTTTATTCTTGAGGAATTCATGCTCCCGCTTGTTGAGCAGATTGAAATTCTGCAGCACCTGCATATAGATCAGCGAACCGATGACGGAGAATAACAGGGTGATGAGCAGGAAGTATAAAAACTGCCGTTCCAGCTTTTTCTGAAGCAGGTCGACATTCAGAATCAGGGAGCGCATCATATGGCTGAGCACGAGTCCGAGAATGACGAATATACCCAGCCGGCCAAAGACCTGTGTCAGTTGTTCCCGGGTATTGAGCTGATCAAAGGAATAGGCAAAGAAAATGCTGATCAGGGTGAAGCCTCCCCAGCCCACCGCCTGAAATAACCAGTACCTTGAATTAGCAAACCACATTTGCTACAAATCTAAACAAAACAGTCACTTTAGGACCCTATTTAATATATCAGTGGCGGATTACGCCTGTAAATGGGCCACCGGGACCTGTTTAATGTGGCTAAACCTTTCATTCAAATTATTGTTAAACAGCTTCTGCCTCCAAAACGGCCATTATGACTGTCGGGCGGAAAACAGTACTTTTACAGCGTTAAATGTGAACCCATGCAAATCACCCCTGGCCCCTTATTACAAACCATTGACTCCCCGGATGACCTGAAAAAGCTTCCCCGGGAAAAACTGCACCAGCTCTGTGATGAGCTGCGTCAGTATATCATTGATGTAGTAAGCGTTCATGGAGGTCAATTTGGCGCCAGCCTGGGTGTGGTGGAACTGACCACGGCCCTGCATTATGTTTACAACACCCCTTACGATCAGTTGGTCTGGGATGTGGGTCACCAGGCATACGGACATAAGATCCTGACTGGCCGCCGGGATAATTTCCCCAGCAACCGTAAATACAAAGGACTCAGCGGATTCCCTAAAAGAAGCGAAAGCGAATACGACACATTTGGTGTGGGACACTCCTCCACCTCCATCTCTGCCGCCTTGGGCATGGCCATGGCCGCCAAATATAAGGGCGAAGCAGACCGTAAGGTAGTTGCTGTAATCGGGGATGGCTCGATGACCGCCGGCCTGGCCTTCGAAGGCATGAATCATGCGGGAGTGGCAGATGCGGATATGCTGATCATTCTGAATGATAATGGCATTGGCATTGATCCGAATGTAGGGGCGTTGAAAGAATACCTGACAGATATCTCCACTTCCCCGGCTTATAATAAAGTGAAGGATGATGTATGGAAGCTGATCGGCAAAATGCCTGTGGGAAAAAACTTTACCCGGGCGATGGCACATAAACTGATCGAAGGCATGAAAGGTATGGTCAGCAGCAGTGCCAATCTTTTTGAAGCCCTGAACCTGCGTTATTTTGGACCGATCGACGGACATAATGTGGCTAAACTGGTGGATACCCTCCGGGATCTGCGTGAAATACCGGGTCCAAAAATCCTGCATGTGATCACGACTAAAGGAAAAGGATATGCCCTGGCCGAAAAAGATCAGACCAAGTGGCATGCACCGGGTCTTTTTGATAAAATGACCGGTGAGATTCAGAAAAAAATATTTGACCTGCCCCAGCCCCCTAAATACCAGGATGTATTTGGTCATACCATGATCGAACTGGCAGAACAAAATGATAAAATATTCGGTATCACCCCGGCTATGCCTTCCGGCTCTTCCCTGAAGCTGATGATGGATAAAATGCCGGACCGGGCATTTGATGTGGGTATTGCTGAACAGCATGCCGTAACCCTGAGCGCAGGTATGGCTACCCAGGGATTGAAAGTATTCTGTAATATCTACTCGTCCTTTATGCAGCGGGCTTTTGATTCCGTAGTACATGATGTGGCGATCCAGAAACTGCCCGTGGTCTTTTGTCTCGACCGCGCCGGGCTGGTTGGCGATGATGGCCCCACCCACCATGGCTGTTATGATATAGCCTATTTCCGTTGTATTCCCAATATGATCATCAGTGCACCAATGAATGAAAGTGAATTGCGTAACCTGATGTACACCGCCCAACTGGAGTCCACCCAACAGCCTTTTGTGATCCGCTATCCCAGGGGCGAAGGCATGATGCCGGAATGGAAGACCCCGCTGAAAGAAATCGAAATCGGCAAAGGTCGCAAACTCCGTGACGGACAGGATATAGCTATTCTTTCTTTTGGCCATCCCGGGAATTTTGCTGCGGCAGCGATCCGTGATCTGAAGAACGATGGATTGATCCCCGGTCATTATGATATGCGGTTTGCCAAGCCCCTTGACGAAGCCTTGTTACATGAAGCCTGCCAGCGTTATGATAAACTGTTAACCGTGGAAGATGGTACGGTTGAAGGCGGATTTGGCAGCGCGATCCTGGAATTCATGAACCGTCATGGTTATAAAAACGAAGTACGGATACTGGGTATCCCCGATCGCCTGGTGGAACACGGTACCCCAAAGGAACTGATCCGTGAATGTGGATATGATGCAGAAGGAATTGCAGATACCATCCGGGAAATGATGAAAGAGAAAATAACTGTATCGACCCTGCTGGGTTGATATACTGAACGATTATATTCAAAGGCTTCCTCTTTTCCGGGGCGGCCTTTTTTTATACCCCTTTTAACAGGCAGCCCCGCATAGGCGAATATGGAAATCCGTTCCTCCTGCATCTGACATACACAACTGCAGTTCATGAAAGCCATACTCTCCCTGATTATTACAGTTAGCCTCATTACCGGCATCAGTCTTTTTGCCACTGACCATACCTGGAAAAAAACAAAGGCGGCCGGTCTTCCTGCCCGGGATAGCACCAAAAACGCAGGCAGGAAAAATGCGGAGAAACTAAAGACATTCGCGGCTTCAGCCAGGGATTTTGTAAAGCAAAAAAAATACAATGAACAGACCTGTTTCCTGATCGATATGAGCCTGGCTTCGGGGCAATCCCGTTTCTTTATTTATGATTTGAAAAAAGACAGTGTGCTTCAATCAGGGCTGGTAGCCCATGGCAACTGCTATCAGAACTGGCTGGAAGGCCGGAAATACAGCAACGGGGTGGGAAGTGGCTGTACTTCACTGGGCCGGTACCGCATTGGTATTCCATATACCGGTCAATGGGGATACTCGTACAAATTACACGGACTCGACAGCTCAAATAGAAATGCCTTTGAACGCACCGTAGTGCTGCATGGTCATACTTGTGTACCCTCTGCTGAAACGGAAGACGAGATCTGCCAGAGTAACGGGTGCCCGACGGTTGCACCGGACTTCCTGGAAAAAATAAAATCCCTGATTAATTCCTCCTCCAGGCCGGTATTGTTGTGGATCTATCAGTAAAATCTACTTGCTGCCATTATTGAGGTGTACGAATAACTCGGCCAGCTTATTTTCATTCTTGATCCGGAGATGTTCCATTTTCAGGATCTCGGTGATCATTGTACTGTATGCTGGTAATTTTTCCTTCAACCCGTCTGCGTCAAGCGGGATCATCACCAGTTGATGACCGGGCAATTCCGCAAAATAGAGCTGGCGAATTTCGGCTCTTTTTTCTTCGGGCAGATTCTTGTCTTTAAAGAGCAAGATGGATTTGGCGCGGCATTTCAGCAATTTGATATTACCATCCACCAGTACTTCGTAGAATGTTTCCGGACCATTGGCCTGTACAGCAGGTAGCAGGCATGTGAATTTCATGAGTATGCTGTCTTTCTTCGAAGGCACGCGTATTAAAAAATGACTTATCGTATCCACAAACTCCATGATCACAGCTCCCTGGAGATAATACAGCGTGTTATTATGAAGATCCAGGATCAGCGGAACGGACATAGACGGGCGTCCGTTTTTAAAACTGACGGTACCGGGCATCCACTGCTGGTCAACGAACATTTTCTGAAGATCAAAGTTGACATCTTCCTCAGGACGTTCCGCCCAGCTATACACTTCCATGCGACGTTGTGTTCCGTTCAAGCCGGCACTTGACGCTTGAGCGGACAACATAAGATTGCAGGCCAGCAGGATGGCAAGAAATAAAATTTTCATGTCGGTTTATATTAAATGGTTAATACAATCTGATAAACCTCCCCTGATGCCCTGCAACCCGCTCACTTATCAGGCCAGGGCGGCTTCCATCGTAATCTCGGTGCTCAGCAGCTTACTTATAGGACAGCTTGCTTTGGCTTCCGCTGCACAATCGGCAAATTTAGCCGCATCAATTCCTGGTACAGTGGCTTTCACTTCCAGGTGACTGGAGGTAATCGCACCGGCTTCAAGGGTGATGGTACATTTGGTATCAATGTTGTCGGGTGTAAAACCAGCCGCACCCAGTACAAAGCTGAGTTTCATGGAGAAACAGCCTGCATGGGCCGCTGCTACCAGTTCTTCGGGATTGGTAAATGTGCCATCTTCAAAACGGCTTCTGAAATCGTAAGATGTATTTTCCAGTACTTTGGATTTAGAAGAGAGTGTTCCGTTTCCTTCTTTTCCGGTTCCTTTCCAGTTGGCGGTTGCAAAGCTTTTCATGATGATTAATTTAAAAAAGATTTAAAAATTTATGGTTGGTTTTGTTCGTCCAGTTCGGCCAGGCGCTCTTCGGGTTCGATAAACTCAATGATAAAGTTATTCTTGCCTTCCCCGATCATGATCTTGAGGAATTTCTGCTGTACCAGTTCGAGGAGCGACAGAAACAGGAAGATCGCCTGCACCCGGTTAGCGCTGCGTTCGAAAATCCGCTCAAATGCCAGGTTCTTTTCTTCCCGTGCCATACTGAGCATTTCGTCACGGCTTTGCTCCATGGTATAGTTATATTGCACCACGGTGTGTACCGGTCTGTTCAGCCGGTCACTGTATTTTTGCATGGCCTTTTCAAAGGACTTCATCAGTTTAAAGAGGGTGATGTTCTGAATCTCGGTTCCTTCGCTGTCCTCTTCCCCGATCTGGGAAAGTTCACGTTGAATATTCCCCCTTTTTACCATGAGCATCCGAACCGCTTCCATTTCGGCCATTTCGGCTGAAGCTTCTTTGAACCGCTTGTATTCAAGGATTTTATTAACCAGTTCTTCCCGCGGGTCAATTTCATTGCCCTGGGCATCCAGTTCCTTGCGGGGCAGGAGCATTTTTGCCTTGATCCGCATGAGGGTGGAGATAAACAGGATAAATTCACTGCTGAGCTCGATATTCAGTTCCCCGCTTTTATGGATAAAGTCCATGAAATCGTTGATAATGCGGGTAATAGGAATATTATAGATATCCAGTTCGTCCCTTTCAATAAAGAATAATAAAAGGTCAAACGGGCCTTCAAACTGGGGCAATTTAATCTGATACGACGGGTTCTGCACGCGGTTGCTTTTAGGTCAAAAAAATGAAGTCCTGTTGGTAAACAGGACTTCAAAAGTAAGGGAAACGGGGCGGAGGGAATCCCCCCTTTTTCCCCAATTTTTATTTCTTCAGGGCATCCCTGATCTCACGGAGGAGCTGGATATCTTCCGGGGTGGCTGCAGGGGCGGCCGGGGCGGCTTCTTCCTTCTTTTTAGCGCTGTTAATGGCTTTGATCACTATAAACAGGAAGAAGGCGATCGCAATAAATTTCACCAGGGCAGAAATGGCCAAACCATACTTTAACTCAGCATCACCCACTTTCAGTGCCAGTGAGTCAAAATTAATACCCCCGGTAATCATCCCTACAATGGGCATTATAATATGATCTACAACAGATGATACAATTGCACCAAATGCGGCGCCGATCACCACACCGACTGCCAGGTCAATGACATTGCCCTTCATGGCAAACTCTTTAAATTCTTTAAGCATTCCCATAAAATTGATTTTTGATTTTAAAAATGTTCAGGATTTAATTCAAGGTATTCATAAAAAAAATAACGCGTTCAACTACTTTTTCATACCCGGGAACTGCATATCCAGGCCTTTCAGCAGGTCACGCAGCGCGGTGGCAATGATGTTTTCTTTGTACCAGTTCTGATCCGACGGAACGATTGTCCATTCGGGATTATTACAGTTGGTAAAACAGTCTTCATACACCTCCATATATACGTCCCAGAGTTTGGCTTCCTCAAAATCCTTTTCATTATACTTCCACATTTTAGCCGGATCTTTCATTCGTTCACTCAGTCGTTCATGCTGTTCCTCCGGCGAAACGTGCAGGTAGAATTTAAGGATATGCGTATGATTATGCTCCTGCAGTATTCTTTCAAAATCATTGATCGCCGCCATGCGTTTACGGGCTGTTTCATCGTCACACCATTTGTGTACCCGGGTCACCAGTATATCTTCATAATGTGAACGGTTGAATACCTGGATCATGCCTTTGGCCGGGGTATAATGATGTATACGCCAGAGAAAATCGTGTGATAGTTCCTCCGCCGTTGGCGCTTTATAGGACTTGACTGCAACCCCCTGTGGGTTCATATTCCCCAGTACATTGCGGATCACCCCATCCTTACCACTCCCATCCATTCCCTGGATCACAATCAGGATGGCATGTTTCCCTTCAGCAAAAAGCAGGTTTTGCAATTCGTCCAGCTCTTCCAGTATTTTACCAGTCGCTTCTTTGGTGGCTTGCTTATCGAGGTCTTTGGGGGCGCGGGTATCGAGGGAGGAGAGTTTGTACTTAGACATGGAAGATTGTTTAAAGGTTTGTTGTTTAGTAGTTTGTTGTTTAGACGTTTGTTGTTTAGGCGTTTGGCCATCCTTAAGCGTTGTACCGCTAAACGACTAAACGACCAACGACTCAACAATCAGGTAATTTAGGCGTTTGAGGAAGAGAATGAAGATAAAAAAATTAAACTATTCTCCCCCTGATTCCTGAACTTTGGCGCTTTTATGAGCAGTAAAATAATCAGTTGGGGTTTATTTTTCGCACTATGTATTATCTGGGGCAGTTCATTTATCCTGATGAAATGGGGATTGTATGACGCCAACCAGCAGCCGGTCTTATCCCCCTACCAGGTAGCCGCCCTGCGTATGTTTTCTTCCGGTCTGGTCATGCTTCCCTTTCTGATCCGGTCGTTAAAAAATTTACCAGCAGCCACCATCCGGTATGTGCTGCTGAGCGGTTGGCTCGGAAGTTTTTTTCCGGCTTTTTTATTTTGTATCGCTGAGACCAAAATAGATGGTGCCCTGACCGGCAGCCTTAATTCACTGACTCCGATTTTTGTGATCATTACCGGCACCCTCTTTTTCCGCAAACATACCAGTTGGCAAAAAATTTCGGGTGTGCTGGTGGGACTGATCGGCAGTGCCCTGCTGCTCTATATAAATGCCGGAAAGCCGAACAGTTACCTGCTCTATACCGGATTTGTGGTACTGGCAACCATTTTCTATGGATTCAATGTGAATATGGTACACGAAAAACTGAAGGGGGTGGGTTCTGTTCAGATTGCGACAATTGCTTTTACCGGGCTGATTCCTCCTTCACTGATCATATTGCTGGTGACCGGCTATTTCAACCTGCCTCTCGGCGAGCATGTCTACACCATGAGTACCATTGCCAGTTCCGTACTGGGAATTCTGGGTACGGCCCTGGCATCTGTATTGTTTTATATCCTGGTAAAAAAAGCGGGTGGCTTATTTGCCTCCCTGGTCACCTATGGCATTCCCTTTGTTGCCATTTTATGGGGAGTCTATTACGGGGAAAAAGTCACCGGTCTGCAGGTGATCGCCCTGAGTATTATCTTGCTGGGTGTGTACCTCGCCAACCGGCCGGAAACAAAAAAAGCAACACCGGTTGAGTGATGTTGCTTTTCGTAAACCGTTTACCGGATCAGATAGACATGATCTCTTTCTCTTTTGAAGCCAGGTGTTTATCCACGGTCGAAATAAATTTATCGGTCATTTCCTGAACTCCGGCCTCGGCGTCTTTAGCCACGTCTTCGCTCAGCCCGTTTTTCTGGAGGCGTTTGATATGCTCGATCGCGTCCCGGCGGATATTCCGGATGGCCACTTTAGACTGCTCCCCTTCTCCCAGGCATCTCTTGACCAGTTCCTTTCTTCTCTCTTCCGTCAGCGGGGGCAGGAAGAGACGGATCAACACGCCGTCGTTTTGTGGATTGATACCGATATTAGCAGCAATAATCGCCCTTTCAATAGGCTGCAGCATATTCTTTTCCCAGGGCTGAATGCTTAGTGTACGGACATCCATGACATTAACATTCGCGACCTGGCCGATAGGCATCGGAGAGCCATAATAGTCCACCATAATGCCATCCAGCATCTGGGG
>CAZYTV010000168.1:0-9714 GCA_964650455.1 uncultured Chitinophaga sp. | reverse complement strand
GATCAGTACACCTGTAAGTTTCTGCCCTATACCGCACAAACGGATATCCTGATGAACGGGGTGTACTGGGATAAAACGGTACCGCGTTTATTTGAAAAGGAAGATGCCCGGTCAGAGGAATTTATCATTCAGACCATCGCTGATATTACGGATGATGCCAACGGATCGGTGCCCATCAATCTCGGCGACCAGTCCATCGCAGATCCGATATACGGGGTCGATAAAAAAACACTGGAGAAAACGGAACCCTATCTGCCGGGTTCCATTGATATCATGGCCGTGGGCAATCTGCCCAACGAACTGCCGCGGGATGCCAGCCGTTATTTCGGGGAGCAACTGATCAAATTTATCCTGGAAGACCTGCTGGGTAACGGATCCCCGATCATTGACCGGGCTACGATTGTAAAAGGCGGGGCACTGACTGCACCATACGAATATATGCGTGATTATGCGGAGGGAAAATAGTTTCAGAGATAGAGATAATACTCTTTCAGCAATTCAGTGAAGGCATGGGTATATTGATCCTGATGATCTTTTACTGCAATATCACCGGTACGGACTGCAACAGGTTCGCTATGCTTTACCTGCAGTTCCAGTAAAATCCGGAAGTAATCCAACTGCTCTGCAGGTCTTACCCGTCTGTGTTGTACTACACTATAGCCGGCAGCTTCTGCTTTCGCCAGTACCTCCCTTTCTCTTTTATAAGGAAGTAACAGGTATATCCGGCCATTCTCATTGAGCAGGGACTTACAGCACTGCAACAAGTCCGCGAGTATCAGTCCCTCATGGTGATGCGCCTGGTTTTTTTTGGAGTTCTCACCCTTTAATTCATTTTCATAGAAAGGCGGGTTACTGAAAATGATATCATATTTTCTGTCAGGCTGGAATTGCCGGATATCCTGTTGAATGAGTTGTACCCGGTCTTCTCTGCCAGCCGCTTTAATATTCTGAGTGGCCTGTGCTGCTGTTTCTTTGTCTATTTCCACTGCATCGATGTTACACACCGGATTTTGCTGGGCAATCATCAGGCTGAGTAATCCGGTGCCGGCACCAATATCCAGGCAACGGGAATCAGGATGATTTAGCAACCTGATCTCCTGTGCGGCCCAGGCACCAAACAGGCAGCCATCTGTGGTTACTTTCATGGCCGACTGGTCCTGCTGAATGGTAAATTGTTTGAAGGAAAAATAGGAGTTAGCCATACCGTTCATATTACCAGGCCGCCCTGGCAGAAGAGGAGATGGATATGGGATCGGTGTATCCTTCCAGGAATTTATAATAACCGGTGATGGCGATCATACCGGCATTATCCGTGCAATACTGGAAAGCAGGAATGTAGGTATTCCAGTTATACTTTTTTCCCATTTCCTGGAAACTTTGGCGTAATCCGCTGTTGGCCGATACACCTCCCGCAAGACAGATATCCATAATGCCGGTTTCCACCGACGCTTTTTTCAGTTTGTTCAGGAGGATCGTTACGATCCGTTGCTGTATGGAGGCACATATATCCGCGAGATTGGAATGTATAAAGGACTGCTTTTCTTCGTCTGTTGCGGTAAATTCTTCCTTAAATAAGTTACTCTTACCGGCATTTTGCAAAAAATACAGGATGGATGTTTTTAGTCCGCTGAAACTGAAATTCAGTCCCGCGATCTGTGGCTCCGGAAAGGGGAAGCGGGCAGGATTTCCTTCTTTTGCATATTTATCAATCAGCGGGCCACCGGGATAGGGGAGTCCCAGCAACTTGGCCGATTTATCAAATGCCTCACCGGCGGCATCATCAATGGTCTCGCCGATCACCTTCATTTTCACCGGGCTTTCACATAAAACGATCTGCGTATGACCTCCGCTAACCGTCAGGCAAAGAAAAGGAAAGGCTGGTTTGGGATCATCAATCAGGTTGGCGAGTACATGCGCCTGCATGTGGTGCACGGCAATCAGCGGTTTATTCAATGCCAGGGCCAGTGATTTGGCAAACTGCCCCCCGACCAGCAATGAGCCTATCAGTCCGGGTGATTGCGTAAAAGCGATCGCATCCACATCGGTTAATGTACATTTCGCTTCTTTCAGTGCCTGATTCACCACCGGTACAATATGCTGCATATGCGCCCGCGAGGCCAGTTCCGGCACCACGCCGCCATATTGCTCATGCACGGCCTGGGTGGCGATAAAATTGGACAATACTTTCCCATCCGCACAGATCGCGGCAGATGTTTCATCACAACTTGATTCGATTGCTAAAATCACCGGCATCATACAAAATTAGTCAATGTGCCAATATGCCAATGTGCCAATTAGCGAACTTCAACTAAAAGAAACCCTCGATTTGGGCTATTTACCGGAAAAAAAGTGAATCTTTTACTGAAAGCAGAATATATTTTTTCTTAAAAACCATTGAAAATAAATGAATTATCCAGTTTGCAAACGAGTAGATGGCGACGGATATAGTTGTTATGTAAGATTTTTTGATATTTAGAGATGAGTGAATATGCTAAAGACAATATCATTCTTGCACTAACACTGAATTTTGCAATTGATATTATCAGCTATTGTGATCAGTTAGAGCAAAATAGAAAATATATAATTGCACGGCAGTTACTAAAATCCGGAACATCCATAGGTGCAAATTCAAGGGAAGCTCAGAATGCCGAAAGCAGGGCCGATTTTTTCCATAAGTTCAAAATTGCCGCCAAAGAAGCGGATGAGACTGAGTACTGGTTGTTATTATGTAAAAATTCCAAAGGATATCCGGATACCAGTGACCTGATGGAAAAACTAAAAAATATCCAACGAATAATTAATAAAATACTCAACTCTTCACGGAAGTAAACATCAGTCCTTCCATTGGCATATTGGCTAATTGACACATTAAATATTTGGCTAATTAATGAACAATATCTGATTGTTCTACTTACTGCGTATAGCTTCTACAGGATCCATACTCGCAGCCTGCCTTGCCGGAATAAACCCGGCGATCAAACCTACGAGTATACATACACCTATGGCAAGTACCAGGTTACTGGTGGAGATATAAACAGGGAAATTAAGTGCCCCGGAAAGAATTTTTGTAAGTATAAATACAAAAAGTAAACCGGTCAGCCCGCCAATGATACATAAGAAAGCGGATTCGAGCAGGAACTCTGTAAGTATAATTCTTTTCTTGGCGCCGATTGCTTTTTTTAAACCGATCTGGCTGGTACGTTCGCGTACAGAAACGAACATGATATTGGCCACACCAAACATACCTACGATCAGGGATAAGGCTGCAATAGCCCAGCCACCGATATTGAGGCTTACAAAAGCTTCGCTGATGGCAGCACTGAAATCATTGATATCATTCAATGTGAAATTCTCCTCTTTGGTTGGAGTGAGTTTGCGGATGGCCCGCATGGTACCGGTCAGGTTATCCTTGAGTGCTTTACTGCTCAGGTAATCCTGTCCCTGTACAAGTATCAGCGGATCCGCTTTTTTCGGATCCATAATATTACGGGCAAACCGATACGACAGGATAACACTCTGGTCAAACTGCCACCCGCCGATCATGGTTTTTCCCTGTTTTTTGATCACGCCGCTGACAATGATCTTCTTTCCTTTAACGGTGATCATTTTCCCGGCCGCTCTTTCCGGATCTAGAAACAGTTTTTCGGCGATTTCATTTCCAATGACGGCTACCGGGCTTCCCTGGCTGAATTCCGCATCGGAGAGGTAACGGCCAAAGGCAATATCCACAGGCTGAATATCATTGAACTCTTCACTGATACCATAAATGTTGACACCGGTCAACTGGTTATTTTCATAAAAGACTTTGTCGGAAATGCTGATTTTAAAAGCAGCGAATTTGGCGCTGGGGGTACGCTCTTTGATCTCTTTTAATTCGTCGTATTGCGGGTAAGGCCGGTTGACATATTTCCACCAGGGATAATCGGGGCCACCGCCCGCGCTGTAATCCCATTTGTCGACATAAATGGTATTGGTACCTAAAGCTTTTACTTCGTTCTGGATATTCTGCTCGAGACTATTCACCACGGCCAATACACTGATGATACAGAATATGCCGAATGTCACCCCAAGCAACGACAGGAATGTACGGAGTTTGTTTTTCCATAATTCCTGCAGGGTCATTTTAATACTGCTGACGACAATCTCGATGGACCGGCGGATCATAGCGCAAATTTACCACAAGAAGGGAGAGATTTGTCAATTATTATTTAGACGGTTGTGGTTAGTTGGCAGTAGGCAGTCGGGAGTCGGCAGTCAACAGCCCCTTCTAAGAATGCTTTTCCTAAACATTCTAAACCCGCCTTTCAAACGCCATCTGCTTTAAAACTCCATAAACCTTCTAAACCCTCCTTTCAACCACCTTCTCCTATAGTTCTTCCTAAACTCTCCTTCCAGTCTCTTCCCGCTATAGGGTTCCTCAACTTTCATCTCCTATCATTACCTTTGCGCCCCGGTCAGACCGGTCATCATCATGAAATATCATAACGAGATTCAGCGCCGGCGCAGTTTTGCGATCATTTCCCACCCGGATGCCGGTAAAACGACATTAACGGAGAAATTCCTCCTTTTCGGGGGTGCCATCCAGGTGGCCGGTGCCGTAAAAAGTAATAAGATCAAGAAATTCGCGACCAGCGACTTTATGGAGATCGAACGGCAGCGGGGTATCTCCGTGGCCACATCGGTGATGAGTTTTGAATACAATAAAACCCTCATCAACCTGCTCGATACACCCGGTCACAAGGATTTTGCGGAAGATACTTACCGGACCCTGACAGCAGTGGACAGTGTTATCCTGGTCGTGGATAGTGTGAACGGGGTGGAAGATCAGACCCGCCGGTTGATGGAAGTCTGCCGGATGCGAGATACACCGGTGATTGTTTTTGTCAATAAAATGGACCGTGACGGCAAAAACCGCTTTGACCTGCTGGAAGAAATAGAAAAGGAACTGAGTATTGCCCTGCATCCCATGACCTGGCCGATCAACAGCGGTAAGGAATTTAAAGGGGTCTATGATCTGGATCGGAAAAGTCTCCTCCTCTTTACGGCGAATACCAAAGCGGATGAGGACAGTATCTCTATTTCGGATATCAATGATAAAGTACTGGATGAAAAACTGGGAGATAAGGATGCGGCCCAGTTAAGAGAAGATGTGGAGCTGGTGGATGGTGTACATGGCAATCTTAATGTGGCGGACTATCTCGCCGGCAAAGTGGCCCCGGTATTTTTCGGCAGTGCGATCAACAATTTCGGGGTCAAGGAAATGCTGGATACATTTATCCGTATTGCACCAATACCCAGGAGCCGTCAGACCACTACCCGGGAAGTGAATGTGGAAGAGGAAAAGATGAGTGGATTTGTATTTAAGATCCACGCCAACCTCGATCCCAAGCACCGTGACCGGATTGCCTTCTTCCGTGTCTGTTCAGGTCGTTTTGAGCGGAATAAATATTTCCATCATGTGCGGCTGGATAAAGAAGTGCGCTTCAGTAACCCTTATTCCTTTATGGCCCGTGACAAAAGCATTATCGAAGATGCTTATGCCGGTGATGTGGTGGGTCTGTTTGATACCGGCAATGTTAAAATCGGGGATACCCTGACAGAAGGGGAGAATTTCTTTTTAACCGGTATTCCTTCCTTTTCTCCGGAGATCTTTAAAGAAGTGGTGAACAAGGATCCATTGAAAACTAAACAACTGGAAAAAGGATTATTACAGCTCACCGATGAAGGGGTGGCCCAGTTATTCACCCAGTTCGGCGGAAACAAAAAGATCATCGGCTGCGTGGGTGAACTTCAGTTTGAAGTGATCCAGTACCGCCTGCTGCATGAGTATGGTGCATCCGTCGTGTTCAATTCATTGCCTTTCTATAAAGCCTGCTGGCTCACCAGTAATAACGAGGCAAAACTGCAGGATTTCCTGCGCTTTAAACAGGCCAATTCCGGTGAGGATAAGGATGGTCATCCTGTTTACCTGGCCCAGAGCGAATGGTTCCTGAACACCGAGAAAACGAATAACCCGGAGATTGAGTTTCATTATACGAGCGAAATACACAAGTAATGTTTAGAAAGTCTTATTGGAGAGAGAGGCTGTAAGTACGGTTTATAAAGTCTTAAAGAAGAAAGAGACTGATAGTACGGTTTAGAGGGTCTTAAAGAGGAAAGAGACTGAAAGTACGGTTTAGAGGGTCTTATTGAAGAAAGAGGATGAAAGGAGGGTTTAGAAAGGTTTAGAAAACCCCACTTAGGAGGGGCTGTTGACTACCGACTACGAACTACAAACTACCGACTAATTTAGGAGGGGCTGTTGACTACCGACTACGAACTACCAACTACCGACTAATTTAGCAGGGGCTGTTTCCTGACAACTGACAACTGACATCCGACACCTGACTGCATTTTGTAACCTCAATTCCTCATACTATCTTGTCCGCAAATTCTGCAGACCCTTTTATGGAAGTATTTCAAACCGACCGCTTATCAGTACGCACTATCCACGAAAAAGATCATGATCATTTTTTCCTGCTCCAGGGAAATTCAGATGTCATGCGGTTTATCCGTCCCATTAAAACAAGGGAAGAAAGTGATGCCGCTTTGAATGAAATGCTGGCTTCCGGGGAACCTGCAGAAGGCGGGCGGTGGATGGTGGAGGAAAAAGAGGGGAACCGCTTTGTCGGCACATTTGCCATCATTCCGGTTCCATACGATACTACAAAGATTCAATTGGGTTATGCGTTTATACCCGGAAGCTGGGGTAAAGGGTATGCGACTGAACTGACCCGGGCCGGTCTCGATTACTTCTGGAAGCACAGTGACCGGAATGAGATCTATGCTATTACGGAAACCCCCAATATCGCCTCCCAGAAAGTGCTGCTGAAAGCGGGCTTTCATTTATTACGGAAAAGGGATCATGAAGGGAAGCCGATTATTGTATATATCGCTAAAAGACCGGCATCATCAGAGGAATGACTTATCTTATTAAAGCAAACGTGCCTTTCCGGTATGCATCCCCGCAAATGGTACCGGCTTTTATCACAAAAACAAACACGGCTGCTTCCTGTTTAACTCCTTTATAAGTGCCATCCCAGCATACTGAAGGCGAGTTTGTATGAAATATGCGTTCTCCCCAGCGATTGTAAATACTGAAATCCAGGTTTTGTATGGCTCCCCAATATTTTATACCATAACAATCATTAATACCATCTCCATTCGGTGTGAAAGCGGTTGGCATCAGATACTGGCTTTTGCCGCTGGTAGAAACATTAACCGTTACACTGTCTTTGTTAGTGCAACCGTTATTATCCGTTCCCGTAACAACATACCTGGTCGTGTCTGAAGGGTTTGCAGTGGGGTTGGGTATTGTGGCATTAGAAAGACTGGTTGCAGGTGACCAGGAATAGGTGAATGCGCCGCTGGCATTCAAAGTACTCATATCACTCGCACAATCAATATCATTGGATTTACTGGCCGTAACTGTGGGTAATGAATTAACAGTTACCGTTGTGCTAAGGTCTGCACTGCTGTGACAAACGGTATCTGTAATGGTTACTGTATATTGAGTCGTGGTGGTAGGGCTGGCAAACGGGTTTGGAAGACTGGCATTGTCCAGTGACCCGGCTGGTGTCCAGTTGTAAATGTCGCCACCTCCGGCATTCAACTGGCGGGAATTTTTGAGACATATTGCGCCTGAAGGGTCAATAAAAAAACTGTTCACTGACCGAATATTGACCTGTACTGAATCTGTATTGATACAGCCTGCAGCGCTGGTAACCGTTACTTTATATTTAGTATGGGTAACGGGTGAAGCAACGGGGTTTGCTATAGCGGGATTATTTAATGAACCCGAAGGAGACCAGCTATAGCCTGTACCCCCGCTGGCTGAAAGTTGAATACTGTTGCTTTCACAAATACTGGTATCCGGTGTTATTGTAATTACCGGTAAAAGATTAACAGTTACCAGAACGGTATCCTTGCCGGTGCAGTTATTGGTGTTTGTCCCAGTAACAAAATATTCAGTGGTTGTTAACGGAGAAGCTACCGGGTTCGGAATAGCTGCATTGGATAACCCGGCTGAAGGTGTCCAGGAATAACTGGTACCTCCACTGGTACTCAGTTGAACGGATTTGCCGGCACAGATCGCCTGGTCGGGAGATGAAATGATGGCCGGATGATCAACCGTGATTTTCACACTGTCACGCCTGAAGGTGAAAGGGGCAAAGTAAATATCATCAAGCGCAAAATCATTCCCAAAGAGAATCGTGTTTTTATTAATGATGGAAATCATTGCAGAAGTGGCATTACCGGAATTCCAGGTGGTATAAAACTGGAACCAGTTACAGGGCGGCTGACTGGCCGTAATTAAACCACCTATCGCATTGCCATTTATAGAAAAAGCCAGTTGTGCAGGATTGGGAACTGAAATAGAACAGATCCAGGTAGAGAATGTATAATTGGTATTGGGGGCAACAGTCACAGTCGTTTTCCATACCTCAGCATCGGGTTGCGGAGATCCGTTTACCAGCAGCATATTCCCATTACCGGTGGTATGGTCTCCACAGCCATAGTGGGCGAAATACCATGAACTCGGATTGTTGCCAACATAATATTCCCCTTCTGTTGTGTTGTTGGGTGTATAATGATATTGGGATGTAAAGCCAGTATTGCCCAGGCTGAAATCACTATTGGTGATCAGGTTGGCTCCCAATGCAAGTGAGTTTAAATAATAGGTGATGTTCTGGTTTGCACTGGTTACCGGGTTAGGGTTATAAGGATTGTCAAGGAAAGTAGTAGGGCTCCAGCAGTAAACGAATCCAGGGGTTGCTCTCAGTTGTTTGGTTGATCCGCCGCAGATAAGGGTATCATTAGTCTGGATCAGTTGTGCATCCATTTGCTGGGCAATACTGATCGTTTTAACAATTGTATCTGAACAGGAAGGATAATCCAGGATCAGTGTTACCTGGTAATTGCCCAGGTTGGTATAAATATGTGTTGCGGTGCTGTTCCCTGATGCATTGTTGCCATCTCCAAAAGACCAGCGGATATTATTGTACCCTGCCTGGTTGGTGGCATATGTAATTTCAAATGCAGAGCAAGGATTCCGGGTAAACGAAAAATCGCCTTTGGGATTACAGGCCGGCTGGGCATTAGAACTAATGGCTATGACTAATAGCAGGAGTGTGGCAGATAAGGTTTTTTTCATGTACAGATAAATCTGGGCATGAATTTACTTAAAAGGGCTTATCCCGGTATAGTTATGGGGGGTGATTTTCCTCAGTTCTTTTTTCAGGGTTTCTTTTACTTTCAATCCGTCAATAAAACCATGAATGGCTTTTTTGTCAATTTTATTATTGCCCCGGGTCAGTTCTTTCAGGGCCTCGTAAGGATTCGGATACTTTTCCCGTCTTAATACCGTCTGAATGGCTTCGGCCACCACGGCCCAGTTATTATCGAGGTCTTCGTAGATTTTCGCATCATTCACAACCAGTTTGCTGAGGCCTTTCTCTATGGAACGGAAAGCGATCAGGGTATGGGCAAAGGGAACACCGATATTTCTCAGCACTGTGGAATCGGTCAGGTCCCTTTGGAGGCGGGATACGGGAAGCTTGGCAGACAGGTGTTCCAGGATGGCATTGGCCAGGCCCAGGTTGCCCTCGGCAGTTTCAAAATCAATGGGATTTACTTTATGCGGCATAGCTGACGAGCCCACTTCTCCTTTCACCG
>CAZYTV010000167.1:0-9754 GCA_964650455.1 uncultured Chitinophaga sp. | reverse complement strand
CTGGTTGTAATTTGTAGCAACGAATTGCACTATGGAAAAATACAACGCGATTTACCGGCAGAGTATAGATCATAACGAAGCCTTCTGGAAAGAACAGGCCGGTCAGTTGCATTGGTTTAAACAACCGCAGACCATACTGTCGCAAACTGAAAAAGGGTTTTACCGCTGGTTTGCCGACGGAGAAATCAACACCTGTTATCTCTGCCTCGACTATCATGTGGAACATGGCCGGGGAGAACAGACCGCACTGATCTATGATTCCCCGGTTACGCATACCCTAAAAAAATACAGTTACCGGGAACTCCTTGACCTGGTTGCCCGTTTTGCCGGCGGATTGCAGGCGGCTGGTATCCACAAGGGAGATACGGTTGTGATTTATATGCCCATGATCCCGCAGGCGGTGGTCGCGATGTTGGCTTGTGCACGGATCGGTGCTATTCATTCGGTGGTATTTGGTGGCTTTGCCCCGCACGAACTCGCGATGCGCATTGATGATGCCCATCCCAAAGCGGTGATCTCCGCAAGCTATGGAATTGAATTTGACAAGATCATCCCCTACAAGCCACTGGTTGATAAAGCAATTGAAGAAGCCCGGCACAAACCGCCGTTACATATTTTCTATGAACGTACCGCTGCCTATGACCAGCTTGATTCGATCCGTGAAATTGACTATAACCAACTCCTGGAAGCAGCCCCTGTTCCCTGTGTACCTGTTTTATCCGGCGACCCCTTATATATTCTTTATACCTCCGGCACCACCGGAAAACCCAAAGGCATTATCCGTGATCATGGAGGATATGCCACCGCGCTTAAGTTCAGCATGGATCATATCTATGATGCCAAACCCGGTGAAGTATACTGGGCTGCCAGTGATGTGGGCTGGGTGGTGGGTCACAGTTATATCGTGTATGGCCCCTTGCTGCAGGGTTGTACCACTATATTATATGAAGGCAAACCCATCCGCACTCCGGATGCAGCCGCTTTCTGGAGAGTGATCAGTGAGCATGGCGTAAACGTAATGTTTACCGCCCCCACCGCCATCCGGGCTATTAAAAAAGAAGACCATGAAGGGGATGGAATAAAGCGGTATGAACTGAGTTCATTAAAGTACCTGTTCCTCGCCGGCGAACGATGTGATCCTGCCACGTATCATTGGATCAAAGACCTGTTGCAGATACCTGTAATTGATCACTGGTGGCAAACCGAAACCGGCTGGCCGATGGTAGGCCTGATGATGGGTCATGATCATCTCCCGCCCAAGGCCGGATCTGCCGGATTACCGGTTTGTGGATATGAAATTCATATCCTTTCCGATGATGGTGTGGAACTGGGAAAAGGGAAAGAAGGCTATATCGCGGCCAAACTCCCCCTTCCTCCCGGCTGCCTGCCTACACTATGGAATAATGATGATCGATTTATCGCCGGCTACCTGCAGCATTTTCCCGGTTACTACCAGACCGGCGACGGAGGTTATCTCGATGAGGAAGGGTATTGTTTCATTATGGGAAGGGTGGATGATGTAATCAATGTAAGCGGACACCGGCTGAGTACGGGTGAAATGGAAGAACTTGTTGCGGCTCATCCGGCAATTGCGGAATGCGCTGTGATGGGAATTGCTGATGAACTCCGTGGTCAGCGGCCCATTGCCCTGGTGGTACTGAAAGATGGCATACATATCGAGGAAGAAGTAATTGAAGAGGAACTGGTCGCCTTGATCCGCGAGAAGATCGGTGCTGTGGCTTATTTCCGGAACGCAGCGGTGGTAAACCGATTACCTAAAACCCGGAGTGGGAAGATACTCCGCAAGACCATCCGGCAGATTGCGGACGGTGAAGCGTATACACTCCCATCGACTATTGATGATCCGAAAATACTGGAGGAAATCAGGGAAACCCTGGAGGAACGGAAACTGGGTATTGCCTTCAATAAAGTATTACCGTTTAATTGATTCCGGGGTATTCCCACTACTATTTTCACCATCGAAAGAGGCAGGGTGAAAGAAGATACAATCATTGTAATTTTAAGACCAGATCGGTCAGCCGATCTGCTATACAGATTAACATATTGAATTTGAGCGATTTATACTGTTAATATTTTTAAATAAAAAACCGGGCTTCTGTTAAACAATCTGTTCACTGCACTGTTATAGCAGGCAGCAATCACATGAAAAAAATCGCCCTGTTCATATTACTTCTCTTCTCCACTGTTCAGGTTATTCCCGGCCTGCAAGCTATGTTCAGTGACCGGACCAGTTCGGTGATTTTTAATGTGGATGAGGAGAAAAACGGGGAGAAAACAGTGGATGGCAGTCAGAAGTATCATAAAGAATATTCTGATTACTGCCAGCTTTCTGCGATACTCAGCCAGCGCCTTCATATTGCGTTTCACCTGACTGAGCAAATACTTCCGGCACCCAGCCTGGAAAGGTTAACCCCGCCCCCCAATTGCTGATCCGGTAATACAACCTCGGGTATTTGCTTTACCCGGCTTTTCATTTTTTCATTTTTAATAATCATCATAGTATGAGCGCTACCGCTAACCCGGTTTCCAGGATTTTGCGCCTGGTAAAACTGGAACGTAAGGAGATATCCGCTATTTATTTTTATGCGATACTGAACGGATTAATCCAGTTATCACTGCCTATCGGGGTACAGGCCATTATTGGTTTTGTGCTGGGCGGATCAATGTCCACTTCCCTGATCATTCTTATTGCCCTGGTGGTAACCGGTGTTTTCTGTACCGGCCTGCTGCAGGTGGGACAAATGCAACTGATCGAAAAAATCGAGCAAAATATATTTGTCCGATATTCTTTTGAACTGGCCGACAGGATACCCCGGCTCGACCTGAAGAAAACGGATGCCTATTATATTCCTGAACTGGTGAATCGATTTTTTGAGATCCCTTCATTGCAGAAGGGATTGTCAAAACTGCTTCTGGATATTCCCACTGCTACTATTCAGATCCTTTTCGGACTCGTACTGCTTTCCTTTTATCATCCTGCATTTATTTTATTCGGCCTGGTGCTGGTACTGATTCTCTGGCTGATCCTGTACTATACCGGTAATAAAGGACTACAGACCAGCCTGGCTGAAAGTGCATATAAGTATGGAGTAGCCGCCTGGCTGGAAGAACTGGGCAGACTGATCAAATCCTTTAAATTCTCAAAAGGATCAGCCATTAACCTCCAGAAAACCGATGAGAAAGTAAGCGGTTACCTCGATGCCCGCAACAGCCATTTTAATATCCTGCAGTTTCAGTTCAAAGTGCTGATCGCATTCAAAGTATTGATCACCGCTGCCATGCTGATTATCGGATCCATTTTACTTGTGAACCAGCAATTGAATATCGGGCAGTTTATTGCCGCCGAAATTGTGATCATCACCATTATCGGATCAGTCGAAAAACTGATCGGCAACCTCGACAGTGTATATGACGTGCTGACTTCGGTAGATAAAATTGCCAAAAT
This sequence comes from uncultured Chitinophaga sp., assembly GCA_964650455.1. Taxonomy (GTDB): domain Bacteria; phylum Bacteroidota; class Bacteroidia; order Chitinophagales; family Chitinophagaceae; genus JJ008. The sequence goes on along the minus strand of CAZYTV010000167.1, from coordinate 6,288 downwards.
CACTGATAAGCCGGTGGAGGAAACCGGAACTTATAAACTACCCGAAGAAAAAGAGGGGCTGTCTATAGAAGCCGGCCAGGTTGGTTTCGCCTACGATAATGAAAAATATGTATTGCAAAATATCAGTTTCCGGATCCAGGCCGGAGAAAACGTTTGTATCACCGGAAAAGAAGGCAGTGGTAAATCCACATTGCTCAAGCTGGTAAGTGGTTCCTACCAGGGATTTGACGGATCACTGAAACTGAACGGACTGCCGGTTGGTAATTATGAATTATCCTCTTTGCGGGAACAAACCGGTATCCTGCTCAACCAGCAGGATATATTCCACGGCAGCCTGCTGGAAAATATTTCCATGGGTAATCCTGGCATCGATATGCAACAGGTGATCCGGTTGTTCCGGGAAACAGGACTTGCTGATTTTCTCGGCACACTGCCAGCAGGATTTGATACCTGGCTGGATCCTACAGGGAAACGCCTTCCCAGAAATGTGATCAACAAAATCCTCCTGGTAAGAGCATTGGTGGGTCAGCCCCGGCTGCTGTTACTCGAAGAACCCTGGACCCATATTGAAGCGCCTTACCGCAGCCAGATCATCCGGCTCATATTGAACGAGTATCCGAAGACCACGATCCTGGTGGTAAGCAATGATGCTGAATTTGCCAGCATGTGTGACCAGGTAATTGATGTAAAAAAAGATGGTTGTATTATCAAAAAGAATAAACATACGGACAATGAAAAATAATGAACCCATTCATGAAACGCAGTGGTCCTCTTTCCGTAAGGTCTACCGCTTTAATAAAAGAAGCCGGGTGCGCTACTGGTTTTACGGACTGATGTCTGCCCTGGCCATCATCCTCTTTCTTCCCTGGACACAAAATATCCGGGCGAGGGGTACCGTGACCACTTTACGGCAGGAACAACGGCCCCAGCAACTGAACACCATCATCCCCGGACGGGTGATCAAATGGTATGTGAAAGAAGGAGATTTTGTACAGACCGGGGATACGATCCTGCAATTGGCCGAGATCAAGGACGATTACCTGGATCCGCAACTCCTGAACCGTACCAAAGAACAATTATCGGCTAAAGCCCTGACTGTTGACTACTATAAAAACAAAGTGGGTACCTCCGGCACACAGATCAACGCACTGGGTGAAGCCCTGCAATTAAAAATGGATCAGTTGCGGAATAAACTGCAGCAATTACAATTGAAGGTGCAGAGTGACAGTATGGAATCCATCGCTGCGGCCAACGATTTCAACATTGCCACTCAACAATTCAGCCGGCAAAAAGCCATGTATGACAGTGGCCTGGTATCACTTACCCAACTGGAGCAGCGCAACCAATCCTACCAGAACAGCCTGGCGAAAAAAGTAAGCGCAGAAAACAAATTACAGAATGCCCGCCAGGACCTGACCATTACGCGGATAGAAATAAATGCCACGCAACAGGATTATATGGAGAAAATCGCGAAGGCACAGGGTGATCAGTTTCAATCACTCTCACAAATTGCCACTGGCCAGGGTGATATAGCCAAACTGGAAAACCAGTACAGTAATTACTTCATCCGCAACGGGCTTTATTTTATCACCGCCCCGCAAAGCGGACAGATCACCAAGGCCCGCAAAGCGGGTATCGGGGAGATTGTAAAGGAGAGTGAGATGATCGTGGAGATCGTACCGGACCAGGTACAGTATGCGGTGGAACTTTTTGTACGCCCGGTGGATCTGCCCCTGGTTTCCAATGGGCAGAAAGTGAGGTTTATGTTTGACGGTTTCCCGGCTATCGTATTCAGCGGATGGCCCAACACATCATACGGTACGTTTGGTGGCAAAGTGGTGGCCGTGGAAAGTTCCGTGAGTTATAATGGCCGCTTCCGCATATTGATTACCGAGGACCCGGCTGATAAACCCTGGCCCCGTGAACTGAAAATGGGCACCGGCGCCCAGGGAATGGCGCTGCTGAAAGATGTGCCCATCTGGTATGAATTATGGCGGAACATCAATGGCTTCCCGCCGGATTATTATAAAGCTGTCGCTGAACCCGAAAAAAAATAACCCATGCAAACACATTCGAAATATAAAATTATCAACTGGCTGAGGCAACGTAACCAACGGAGAAAAAGAACGATCCTGTTAACCGGACTTATGCTGATACTCCTTTTTCTTGCCAAGCTCACGACCGGACAGGACAGCCTTCATCAACATACCCTTTCTGCCGTACAGGTAATGACCATCGTTAAACGATACCATCCGGTAGCCCGGATTGCCAATATTAATATTGATATGGCAAAAGCGGATATCACCATTGCCCGCGGGCAATTTGATCCACAACTGTACAGCACTAATGCACAAAAGACATTTGATGGTACTGACTATTACAATTATAACCGGCCCGAATTGAATATTCCCACCTGGTTCGGAGTGAATATCAGCACCGGGCTGGAATACTTATCGGGTAGCCGGACGGATCCGCAGGAAACAGCCGGCAAGACCAGCTATTTCGGAATTACTGTTCCTCTGGCCAAAAACCTGCTAATGGATAAACGCAGGGCTGCCTTACAAACGGCTAAGATCTACAAGGATGCTTCGCTGGTGGAAAAAAATATTTTACTGAATAATATTCTTCAGGAATCAATCGCCGCCTACTGGAACTGGACCCTGCAGTACCAGGTACTCGGGGTGTTGAATGAAGCCGTGGAAGTGAGCCGGAAAAGAGTGGAGTTTATTAAAACGAGCTTCCGGCTGGGTGACCGTCCGGGTATCGATACCATTGAAGCGATTGCCCAGTTGCAGAATATGGAACTAATGCAATACCAGGCCACGCTTGAATTTAATAATGCAGGGCTGGGATTATCCGTTTATCTCTGGACCCCGGAGCAGCAGCCCTATACCCTGCCCGCAACAGTTATTCCTGCTGCACAGCCGGGATTAACAGACCTGCCTGTCCCTGTACTGGACAGTCTCCTGAATACGGCCCGGGTCAGTCACCCGGAACTGCGGCTCTATGATTATAAACTGGATGCGCTGGCTGTGGAGAAAAAATTAAAATTCCAGGAATTACTACCCTCGGTCAACTTTACCTATAACCAGCTGGGAAAAGGATATGATGTGCTGAAAACAGCTACAGGTCCGCTGTTTGAAAATAATTTCAGGTATGGATTTTCTCTTGGTATCCCACTCCGTTTTTCAGCCGGTCGGGGAGAATACAGAAAAGCCAGGCTGAAAATAATGGAAGCGGAAACGGAACAACGTTATAAGCAACTGCAGGTGGAGACGAAAGTCCGTTCTTACTACAACGAACTGGTAACCCTCCGCAGCCAGATGCTCCTGCAGGAAAACAATTATGAAAATTACCGGATGCTGTTGCAGGGCGAAGAGACCCGTTTCAAAAACGGTGAGAGTTCGCTCTTCCTGGTTAATACCCGGGAAAATAAAACCCTCGAAGCCCTGCAGAAATTACAGGAGTTGCGCAACAAGTATGTCAAGACCTTCAACAGCCTGCAATGGGCTGCCGGTCAGTTATTGTAAAAAATTATGTACTGCGGAAGGCAACCGGGTGATATAATTTTTTATGCGGACCAAAAAAGATACGGAGCAGGATCCGGAAAGCCGCCAGTTCCACAAAAAACAGGGAGAGTCCGAGCAGGGCAATCAGTCCGTACTGATCACTGCGCACATAGGTAAACAGCACATCAATGCCGATAAAAGCCGCGGTGATCGGAAAGCCGAGCATCCCCATGGCGGCTAACAGGATTAAAAAACCGGTATTTTCCTGTTCATAAACATACCCGTGGAAACGGGACAGGCTGATGTCATTATCAATCTTATTTATTTTCTGAAGGCAGTAATAACCGAGGAAAAAAGCAAGCAGGACCCCGCTCGCATAGAATAACAATTCGCTTAAATAAATATGAGGGGCATTGAATAACACCGCTGCCATCACAAAAATATGGCCGGTCAGGAGATAGATCCAGGCCGTCAGTGCATGGCCCCGGAAAGAAAAAGAAAAAAGAAACAACACCAGTGCGATCAACATCAGGAGTACCGGCATTCCGCTGACCTGGCTTTGAAAAGAACCCGGTTTATTATACCCGGCGATAAGCAGGAAAATCCCGATAATAGTCAGTGTATTGACAAACACCCTGTTTTGCAAAAAACCAAAAATAGATCCCAACGACTTAAAGGGCTTCCAGCCGTAGCGGAACAATACTATATCAAGGTTCCACTCTTTAATACCCAGTATATATAATGTGGCTTTCCAGCGTGTAACCGCCTTATGGACCGGTGCTGTGTAATGAAAGATCTGGTGATGAACCAGGTAATTGAGCACAGAAGGTGACACGAGCAACTGGTAGGTACGGAGAAAAGCATTGCCGGCAAAATGCAGTAATACGAGCCAGTGAAATCCAAGTGCAATTTCAATAAACATCAGCCCGATCTGCGCGGCGGAAGAATAAGCAATCTGCGTTTTGACCGTCGGTTGTACACGGGCAATTACGGTTGCGGTAATGGCTGTGAGTGCACCAATAACAATGATCAGGATTTTTGCCCAAAGCATATCTTCCCAGAAGGGATGCGTCCGCAACAGTAAAAAGACGCCGATATGCACGCTGAGTGATCCGTAAAAGATCGCTGATGAGGAAGTGGGTCCTTCCAGTGCCCTGGGCAGCCAGGTGGTAAACGGAAACTGGGCGGATTTCACCACAGCAGGGAGAATCATCATACAAACGATAAAGACAGACATGAATGGTGTGGCCATCGCCAGTGCTGTTTCCCTGGCCGCACCCAGTTGGGGGAAACTGATATTCTGATTCATCAGGTGATGCATCATCCACATGGCCAGCATGAGGGACACATCACTGATCCGGTAATTCGAAACGGCTTTAAAGGCGTTTTTAGCCGGCAGGTACCGGTCGCGGTAAAAAGCGATCAGCAGGAAAGAGCAAATGCCTTTGATCTCCCAGCCGATAAACATGGTCTCAAAATTACCCGACATAATAATCAGGTTATAGGCCGTGGAGAAAAGAAGGATGGTATTAAAAAAACGTTTATATCCCTGATCCCGGTGCATATAGTATTTGCTGAACGTGGCCACCAGGAAAAACAGAACGGCGCCGGTTACACTGAACACGGCGGTGATTTCGTCGTAATAGAAATGAAGGGCAAAGACAAAATGATCGGACTGATACAGTGTCAGGAACTGGTAATCCACCGGCACAAATCCACCGATCATCCACCAGGCCGCAAAACCGGCTGCCAGCCCGATATTGAGTATTTTGGCAAATCGTACGATCTGGCCAATCGGTTGCTCATTCCTGTTACGCCATAAAAGGGTGGCAAAAAAAGCCAGCAAAGGAAGGATTACCGATAATACAAGCCATTGACCCATCTGATTTCTTTTTCGTTGTTTGTTTGCCGCCTGGCCGCACGGCGATTTTGTTAGCTGAATACTGTTCCGGCAGGTACCCACCCTTTAATCCAGCAAATACACCGGCAGGTTTTCCTCGGTGGCATGCACAATATGATTGGTCTCCATCTCTTTTGCCCCTTCAATAAATTCTTCCATATTGTGTATGGTTTTTATTTCACTGCTGTTGGTGAGCGGCTGGTACTTTTCAAACACCCCGTTCCTGAAATAATAAAATTCCTGCTCGCCCGGATGGAGGGCAACAATATGCACCCACTCATTCTTATACCATTCAAAAACCTCGGGAGATGACTGAATGGCATTTAATACGATCTCCGGCTTTTGCTCTACGATAACCAGCAAACGCACCGGATCATGCACTTCAATCATCTGCCAGGGAAGTCCGGGCCGCAGATCACCATCACTGCTGTTGGACACCCCGAATAAACCCATTACATTATGCGGTAATTTGGTACCGGCCCCGAGTTTGACATTATCCACGCGGGAGAAATAATATTCCAGGTTGATACCACCACAAACCAACCCGATCGGCCGCATAACAGCCGTCAGTATGGCCCCATCCGGATCGGTGGTATAGTCATAACTGTTCAGGAAGGCCCGCCGGTCAAGGAATAATCCTTTGCTGGCCTGGCGGCGGCCGATGATAGCCAGGGTATTGGTACCATGACCCAGTTCAGGCCGAGGTTCAAATAAGGAAACCGACCGGTTATGTATGGCTTTACGCACCTGCACCAGTTCCTGCCTGGTATTGATGGAAGCAAAGCGACGGCTTCTTTCCTTGGCATTCAGGTTCAGTGCTGTTTCAAAGCGCTGGATATTGAGCAGTTTAAGGGAAAGGTTAATATCGTAAATGCCGCG
>CAZYTV010000166.1:0-9786 GCA_964650455.1 uncultured Chitinophaga sp. | reverse complement strand
GGCGCTTCGGGCACGCATCCGTTCAATCATTGGGAAAGCCAGCTGATCACTGACCATATCCGTTATAGTGAAATAGTAAATGAATTACAGGAAGCCGCCCGGAGTAACCTCATCTTTGGATTGCACGTACATGTGGGAATGGAAAACAGGGAAATGGCCAATCATATTGCCAACAGCACCCGCTATTTCCTGCCGCATATATTTGCGCTGAGTACCAACTCCCCTTTCTGGGAAGGCCGGATGACCGGCTATAAATCTTTCCGGACCAAGGTATTTGATAAGTTTCCACGGACCGGTATCCCGGATGCATTTGAAAGTATTGAAGCGTACGATAATTATGTGAAGCTGCTAATCAAAACCAACTGCATTGACAATGCAAAGAAAATCTGGTGGGATCTGCGGGTACATCCTTTCTTCAATACCGTGGAGTTCCGTGTATGCGATATACCACTGACGGTGGATGAGACGATCACCCTGGCTGCTTTATTCCAGGCGATCTGTGCCCGGATCTATATGTTGCGTTCCAAGAACCTCAATTTTATCCAATACAGCAGGGCTCTGCTCAATGAGAATAAATGGCGGGCCAGCCGCTATGGGGTGGATGGTTACCTGATTGATTTCGGAAAAGAGGAAGAAGTAAATACAAGAGCGCTCATTTATGAACTGCTCGACTTCCTGGATCCTGTACTGGATCACCTCGGCAGCCGGCACCGGATCGCTAATGTACACCGCATACTGGAACATGGCACAGGAGCGGACCGCCAGTTAGCTGTATATGAGCGAACAAAAAATCTGACCGATGTGGCGAAGTTTATTCAAAGCCAGTACCTGGCAGGGATATGAATTAAAGTACGAAATACGAAGTACGAAGTGAAAGAAAAATTATGAGGGAGGATAGTAAAGCATTTCTGAGGGATCTGCTGCAATGTTTTGATGCATCACTGGCCGCTTACCGGACCTATATTTCCGAAGGAAAAACATTTCGAGATGCCTGCTTATTAAAAATAAATAATGAGCAGGCATTATCCTTACTAAGCAACCACAGCGCCACACTACCTGCTATCTATCATGCAGATGCCAGGGCCCTGGCAGATCATTACAGTACCTGGAAATCCAAATGGGAGGAACTGGCAGCACAAACAAACCCTGGTCCTGAAGATGTATTTGTTTTCCCCAATGAGATTACCTTTCCCCGTGAATCAGCCCGGCGGCTGGAAGAATTTTATCATTCGGAAAAAAAATAAACCCATTTACGCCCGCTTAGCCATCACCTCAGTCCTTATCTTAAACTGAACACCCATCTTCGTCTTCACCTTAGTTTTCGTTCTCTGCATCTCCCGTTCTTTTTTCAGTTTCGACTCTATTCTGATATTGTGACGGATCACATCCCAGTATTCCTTACCATAATCCACCAGTATTTCAGCTCCTGCCGGTATATCTTTTACCGAAGTGATATATACTTTAATGCCTTCCTCCATGTACTCCGCATTATTGGTTATTCCTTTGACCCGGACAATCCCCCGGGCATCATTGGCATATCGGGCCAGTGCATCCGGGGTCCGGAGGGCATCAATCACATGGTTTCTCTTTACGAAATAAATATACCCGTTATCCCCATCTTCATGGTCCACCGCTTTCCAGGTGGTGATTTCCCCTTTATATTCCACAATACGGGTCCCTTTGGGAATAAACGATTTTGCAAACAGTCCTTTCCCCGCGCCGGGCAGGCCGGACTTTTTAACCTTTACTTTAGCTTCCAGTAATTCCATAAAAATATATTTCGAAAGGCGCAAATATAGGGGACTAATTCCGGTTTCTCCATCCCGGGGCAAGCAACTACATTTGCAGGCATAACGTCTGATTCTACATGAAACTTTTCTGGCTGTTCTCCATCACCTTACTTTCTCTGGCAGGCACCACGGCTGCACAGGAATATATCAATATGCCCTATGCCAAAACCGAAGCTGCCTTAAAAAAGGCTTATCCGGGTACAACCGGCCTGCCCGCTGTTTATCCCAGGAAGGATTCGATCCTGGTCCGGGTGGATAACCGGACACAACTGATCTTTGTATTTGATCAGAAAGGGTTATGCCTGACTGAAACGACAAATACCCGCTGCGACTCCTGCCACGACGGGTATCTGAAAATTGTTTTAGATAAGAAAAAGTACAACTGGAAAAAGATCAATGAGAATCAATATATCTCCCGGTTCGAGGACGGACTGATGATTGAAATGTTCCCGGAAGGGGAAATCCGGTCCTTTTCCGTTCTCAGGGTCGAATGGACCCGGGAACTCTATGAACTTCTTCTGAAAGAATAATTCTTAATTCTCCAGGGCACCATCCGCTTTCCACTTTTTAAAAAGGGCAATGGTACTGTCGCTCAGTCTGGTCGTTTTACGGAAAGGCATGAATCCTTTCTCTCCCGGATTCAGCTCAATGCGGCGGATGATCTCATCTATATCCATTTTCACATTGGTATAATTATCGTATGCTTTTTTATTTCCTCCTTTGGCAGGGATATGGCAGGGTGAACAGGAAGACATTACCACTTCCTTCAGGTTCGTTTCATAGTTCAGCTTCGGTACTTTGGATAATTTCCTGGATCCGGAGCAGTTGACCAGCACCAGGGCCAGGACAGAAAGAGAGGAGAGAATGATCAGTTTTTTCATGTTGGTTTGTTTAAAAAATGAATATACAAAATCGCCCCGGAAATATTGCAGTCCAATCGACCGGTTTACACCGGCGGTTGCCCCGAAGCCTGACAAACCGGTAACTTTACCGGCAGATGATTTCAGCGACCGCCAGAACATACCGCAATGCCTATTCAGGACTTTCCAGGGAAACCTGGTTACTCTCCTTTATTATGCTGATCAACCGGAGCGGTACGATGGTTGTACCATTTATGACCCTATACCTGACCAGCAATGAAATGGGTTTTACCGTAGGTGAAGCCGGTTATGTATTCGGGTTATTTGGAGCCGGTGCGTTCAGCGGAGCCTGGCTCGGTGGCCGGTTGACCGACCGGATCGGTTTTTACCCGGTTCAGTTATTTACACTTTTTACCGGTGGAATATTGTTCCTGGTGCTTGGACAAATGAAAACCTATCCGCTGATCTGCACATTTACTTTTCTGCTGAGTTTTGTAAATGAAGCTTTCCGTCCGGCCAACTCCACTGCCATAGCCTTTTACAGTAAAACGGAAAACCGGACCCGTTCCTATGCTTTGAACAGGCTGGCCATAAACCTGGGATGGGCGGTTGGCAGCGGAATGGGTGGTGTGCTGGCCAGTATCAATTATGAATTATTATTCTGGGTTGACGGCTTTACCAATATCATGGCGGCCCTGCTGATGTGGCTGATGCTGAAACCCATTGCGTATAAACCGGTGCCTCAGAGTGCGGCGGAAAAAGCAGATGCTATTCCCGCATACCAGGATAAACTTTTTATGCTGTTTATAGGGGCCACTGTATTATTTGCCAGTTGCTTTTTCCAATTATTCACGAACCTTCCGGTTTATTTTGAACGGGAATTAAACCTGTCAAAACCCTATATCGGGCTGCTGATGGCATTGAACGGCATTCTGATTGCCATCGTGGAGATGGTGTTGATTTACCGGCTGGAAGGTAAAAGACCGGTCATGTATTATATTACCCGGGGTATCGTCCTGGTCGGAATATCCTTCCTGTTGCTGAATTTACCGGGAATCGGCTCTTTGCTGGCATTTGCCATGATCATTGCAGTTACATTCGGGGAGATCCTGTCCATGCCCTTTATGAACAGTTACTGGATTGGAAGGACAAATGCTTCGAACCGCGGACAGTATGCGGCGTTATATACCATGGCGTGGTCAGCAGCCCAGACGCTGGGCCCCATGGGAGGCGCCCAGTTGGTTCAACATGGTAATTTCCAGCTTCTCTGGTATGTTACCGGTGGGCTATGTATATGTGCCGCATGGGCCTTCCACCTGCTGAATAAACAGGAGAAAATCAGCAATCATCAATAACACATATTTAATTCTGATACTATGCGTATTATTTATTTTGTCCTCCTCTTTTTATTCTTCAGCAGTTGTAAAGACAAAATGCCGGCACCTTTGACTGAACAGGAAGTTCATGATGTGATCAAAAAGTTTGATGAGGGATGGAGAACTAAAAATGCAAAAGAAGTGGATGCTGTATTATCTAAACAATACCTCTATTTTACACAATCCGGAAATACCTTTGACCGTGCCAATCTTGTTAAAACTGCCGAATCTTCTGTTTACCAGCTGCAAACCATGGAACGGGAACAATTTACCATGCAGATAGAAGGCAATACTGCGGTAGTGAATACAGTATGGAAAGGAAAAGGAACCTATCATGGAGAAAACTTTGATGATAAGCAGCGCTGCAGTATTACGGTTGTTAAAGTAAATGACGAGGTTAAAATTCTGGCAGAACATTGTACCCCGATCAGGATGAGGCAATAAAACCGATATATCTTGTAATACTGCTGTAAAAAAGAGTCTGTGGAGGGTATGTTTGTTCATTTAAATGTCACTTTACAGGAAGTAACAAACCCCTATTTTTGTCAAAATTTCAACCCCATGCAACGGCTACTTTTATCTGCCTTGTTTTCCCTGCTGATGATATCCGGACAGGCTCAGTCCGATGTAAAACGTCCTAAACTGGTAGTAGGCATTGTCATGGACCAGATGCGCTGGGATTATCTTTACCGTTATTATGCCCGTTACAGCGAAACAGGCGGTTTTAAACGGATGCTGAACCAGGGATTTACCTGTGAAAATACACTGATTCCCTATGCGCCGACTGTTACAGCCTGCGGACATAGTTCCATCTATACCGGTACTGTACCGGCCATTAATGGCATTTCCGGAAATGGCTGGTGGGAAAAAGAGCAGATGCGCGCCGTTTATTGTTAAGAAGACAAAACAGTTTCAACGGTTGGAAGTTCCTCCACCTTAGGAAAAATGAGTCCGCGCAACCTGATGGTGACCACGATATGCGATGAACTCCGGCTGGCCACTAATTTCAGAAGTAAAGTAATTGGTGTCGCTATAAAAGACCGTGGGGGTATATTACCTGCCGGGCATAGTGCCAATGCGGCTTACTGGTATGACAATACCAACGGGAACTGGATCACGTCCACTTATTATATGAACGAACTGCCCCAGTGGGTCAACGAGTTTAATAACCAGAAGATCGTGGAAAAATACTATGATAAAGGCTGGAGCACCTTGTACTCCTTACCTACCTATCAGCAAAGTACCGCCGATGATAAAGCCTGGGAAGCAAAACCTTTTGGTGCCGCATTTCCGTATGACCTGAAGCAATTTATCGGGAAAGACTATGGTAAAATTTCCTCAACGCCCATGGGCAACAGTATGACTTTTGAATTTGCCAAAACAGCCCTGGTAGCTGAACAGATGGGCAAAGATAATATTACCGACTTCCTGGCGGTTAGTTTTTCATCTCCGGATTATATTGGTCATACGTTTGGTCCCAACTCCGTGGAGGCTGAAGACGGATTCCTGAGACTTGACCAGGAACTCGGAGCCTTTTTGAATTACCTTGATTTGAAAGTTGGTAAAGGGCAGTACACCGTATTCCTTTCCGCTGACCATGGCGCGGCCCATGTACCTGAGTTCATGCAGGAAAACCATTTACCTGGCGGTCGGGCCTACATCGGTAAAATTGTTGAGTCATTGAACAAAGGACTGAAAGAAAAATACAACCTGTCAACGATTATCGTCAGTGATGACAATTACCAGATTCACCTGAATCATCCTTTACTGGACTCTGCCAAAACGGATAAGGAAGCAATCATTCAATGGATCATACAGCGGCTGATAGCGGAACCTGGTGTCGACCGGGCATTTGCACTGCGAGACCTGAATACTATTCCGCTCCCCGGCAGAATACGGGAAATGCTGAATAACGGGTACTACCCCGGGAGAAACGGAGATATCCAGTTTATTCTGAAGCCCGGCTTTATCGATGCCTACAGCACAACCGGCACCACCCACGGTTTATGGAATCCCTATGATGCACATATTCCTCTTTTGTGGTATGGCTGGGGCATCAAACAGGGGAAAACCAACCGGGAAACATTTATGACCGACATAGCCCCTACACTGGCAGCCCTGTTACGGATACAAATGCCCAGCGGATCGACCGGCGCACCCATTCCGGAAGTCCTTAAATAAGGCTGAACAAGTTTTACGGATCAGGAATAGTTTTTGTATTTTCCGGTACGAACAGGTATAACCATTAATTTATCCGCATGATCAAGAACCGAATTTTCCCGGTCCTCTTCCTTTTATTTTCGCTGGCCGTCAGGGCGCAGGTAGCCCCTGTAGACAGCATCCGTTTTTTTACGGACGAAGGATTGATCCAGGCGACTCTTAGTACCGATTTGAAACAGGTACAGGCAGAAACCAAACAGGATGTATTTCAACCGGCCACAATCAGTTTTCTGTTCCCTGACAGTACTTTAATCAATGAACCCATCAGCGTCAGTGCCCGGGGAAATTTCAGAAGAAATTACTGCCGCATTCCTCCCATGATGCTGAATTTCCGGAATGCGGGTGCTCTCCGTTTACAATCACTGGGAAAATTAAAACTGGTGATTGGTTGCGGTATCAACCCGGTTGACGAAGAGTTGCTCCTGAAGGAATACCTGGTCTATAAAATTTATAACCTGCTCGAGGACCGGAGTTTCAGGGTCCGGTTAATGAAAATCAGTTATACGGATACCCGTAAAAAATTAAAACCATTCAGTCAATATGCTTTCCTGATAGAGGATGATGGCGATATGGCCCGTCGGAACGGCTGCCAGAAAAAAGACGAAGTCAAACTGCTCACAGAAGCCACGAACCGTGACATGATGACCCTGGTTGCCCTTTTTCAATATATGATCGGTAATACCGACTGGGCCGTTCCCAATAACCATAATATCAAATTGATTTACGATAAGAAAAATAAGAATCAGCCGCCGTTTGTTGTTCCCTATGATTTTGATTATTGCGGCCTGGTGGATGCCAGTTATGCGATCCCCAACGAAATAATCGGTACCGAGAAAGTGACGGAACGGGTATACCGTGGATTTCCGCGTACCATGGAGGAGCTGCAGATCAGCCTGGATATATTCAGAAACAAAAAAGAAAGTATTTATAAACTGGTCAATTCTTTTGAATTATTAAGCGCAAAAACGCGAAAGGACATGTACAACTACCTGAAGGAATTTTTCGAACTGATTGAAGATAAAAGAGCCGTAAAGAATATATTTATAGATAGAGCCAGAGTCAATTAAACAGGCGGCTTCAGATAATAACCCGCCTGAAAAAACCCAACCGCATTCCCCTTACGTAAATTAAACCCAATGGACCTGAAAGAACAATTTGAAAAAGCAATTGCAGAAAGCAAAACACTGTCTGAAAAACCAAGTAATGACACCTTATTACAGTTATATTCCCTGTATAAGCAAGCCAGTGAAGGTGACATTAATATTGACCCTCCGTCAAATCCATTTGATTTTGTAGCCAAAGCGAAGTTTGAGGCATGGGCTGCCTTGAAAGGAAAAACGACTACAGAAGCCATGACTTCCTATATTGATCTTGTAGCGAAACTGAAAAACTGAGTGGCTGACTGATCAGCCGGTTAACTGTTTATATACCGCTGAAAGTTCTTTCCCAACCGTATCATAATTATATATAGCGGCCGCATTGAAAGCTATTTCCGCCCTGTTGTACCTGGCACTGTTTTGTTTCAGGTTCAGCAGGGCATTTTTTAAGGAAGTCTCGTCCCCCGGGGTTACCAGCACCCCATTTGAACCATCCAGCATTTCCGGAATACCACCTGTGCGTGTGGCAATTACGGGTAACCCGCAGCAAAGTGCTTCACTGATCACACAAGGTGCATTTTCCAACTGGCTGAATAAGACCAGTGCATCACTTTCCTGCATGCGTTGTGCTACTTCCGGATAGGTTACTTCCCCGCCAAACTGAACCGCATCTGGCGGCAGTCCCAATTCATCTGCCAGCCTCTTCATTGACTGATCCCGGTTGCCCAGCATGAATAGTTCCATTTCCGGATCGGCCTGGTAAGCCGCGGCAAAAGCCCGCAGCAATCCAGCCGGATTTTTTTGTTCGCTCATGCCTGATACATGGATGTACCGGAATGGCCTGTTCTCTGGTTGTACCTGTTTGACATAGCAAAATAAGTTTGTATCCACCACATTCGGGATCACCTGTTGTGGTACGGGTGTAACCAGTTGATTTACCTGGTTTCCAAGATCCCTGCTGACCGGCAAAAACAGTTCCGCACCTCTTATCACCCTCCTGATTACAGAGCGCAAACGGGCTGGTTGCCGGATATAGGGCACCGGGTTACCGGGCTGATAGATCGTCCAGTGCTCGGTAACCACATAGGGTAATGCATACTTTTTTTTAAGCCATAATGCAAATCGTCCTGCCGGATAAGGCACCTGCACATGTACCAATGGAGGAGTACCCTGTACCGTGAGATAGTTTTTCACTACCGATTTGAATAATTTTTCCTGGCGGAAGTAAAAAATCAGTTTGCCCAACAGGCCCTTACCCTTTCCCAGGTAAATGAGTTCTTCGGTGAGATGATTTTGTTGTAGCTGTTGCTTATCCACCAATCCCGGCGGAATTGATGTATCAGCCACCAGGCGTATGACATGTATATCATTATAGAGAGCTGCTGCCCGGGCATGACGTTGTATAAAATCACCATCAAAGGGATCAACCCGGTTGGGGTACCAGCTACAAAGCCAAAGTATTTTTTTCCGGGCCATGGGTCTAAAATAAACCAGTCGGTCGTGTGAACAAAAGAAATTTTTTATGGTGGCCCCTGTTTCACTGCCAGTTTTACCAGTAAGTCCCGGCACCGGTGATGCGCACCAACCATGACTAATTCACCACCGGGATCAGCCGGATAAATTCCTTACGGTTGAGGTAATAAAAAGTAAGCAGGTAAATGACCGGTATAAAACTGAATACTTTCAAGGCCAGGATGCCGGTATAAAAACCGGACAGGTAAAGCAGGGTGAGAAAAACAAAGCCGCCAACTAACTGCAGGTCACTGATGGCGCAGGCTACTTTAAAACAATAGACCGGTAGTTCTTTATAGACCAGTTTCAGCGGAGCGTTGATGTGATAACCATCTGTAATCACGATCCGCGGATGATTAGCCCCCACCGGTATCACCACGGGTTTTGTATCGTTGAGCGAATAGATCTCACGGCCATTGACCACTGCCTTAATTTTCAGGAAACTGAGCAGTACCTGATTTTTACGCTGGAGCACGATATGGTAAGGGGCAGTGATAACTTACTGTTTTATTGTAAGAGAAAATGGTATCGCTGTCACTGCCCCCTAAAATCTATTGGAGGGCGTTGATAATTGCGATAAAATCTTTTGCCACCAGGGAAGCACCTCCCACCAGTCCGCCATCCACATCCGGGCAGGCAAATAATTCCACGGCATTACCGGCCTTTACACTTCCGCCATAAAGAATGGGAATTTCATTGGCCAGTTCAACACCATACTTGCCGGCAATAACAGAACGCAGGAACTGGTGGATTTCCTGTGCCTGTTCAGTACTGGCCGTTTTGCCTGTACCGATCGCCCAGATAGGTTCATAAGCAATAATAATTCCCTCCATACTTGCTGCGGGCAGATGAAAAAGGGATTCTTTTAACTGGGCAGCCACAAATTCATTTTGCGTTCCCGCTTCACGGATATCAAGAGGCTCACCGCCAA
>CAZYTV010000165.1:0-9793 GCA_964650455.1 uncultured Chitinophaga sp. | reverse complement strand
TATGTTTGAAATCGCGAAATTCCTCGGCAAACACCTGAGTTAATTTCATTCCACTTTATAGTAAGAGGCTGCTTCAACAATGAAGCAGCCTCTTTTTTTTGGCCACTAAAACACACGAAAGGACACGAAAGCTTTGCCTTTGGCAAAGGACTGCCTTCGGCAGGGTTAGCCACGGATCACACAGATTTTCACGGATTTTATATCGGTTAATAAAGATGTTTAGGTTGAAAGCATGATGTATTTAATCCGTGCTGATCCGTGTGATCCGTGGCCCCGGCTATCGCAGACAGCTGTTAGCGAAGCAAACTCTTTCGTGTCCTTTCGTGTGTTTTAGTGGCCAAAATCTATGCCTGCGAAGCAGGCTTATGCCTTTGGGTTATTGGCTAATTTCCAAACGTCCTCTGAAACTCATTGGTGTGCGGTTATTCAACTGTACATCGAGTGAAGCGGTTCCGTTGTTAAAAACAATCATTCTGTATTCGCGGACATCAGGTACTCCAGCCGGACGGATGATCAGCACCCAACTGTTTTTCTTTCCTTTTTCTTTGGTGATCGTAAATTCCCCGGTTCTAAAATCCAGCGGGCTCTGATTGGTATAAGCACTGGTGCCGGAAAAAGAACGTCCGTAATAAGGAAGGTTACTTTGTAGTTTTTCTTTACTGCATTTTACTTCATACCCGGCATCCAGGCCCCGGTTGCCACCCAATTGCGGATTTGCCTGGTCAGCAATAAATAGCCAGCTATCCGCCGCTATCGCTTCTTCCAGTTCTTTATTCATAACGGCAGCCTGTTTACCTGAAGAGCAGCTAAAGATGAAAAATGAAAGAATAAAGATGTAACTGGCAGAAAGGATGATCTTTTTCATAACTGATGTTTTGTGTGTGAATAACCCATTTATGACTACTCTTTCCTCTATAAATTTAACCCGATCTGCATCAACATACCTCCGGTTACCGGCTTTTATGACCGGTTTAACGTACCAGCGTCATTCTGCACTAAAGCGAAATTGTGTACCTTTCTTAAGGATACAGCAAACCTGTTCCTGCTCTTATGAATATACCCGGCAGTTTTAATAACCAGATCAAACAGGTGATGATACTGGTGCTTTTAATACTGATGGTCTTCCTTTCAGTTCGGGAACTCTACGTTTTCTTCCCGGGATTACTGGGGGCCCTGACATTTTATATTCTCAGCCGTAACAGTTATTTCCAGCTCGTTTATCACCGTAAATGGAGTAAGAGCGGTACCGCACTTCTTTACCTCCTGGTTTATTTTCTTTTAATGGCCCTGCTGGTATGGTTTACATTCACCCTGGTTGAAAAACAGGTTCATCCTTATGTCAGCGATCCTGTCACCACATTCACGCAACTGAGAGAGGCCATTGATAAGGCACAGGAGAAAGCCGGCTTCAGCCTGTTATCCGATGATACCCTCGTCAACCTCCAGGAACGTATATCGGGCTTCCTGCCTTCCCTGGTGAATGATACGCTCAATCTGATCACCAACCTGATCATCTTACTATTCCTGCTCTATTATATGCTGGTACATGGAAGAGAGATTGAAAACTATATTGGAAATATTCTGCCGCTGAAACATAACAATATTGAAATACTGGCCACAGAAACCAAACGACTGGTTAAAGCCAGTGCTTTAGGCATTCCGATGATCTGTATTATACAGGGAGTTACTGCTACCCTGGGGTATTTCCTCTTTGGACTGAATGATATTGTATTATGGGGATTCCTGACCGGAGTCCTGGCTTTCTTCCCGATAGTGGGGACGATGATCGTATGGGTACCCCTGGTCGTATTTATGTATGCCAGCGGGGATAACTGGAATGCCACGGGACTTCTTCTCTATAGTGTGATTGTCACCGGTAATGTAGACTACCTGGCGCGTATCACCCTATTGAAAAGAATGGGCCAGGTTCACCCCGTAGTAACCGTACTCGGAGTTATCGTAGGACTTGGTCTGTTTGGGTTTATCGGGCTGATCTTCGGACCGCTCCTGGTGAATTATATTATCCTGCTCTTCCGCATTTACTGCAACGAATTTATCCTGGAAAAGAAATAACCGGAGCTGACCTGCATTAAGCTGCGTAATAGTCACTCCATAAAAAAGGGCCGTACCTTGGGGTACAGCCCTTTTTCGTAAACCAACAACAGTGACTTTGTCTGCCGGCTATACGTGTCCTTCTGCCAGCATGGCATCAGCCACTCTTACAAAGCCTGCTATATTAGCTCCTTTTACATAGTCAATGGTACCATCTTCCCGCTTACCATGTTCCATACATTGTTCATGTATACTGCGCATGATCATCCGCAGTTTATTTTCCACTTCCTCGCGGGTCCAGGAAAGACGGATGGAGTTTTGTGACATTTCCAGTCCGGAAGTAGCCACACCACCTGCATTCGCTGCTTTACCCGGGGCATACATGATTCCATTTTCATGCAATACTTCAATGGCTTCCGGGGTGGTCGGCATATTCGCACCTTCTGCCACCAGTTTACAACCGTTTTTAACCAGTTGTTCAGCACCCTCCTTATCCAGTTCGTTCTGAACTGCACAGGGCAGGGCGACTTCGCAGGGGATCATCCAGGGTTTTTCACCTTCATAGTAAGGCACATTGTATTTCTTCGCATATTCGGCGATACGGCCGCGTTTTACATTTTTCAGTTCCAGGATATATTCCAGTTTGTCTGTGTCGATACCATCAGGATCATAAATGAACCCGTCACTATCGGAGGCGGTCAGCGGAATACCACCCATGGCGATGGTTTTTTCAATGGCATACTGGGCCACATTACCACTACCGGAAATCACCACGCGCTTGTTTTTCAGGGTTTCTCCTTTTGTTTTCAGCATTTCCTCTACAAAAAACAGCAGTCCGTAACCGGTTGCTTCCGGACGGATCAGGCTGCCGCCATAAGTAAAGCCTTTGCCGGTGAGCACACCGGTAAATTCATTGGAGAGACGTTTGTATTGTCCGAACAGGAAACCGATCTCGCGGCCACCTACGCCGATATCACCGGCAGGTATATCGGTATCATTACCAATATGACGATAGAGTTCGGTCATGAAGCTCTGGCAGAAACGCATCACTTCATTATCGGATTTGCCCTTGGGGTCAAAATCAGAACCACCCTTGGCACCACCCATTGGTAAAGTGGTCAGGGAGTTTTTAAATACCTGCTCAAAAGCCAGGAATTTCAAAATGCTCAGGTTTACATTGGGATGAAAACGCAGACCTCCTTTATAAGGACCAATCGCATTGTTCATTTGCACCCGGTAACCCCTGTTGACACGGAAATTTCCATTATCATCCACCCAGGGTACGCGGAAAATAATGATGCGTTCAGCTTCAGTCACACGTTCCATAATATTCGCTTTCTTGTATTGGGGATGTTCCTCGATATAAGGAATAATGGCTTGTGCCACTTCAGCTACGGCCTGCAAAAATTCGGGCTGATCAGGGTTACGTTTCTTCATCAATTGCATGAATTTATCAACCACTGATTTTTTTGTTGTAATCATACAGCAAGATTTTATTTGTTTACAATCGTTTAATACTGACCGGTATACGGATTTGTAAACGGGTCAGTTTCCAAAAATAGAACCCGGCCTCCCCCCTATTAAATGAGGAAAGTCAGCAAAAAAGCTTTTTTAATATGAGTATTGACATACAAACGGCTGTTCAACTTCATAAAGCCTCCTTTATTCATTTTTTAAAGAGGTACTAATTTTCACTTAAGCCGTTTATTGTCTTGTACTTATTTAAGTAAAATTGCTGCCCTGAACCGATCCGGATCAGGTTGCCCTACCCGCAGATTCGCTAATTTCAGTTCTATGAATGCTTCATTGCCCTTTTCTTTACAGGCGATTTTCGATGACTGTGGATTAACAGTCGTAAAAACCGGACAGGTGCAGGGGGGCGATATCAATGCAGCATTCTGCCTGGAGACAATGGACGGAAAGTATTTCCTTAAAGTCAACCAGGCACAGCTATACCCGGATATGTTGCTCAAAGAAGCAGCCGGACTCAGCAGCCTCAAAAAAAGTAAAAGTGTCTATATCCCCTCCCTGATAAAAACTGGTACCGCCGGAGATAAACAATACCTGCTGATGGAATGGATTGAAAAAGGCAGGCCTGGTAAAAAATTCTGGGAATCCTTTGGTCATCAGCTGGCCTGGTTGCACCAGCAACCGCAGTTGTATTTTGGCTGGAGTGAGGACAATTATATCGGCCGGTTAAAGCAATGCAATAAACGTCATGGTGCCTGGGATGAATTTTATACCGAATGCCGGATTATGCCCCTTGTGGAGATACTCTTCAATAAAGGACTCTTCAACCGCACTGATATCAATGCGGCTGGCCATTTCTGTAACCAGCTCGACAGCTTATTCCCGGTTGAGCACCCCGCCCTGCTGCATGGCGATCTCTGGAGTGGCAATTACAGCGTTACAGCCGACGGTCAGCCCACGATCTTTGATCCGGCTGTATATTATGGTCACCGGGAAATGGACCTGGGTATGACGCAGTTATTCGGCGGATTCGATCCCCGGTTTTATGCCGCTTACAACGAAGCGTATCCCCTTGAGCCGGGCTGGCAGAATCGCTTAAAACTTACAGAAGCCTACCCCCTCCTGGTACATGCCGTTCTGTTTGGAGGGCTTTATACCGGCCGGGCCCGGGAAATTCTCAGTTTTTTCAACGAATGGGCGTGAACCAACAAGCCCTATGTCATGCTACCGGCTAACGGGCATCATTGTAAAACACTTCGCCAGACAAGTAAATTCCGGTTATCCAAATTCTGTCCTTAACCCGGGAGCTACGTACCGCTATGCTTTCCTGGGAGAATAATTCCTGCCTGCTCCTGAAAGTGGTTATTGTCCATCTTTCAAACTTTTTTGATGAAACCAGAATATACCCATACGAATAAAGCTGCACGTACTTACCGCTGGATGCCCCTGTTGCTGATTGGCCTGCTCACGCTGATCGTCCTGATTATCATCCGTGGATTCCCCTCCGAAAAACGATTTGCAGTCGTTCAATTAAAGGGCAAAGGCATAACGATCAATTTGTCCAAATCGTTTCATTTTGCCTTTTTCCCCTCAGAGACAAAACATAACGGGGCAATACTGGCCGAAAAAAACGACCTCCTGGGCTTCAATGATACCTATATCCGCTACCCGCAACAGAAAGAAGATACATTACGCTTGTCAGATCAGGGGGACTCCATCGTCTTCCTGAATGGAAAAGTAAATTCACTGATCATTAATAAAGATGGCGACCTGCTTCCCTGGTTCAATAAAATGAAACCCGGACAATTGAATGAACTGGGTTCAGTATTTTTTAAAGATCCCATACCGGATTCATATATCCCTTACCTGAAAGAGATCGCCCGCCAGCATCCGCAGTTATCGCTCGCATTTAATGATCATGATTCAACGGACCTGGTCACCGATTACCTCCGCAAAGCAGATTTTTTCCAGCCATCCATGGTCAGTATTCCCGTTAGTAATGAGGAAATACCGGCACTGGCCCACTGGAAGCGGGCCAAATGTCTTTATATCACCCTGACTGATTCAGTGATCCGGAACCCGCTGCCGGCTCTTCCAGAAATGAAAGAGTGCATCGTCTTCGGCGATTATATCGTTTCGATGCCCCCGGATTTTTTAAAAAATAATCCGCAACTGAAAAAACTGAGCCTGCTGCTGGATGGTGCATTTTACCACCTTGTAACCCCCCTGGAAAAGCTGGATGAACTGGTACTGAGTAATGGGGACAGTACTGCGGCTATAAGCACACTGAAGCAAATCCCGGAAAAATTATCGGTCCTGATTATCTCAGGCAGATGTACGGGTATTGACCAGTTGTCAAAAGCAAGGGGACTAAAATGGCTGGGGTTGCCTTCCAATACTACTCAACCCGAATTCAATCAGCTTACTTCGGACCTGAAGCAACTGCAGGTGCTGGAAATGGCAGGTGATTCCAATATAACAGATTTCCGTGCATTAGAGGAACTCGCAGATCTCAGGGGACTGGTGATTATTGATACGGTAACTGATAAAAACACGATCCGCAACCTGAAAAAACTGCGCTACCTCTCCCTTCCGTTCGACAGCAAAGAAGACAGTACTTATTTGAAGGAGATGGAAAAAGCATTGCCAGGATGTATTGTGGTGGCCAACAGTGGTGCCTGTCTCGGCTCCGGCTGGTTGCTCCTGTTAATACCGATTGCACTTTTATCCGGTTTACTGATGCAAAAAAGAAAACTACAAATCAATGAGATTTCCGGCAAAAAAAATACCACTCAATAATTACAGCACACTGCGGGAACTGTTCCTGGTCAGTCTCTGTATTTTATTATTTGCCTGGCTGGTGAGCTGGCCTCTACCGGTTAAATGGCTCTCCTTCCTGCCACTGGTCTGTGCAGGACTGATCATTGGCCCCCGGCTTTTCACGACAAACATATTGCGGTCAGGACTGTTTCGCTATTCACCAACCATGGTCTTATTTAGTATAGCCGGTCTGCTCATGGGAATTGCCGGTGCCTTTTATTACCGGGGCAATTATTCCATGCCCCTTTTACCGGCTTACTACCGGAGTTTTGTATATATAGCCATTGTTATTGGCGTGATGGAAGAACTGGTCTTCCGGGGATATATCCAGGGGCGGCTGCAAACCATCAACCCCGTTCTGGCAGTTACAGGGGCGTCACTGATCCATGCCGGTTATAAAGCCTGCCTTTTCCTGGCCCCGTCAATGTCAGGTATAACACCAGTCTGGTTATTCTTTTCCTGGTCATTCGGAGCCTTCCTGTTGCTGGGCCTTCTCCGGTATTATTCAAACAGCATCTGGCCACCACTGATTGCGCATGCAGTATTTGATCTGCTCGTTTATGCCGAAAACGCAGAAGCACCTGTTTGGGTCTGGTGATAACCGGTCAATGATCCTTCAGAAAAAGTGTTTCAGATTTAGTGATCCAGGAAAATCCAAAAGACGCCAGGGCGATGGACTCAAACCAGTAAACCAGGCTGTATTGCTCACTGATTTCCTGTTTCAGTACCAGCAGGCTGAAGGCTATTGCCAGGATACAAACGATCATGATGATCCCGCAGACCACGTAAACTTTATTACGGTTCTTTTTCTCCGGAGTCATTTGTTTGTTGGGATTCGTTTTGCGAAAGAGAACGAGGGAGAAAAATATAAATACGGAAAACAGGGTCAGTGCAAAAACAAAATGGAGGTAATGCACCCAGCAATCACCGCAGTAGGTGGTAGGGAATAATGCCACCCCCAGGGCCGCCACACAACCCACATCGGCAGCGCGGTTATCAATTTTTTCAGGCCCTTTATACGAGAGCAGGAAAAAGCCAAGTACAAAAAGCACACCTACCAGGATGTCACCGCCGGCACCATTGTCATAATAATCGCTGATGGAAAATTCCAGCGCGGGCGTTCCGTTTGAAATCCATTTTCCCAGTACCACTAAAACCGGCAGCAGGATCCCGGTGGCTCCAATAAGGATACGCAGGGTAAAATAAGAAATGATCTGGTCGTTGGGTTTTCGGGACACAGGAGGGGTCCCTGGTTGCTGTTCAGGCATAGTATAAATTTTTACAGGAGGTTTATCCTATGAAAATAATACTAATATTCCCGAAAATGAAATGGAAGTTTTTTGTCCGGATGATACAACTATAGAGACTGGTAAACTTTCAGTATCAGGGTTATTTATGCTCTTTATGATGACGGCCCAGTTCAATTTCATAATTAAGTCCGGCCAGTACAAACTCCTGGTTGAACTGCCCCCAGGTATAAAGAAACTCTGAATGAAGTCCCCATTTACCTTTCTGCCAAACCAGGCCGGCCCCGGCATTCAGGGACCAGAAACGGTCATAAATGGCTTCTCCCATTGGCTCCCTGGATATTTCTTTTGAAAAAGTATGGCTGATCCCCGCAATCGGGTAGAAATAAAAATGATGATGGAGATTCAGGAGGTAGTGGGCATTAAAATCAAAATCCCACGCGGATAATTCCGCTTCTTTATGTACAACCGGAAAAAACCGGTTCATCTCCACGCCGGCAGCCAGCTTCTCATTAACATGATAAAATGCACTCAGGTTGAGCCCGTTCACCTGGTGAAAGGTCTGGCGGATCACCGCCAGGTCAAAACTCATTTTTTGCTGAGCCGGAAGGCTGACGGCGCTAAAAAGAAAAACGGCAATGAAAATGCGGGAGGGGGCGAAGAACTTTTTCATCCTGCAAAGGATAAAAAGACCTGTTTGTATGTATATGACCTATGTCGGGAACCCGCCTGATAATGCTCAGTAATAAACCGGTATTCCATGCTCCCAGCCCAGTAGTTCTGATCTTTTAATATCCTGATTGCCATCAGCATACTGGTGCAGGTAGTCCCGTTTCAGTTGTCCCCATACATAATAAGCATAGCCGTGCTCCGGAAATTTCAGGAACACCAGGCTGGCATAGGCCAGTGCTTCTTTATTCCGGCGCTGGATCCACAAGGAGCGCAAAACATGCCCGTACAATTGTACATTACTGGTATCCAGACTCAGCGCTTTCCGGTAATCAGCCAGGGCTTGTTTCCCTTTATCAAGATTTTGCCAGGCAAAAGCCCGGTTGGCATAATAGCCAAATTGCAGCGAATCCAGTGCAATGGCTTTTGTATAGAACCGGATCGCTTCGAGACAATTTTTTTTCTCATTCACCGGTCCCTGGTATTGTGTGGCACAGGCCCGCCAGTTATACAACAGCGCACGGGTGGAATCCAGCCGGATACAACTGTCCAGTGATAAAATAGCCTTCCGGTATTCGGATTGATGAAGCTGTTCCCGGGCTTTGGTGAAAAGACGTGTAATCTGTTCACCCGGTGCCTGGGCAGCCAGCAAACCCGGCATATAACAGTACATTATAAAAAGAAAAACCCGTTTCATGAGAAATTAAAATTATTTAATCGGGAGGAATAAAACGAATCCATTTCCTTCCTTAATTTTAAAGACAACTCAACTTATGGATAAAAAAGAATTATGGCTGGAGCTCCGCAACTACTATTTTGACCATGTGGTACAGCCCGGACTATTTGACCGGATCGCTGCCCGTTTCGGCAATGCCCATCCTTCCTATCATGCATTTGCGCATAAGATTGCCCGCAAACATGGTTGGAAAACCGGATTCGCATTAAGAGCACTGAATGAATATAAGAAATTTATCTTCCTCGGGCTGGTCAGTGATTTCCAGGTTACACCGTCAAAGATCATCGATGTGGTATGGCATGAACATATTCTTTTCAGCAGGGCCTACTGCGAATTTTGTGAGCAAGTGATCGGGCATCCCTTTGATCATTATCCCGAGCTGGTACCCATGGAAGACCAGACCGGTCGTTTCAGTGCCCAGTACATCGATACTATTGAGCTGTATAAAAAAGAATTTGACCTGGACCCGCCTTCGGATATCTGGGGCAATACCAAGTTTGACCTGGAACAGGTAAAACGGAATGGCTACGCATCTAAGAAAAAAGAAACAACGGGGGACGGTGACGGCAGTTATGACAGCACCCCTTTATTCAGTCATTTTGAATCAGAACCAGCCGCCTCTTTTCCGGAATTTACAGGCTTCGGTGATGGCGATTTTGGCGGGGGAGGTTCCAGCGGCGATTTCAGTGACGGGAGCAGCAGTGACAGTGGCGGCGACAGTGGTGGTGATAGCGGCGGATGCAGGGGCAGGTGGGGAGGGGGGGATTGAGAGAGCAGGTAGGAGTTAGCAAATAGTAGG
>CAZYTV010000164.1:0-9857 GCA_964650455.1 uncultured Chitinophaga sp. | reverse complement strand
AATTGCACGGCTCCGTAAGGATTATGCCCTGAACTCACTCAATGAAAATGATGTGGCCACTTCCCCGATTGCCCAGTTTGAAAAATGGTGGGAAGATGCCGGTAAATCTGAGATTCTTGAGTACAATGCCATGACCCTCGCCAGTACCGGCCAGGACGGCATGCCTGAAGCCCGTACCGTTTTGCTGAAGGCCTATGATGAAAAAGGCTTTGTCTTCTTTACCAATTACAACAGTGCTAAAAGCCAGCAACTGGATTTTAATGCCAACTGCTGTTTATTATTTTTCTGGAAAGAACTGGAACGCCAGGTGCGTATCAATGGTATTGCCGAGCGGATCACGATGAAAGAAAGCATTGATTATTTTGACAGTCGCCCCGATGGCAGTAAAATCGGAGCCTGGGCTTCACCACAAAGTATGGTGGTGGCCGGCAAGGCCTGGCTGAAAGAGACATTTGAATACTATACAGAGCGTTTCAAACACGGACATATTCCCAAGCCTCCGCACTGGGGCGGGTACCGGGTTAAACCCACGAAGATCGAATTCTGGCAGGGCCGCCCGAGCCGGATGCATGACCGGATATTATATACGCCGGAGGGGGAAGGGTGGAAGAGGGAAAGGTTGGCTCCTTGATCAGTTGTCGGATGTCAGATGTCGTTGTCAGGAAACAGCGCCTTCTAAGTGGGCTCAATCAAAAATAACGAACAGTTCCCTGTTTTACACGATTTGTTCGCAGTTCGTTGCCTTCTGAAAGGGATCTTTTTGTCACCCTGAGTAGCCGTTTAGAAAAACTACAGGGCTAATAGCAAATGTAACTCGGCGTATCGAAGGGTCGTACTTTAAAACAGTTGTCGGATGTCAGATGTCAGTTGTCAGGAAACAGCCCTACCTGAGTATTTTAATCTAAATCAACCTACTGTTCCTCGTTTTACGTAATGCCTTTCGTACTTCGTACCCCGTACTTTGTACTTTTTAAAATAGCGTTAGTTGGCTTTCATTCTTCAGCACCTTCTTCCTCGTCTTTATCACGTCCTTCGTTACTTCTTTATCATCCAGGCAGAATACTTCGCCGGCTTCGTACCTCGAAGCAACTACTACATTGACTCCTGCAGCATGTGGCGCAAAGAGATTGGCGACTGTTTCGGGGGAATTGTTGTTTTTGGATAAATGGGAGAGAATCAGTAGTTCGAGTTCCGGGGAGCGATACTGCTGAAATAATTCCAGTGCCTGGTGATTGGACAGGTGGCCCTCATCCCCGCTGATCCGTTTTTGCAAATGATACGGGTAGGAACCATTGCGGAGCATATCCGGACAATAATTGGATTCAAGAAAAGCGGCATGGCATTGCCCGAAATACTTCATCACTTTTTTGCAGGCATACCCGATATCGGTGATCACACCCACATTCACGCCATGACCTGAGATCATAAAACTATGCGGATCGGCCGCATCATGCGACTTTTTGAAAGGGGTAATGTGGAGATTCCCGATGGTCACCGGTGTCGCATGTTTAAACGTGCAGATCAGGTCTTCTTCCAGGGGCATCCGGCTGTTTAAAAAAGTTCCATTGGTGATATAAACCGGGATATGGTATTTTTTGGAAAGGCCCGACATCCCCGTGATATGATCGGAATGTTCATGGGAGATAAAAATAGCTTTCACTTTTTTCATATCCAGCTCCCGTTGCAGCATTCTCCGCTCGGTTTCCCGACAGCTCAGCCCGGTATCCACCAGCACTGCTTCCTCACGGTTGCCGATATAGTAACAATTGGCATTACTGCCTGAATTAAGGGAGCAGAGGTAAAGGGGCATGAAGCGCTAAAATACGGAAAAAAGCCAGAGGCTAGAAGCGAGAGGCTAGAAGGAATCCTAAAGAAGAAAACACCTGATTGATTGGAAAATTCCCTCAGGAGGCCCCTTCTCGCTTCTAGCTTCTCGTTTCTCGCTTACTTTACTATCGCCTCTGTACCTTCAGCCCAGTACTTGTACTCCGGCGTATAGTACAGGTAAACCGTGCTGGCCTTGCCTTTATAAGTTCCCGGTATTTCTGCTTTCAGGTCCAGTCCCAGTTGTTTGGTCTCATTCGGGGCAAAACCCATCCAATAAAATACCAGGTAATTATCGAAAATTTCATAATAGGTTACTTTGTTTTTTTCAATCAATTCCTTCAGTTGCCAGGGCTGTACAGATAAACCGGCGGGTATCCCGATCTTGGCAATGGCCATGGGCTGCAGCACAGACTGGTTATTGGTTACTTCCATATCCAATCGAACTGTTTCTCCTACGGTTGTTTCACCGGTTTTGAGAACGGTTTTCAACTGCAGTTCAGCCTTTGGATGGGAAGGTGGTATGAAAGTGCTGTAAGAAAGCTCCAGGTTATAAGGAACTGCTTCCCCCTTTTTCTCATAAGCAACAGCAAACACATTATTACCGGATTGTAAGAGTGGATTCACTCCTGCATAATCGGTCAGAAGGGTATCATTTACCGTAAAACGGATCTCTGTATTTTCAGATGGATTTCCGGATACCCGGGCATATTCAGTCAGGGCTTTCAGGGCCAGTACGGTAGCCTGCGTGGATCCGTATCCGTAATAACTTTTTTCTGCAAGAATACCGGAGAGAAGACCTGCTGCTTTAGCGAGATCAGGGGAAGCGGCTCTTAATAAAGCCAATACATACAGGGCTTTTGATTCCACCCTTAATGAAGCTTCTCTTGAATTGACGACGGATGTTTCTGCATTCAGTTTGTCTGGTTGTTGATTTAATGCCTGCATCAGTACCAGGTAATTTGGCTGATCTTTCATATTGCTGGCGGCCAGAGCCATCAGGGCCATTTGGTAGGCATCCTTACTGTCCAGGGCTTTTTTAACAGCCGATTTATATTCCGGTTCAATCTCCTTGCCCATGCCCGCCTGGGTCAGGGCATATACAATATAGAGATGCGCGATTTTATTGGGTACTGAAGCAAACTGGTCATATCCCTTGTTCTGAATCCGGAACCCACCTTCCTTGTCCCTTCTGCTCAGCAGGAATTTCTTCGTACGTTCCAGCATTTTTGAATCCACCTCTGTAAATTCTTTCATGTCAGTGAATTCAAGCAGTCCATAAGCGGTCAGTGCTTCATGGGGTGGTGTATTGCCAAACCATTCAAACCCATGCTGACTGGTTTCAAATCCGATCAGTTTTTTATATCCCTGCCGGATATAATCCAGTGCTTTCTTTTCAATTTCCGGATTTGACTTTCCGGTTTCTTTCAGGTATTTCAGGATAAAGATATTCGGATAGGTGCTGGAGGAGGTTTGTTCAAAACAGCCATAAGGTTCACGTAACATGGATTCAATGCCATTCACTAATTGCCCTTCCAGTGATTTGAATAAACGCAGACTGGTCTGCAGGGTACCGGGTACTATATTAGAAATGCTGAAAGCGTGTTGAGCGGACTGGTTGCCGGAGAATACAAGCTTTACCGGAAATCCTTTATCAGCAGCCGATACCGGCAATGAAAGTGTTTCTTTTGTGGACGGGCCGGTTACGGTGAACCGGATATTTCCGGATGCAGCCGTACTGGCTTCCAGCGGTATCAGTAATTGTATGGAACTATCAGGTTGTAAAGGGAAGGAGTTGACATAGGCGCCAATGATAAATTTTTCCGGAGGCGTGATATCGACCTGGAAACTGCCGGCTTCCCCGCTGTTATTCTTAATGATCAGGGGTACCAGGGCTTTATCACCCACCGTGAGATAAGGGGGAATCTTGGCATCCAGTTGAAGGGCCTGCTGTACAGTATATGTATTTTCTGTTCTGCCTGCCAACCCGTTAAATCCCAATCCCTCTGCAATGGCACGGAAAGTAGTGGATGCATCTGAATTATAGTATTCCACTTTAGCCAGTCCTTCTTTATCGGTTTGCACAACGGGATTCCAGTAAATGGTTTCCCTGAAATCTGTGCGTTCGTTGGTTTTTGTATTTTGATACAACGGGGCATAGAATTTTCGGGCCGGCATATAGCTGGTGCCCCCGGTATTCAGTATCTGAGTAGAGTAATAATACCGGTTCCCGAATTTTAGCTGAATTCTTTCCCTTCTGTAAGTTTTTGATTCAATGATGATGGCGCCGTATGCAGCAGCGGACCCGTACAGGGCTGTCGCATTGCCATCTTTCAGCACTGTGACAGACTCAATATCGTTTTGACTCATCGTATTCAGACTCAGTTTTGTTACAGGCACCCCGTTAATTACATAGAGTGGTTCATTATACCCGTTGATGCTTGTGATACCTCTTAACCGGATCACAGATCCGTCCAGGGGATTCGATTTCTGGTAAATCTGTAATCCGGCTACTCTTCCTTCAAGCGCATTGCTGAGCCGGTTCGCAGAGAGGATATCCTCCGCCCATACAAAGGATACCGCCCCCGTCAGCTCCTTTCTTCTTTTCATCCCATACGCAGAGGTGACCACTACTTCTGACATACTCCTGTTTTCATTCAATCCTTCCATCAGGTCCGGGGTTGCCGGTTTTTTTTGCTGCCGGATGGCGTTCAGCGCAGGAGATACCGCCCCCCCTTCAAAATTCAGTTGCTTACCAGCCACCAGGGAAAAGGACCGGGTTTTTGCCGGGTTATAACCAACCCCGTTTTGAAGAATATGAATGACGGTTCTTCCTTTTTTGTTTAATGATTGTGCAAAAAGAACATATTGACTATTGGGTTGCAGTTCGGAAAAAAAGAATACACCGTCTGTACCCGTTGTGTACTCCATACCCCTGCCACCCGGTATATTGTTCATGATAAACAGTTTGGCCTGCACCGGATTGCCATCCAGGTCTTTTACCACCCCGCTGACAATATTGTCCTGGTCGGGGAGATATTTCAGGGAACCGTCTTTTACCACATAGTCAATAAAATCAAAATAGCGGTAGCCATGTGTCAACATCAGGAGATCAAGAGCCGGGATAGCTTTGACCTCCTCTTTTTTAAAATAAAACCGGGGCTCTTCAATTTTTCCTTTCAGTTCACTGCTTAACAGCAACCAGGAAAGAATATGGTCCTGTTTGTCATCCGCATAAGTCCATAGTTTATCATCCACTACAGACAGAGAAAAATTTGAGGGAATAGCTTGTCCGCTCTGATCTGTTGTTTTAATGGAGAGTTGTACTTTCTCACGGGGCAGGTATCTTAGTTTGTCAAATGTCACATTTACATTCAGTTGCTTGTTTTCATTCAGGAAAACCAGTCGTTCAGCCAAGGGCAGCCCGCTGGCTGCATACAGCGTAAATTGGGCAATGCCAGCTGGAAAATCAAGCTCATCTATGTTGAGGGTATTATCCCCTTTGTGCAGGGAAAGCGCTTTTGTATAATAAGTGGTATTACGGACCACTACCCTCAGTGTTACGTCCAGTTTTTCTGCAGCCCTCAATCGTACCCGTATTTTTGACTGCTCTTTTTCAACATGCAGTAATACCCCGTTTACAGATGCGATGGGCAATTCGTAGGATTGGCTGATTCCTTCAGGTGAAGTGATAAAGGCTTTACATAATTGACCGGGTTTCGGTGTGAATTCAAATTTACCCATGCCAAAATGATAAGATTCGAAAACGGTTATTTTATTTCCCTGCAGATCGCGGATCTCTCCTTTAATATCAGCCGCTTTCCCGAATTCATTGAGGGCTTTAAAAGCCACCCAGCAGGTCAGTCCCTGGACCAGGGTACCTCCTTCGGGCATAAACTGAAGATCTATTTTATTCAGCACGATCGGAATGCTCCGGGAGACGGACTCTGTATAGGAATCGTATTGCACGGTGATGGTGAGTAAGCCATCGTTTACAGACAGGTTGCCGGGTAAGTCAAAACGGATCGTTGCCTTTCCTTCTCCATCGGTACTGAACGGTTGTTGCCGGATTGCTTCACCACCAATGAAAACGGTATATTTTCCCTGGTAATTACGGATAGGCTGGTCTTCCAGGTTGCGCATCGAAAAACCGGCTTTCACCGTTGCACCGGGACCATATCCCTTTTCCGGGAAATCCAGTTTCATCAATATGCGCGGGGCAAGTACTTTCTGCAGCGTGATCTCTTTTACAAAGAAGAGCTGGTCACTTTCATTTTGCATCCAACTGGTATAGGCTCTTATTTTATATATACCACCCGGGGCTTCATGGTTAAAATCAAACGAACCTTCGGCATATCCATCGGTAACCGGCCATTTCGATTTTTGCAAAACAGTTCCAGAGGGACCGAGCAGTTCAGTATATACTACCGTACTGATACCAGAGGGGGTGTTGTCTTCTCCCCTTACAACATACGCTTTGAAATAAACAATATCCCCGGCAGCAAAGAATTGATGGTTGGTATGTATATAGATCTTTTCTTTTTGCGAAGCATAGTCCTGTGCAGAAAGGGTAAAGGTGAAAGCAAAAAGAAGGAATGGCAGTAAGCAAGAAGGATAACTTTTTTTCATACGATTAAAATTGAATAGACATTTTAAATCCTGCGGTGCGGGTAGCAGGGAGATTAAAGAAGTCGAGGCCTTGTGAACCAGCCTGATCGTACATCAGTTGATTCGTATCTGTTCCTTTGTATGGCGACCAGATCAACAGGTTATTGGCATACAGACCGAGGGAAAGCCGGGGCAGGAATTTTCTGATCATTTTATTCCAGGAAATACTGATCATACTGATCCGCAGCATATCTGCTTTTTGAATATAGTCCTCCGCAACTCCGGCAGCACCATAGCGAACCCACCTGTTTTGGGAGAAGGGGAGGGCCGGATCATAAAAATTTACCGGGAGGCTGTTATGGTTTCCATTGATCAGTACGCCTTCAAATATATAGTCACGCGTATTGCGCTCTGTGCCGGTATTGGCTGACCGGCCATAATAATCCAGCATGGCTGCTGTGCCATTCCACATATCCCCGCCTTTTTTCCATTCCCAGTCAATGAATAAATCCCATTGTTTATACCGGAGCTTTTGACTAAATTTCAGGATGAAATCAGGAATGGGATTGCCCAAAACTTTCAGTTGGTTATCAACCAGCGGGAATCCATCGCTGCCAATGATCTTCCTGCTTTCTGCATCACGCAGCCAGGAGTTGCCCATAATTACACCCAGGGGCTCCCCCCTGACCAGGGCTTTGTGAACATTACTAAAGCCAAAGAGCGGATGAAAGTTAAAGCCGTCTTTTACATCAATGACACGGCTCTTCCATTTGATAAACAGGAGTGCACCCCCGGCATTTATTTTTTTAGATCCGGATAAGTAGCGGTTAAACTCAATTTGTAATTCAGTTCCCCGGGTATAATGACTGGCCATATTATCAAGGATTAACCTGCTGC
The DNA here is from genome assembly GCA_964650455.1 of uncultured Chitinophaga sp. GTDB lineage: Bacteria > Bacteroidota > Bacteroidia > Chitinophagales > Chitinophagaceae > JJ008. The sequence goes on along the minus strand of CAZYTV010000164.1, from coordinate 2,528 downwards.
CCTGTACGAACGGGAATACATCGTTGTTAATACGCCGGTGGAACCAGCCGGCTGTCACCTGGATTTTGTTTTTAAACATGAATTCCAACCCGGCCTGGTATTCCCGGTGTTCCACCGGGTGTAATCCAGTAAAGCCGTTCACTTCTGCCTGGGGCAGGAACAGGCCGGCCAGGGAGGGATTAGTTTGTACAAGTCCGGTGCCGGCAAAAGACTGACTGACCGGGACTTCACTATCAAAGCGGTTATAGGATGCAGTTAGTTTCAGGCTGCAGCTATAACTGTCAAAAAGTTCGCGAAACAAATGGTAAGCGGATATGGAAGGCAGCCAGAAATTATTTTTGACCGAAGTATTGGAAACATAAAATTTATTATTGAGTGCTATTCCTGTTTCAATGCTGCCGGAGCGGTAATAAGGCAGAAAGCTAATGGAAGCATCCTGTACAGAACGCTGGTACCGGTAGTGAACAGGGATGTCCATATAGTCTATGACGGATTGTTTCACAGCATGCTGATAGATACCATTCAGTTGTGCATTGAACTTGTAATTGTCGAATGGTACTGTATATTCAATTTCCCCCCGTAACTGGTAATTTTTATCATAGCTGTTCCGGTTCACCGATACGCCTGACGGGAAAAATGCGGTACCCGGCTGGTATGATTCCCGGTTTTGCTGCTTTCCTTTTTCAAGCGATTGACTGAGTTTTATTTTCACATTACCGAAACGGTGCTCCTGGTTCAGGTAAACGGTCTGTTGCTGCTGCACAGACCCCTGTTGCGGATTATCAAGCAGGAATAAGGGATTATCTGCCATTGGACTATAAGCCCGTTGCTGATTCCCGGTTGTGAGTCCCTGGCTGTTTGAAAAGCTGACAGGACTGAGCAGACTATTCATATATATCCTGTTCAGATAGCCATTCCGGTTGCTGTGATCAAATTTTTCTTCCCGGAATGTATAGCCGGCATTTAGCATTAATTTATTCAGTTGACTGTTGGCGGTGACCGTATAGTGCCGGGCTTTGTTTTTATTGTGCAGCAGGATCGTTTTTTCACTGCTTTGCCCGGCTTTGAATTGTACGCCCAGGTATTTCGAATAAGCTGTTTGGTACCTGGCAGATACAACCAGGTTATTGGAAAAAAAGGTGGATGGCCGTAATAGGGAATTGGAGTAATTATTTGCCCGGATACCATTTCCTGTTCCGGCAATGGTCAGCCTTCCCAACTTGTCGTAAGCATAACTGCTCCCATCAAATTCCAGGTTGGCTAATGCGGGTCCGTAACTGAAAAGTTCACCGGTCTCAGGTCCCTGCCAGTTGAGTTGTCCGTTTACGGCACGCCCCTGTGCGTATTCTTCCTGCAATAAAGGAGTACGGTTATGATGTTTTGTTTCAATCGTGGAGGCGAAACTGCCGCTGAAATACAAATAGTGGGTATTGGCCGGTTGCAACTGCAATTTGTTGTTCCGGGAGATTTGTACCCTTTTGACCAAAAACTGGTTTCTGAAAATATACCCGGTAAAATGCAAGGGAGCATGACGCAAACTGTTGCTGCTGTCCTTCCAGCGTACAGCACTGCTGTCCTTACGGATCAGTGTCCTGTAATCTTCGGAGAGCACAGGTTGAACGACCTGGGCGTTTATAAGGGCAGGCCATAAGCATCCTGCCAGTAGTAATTTTTTCATACTCCCTGGTTTTGGTGTTAAATATTTCACGCTTTCTTAACGGATGCAGGGAATGCAGGGATTGCACAGGGGGTATGAAAATAATTTATGGAAAAACCTGATTTGTGCTTCACCAGGGAGGGAAATGAAAAAGCTAGAAGCAAGAAGCGAGAAGCAAGAAGGAACCTCCTGAGGGAATGATCCAAATAATCAGGTGGTTTCTTCTTTAGGATCCCTTCTCGCTTCTAGCTTCTCGCCTCTCTTACAACACTTCCACGCTTCTTTCCACAAATGCCGTCAGGTCTGCTCCTTTGAGCATGCCCTGGGCCAATAAGGCCAGGTCGAAGGCCTGTTTGGCGAGTATGGTTTGCTGAGCTTCGTCGGCCGTTAAGATTTTACTGATCAGTTTGTGGTTGCCATTGATCGCCACTTTATAATTATCGGGCATGGCACCATAGAAATTCATGCCGCCACCGAGTTTGCTCATATCTTTCATCCGGCGCATCCATTCTTCCATCGTAATACTGACCGGGAAACTGTCGGCCGCCCCGCTTTCCACTTCCACTTTCATGGCGGGATTGCTGATTGCTTTATCAAAGATTGCTTTGAGTTTGTCAGTTTCTTCCGTGGTCAGTTGGTGCTTTTCGCTGTCTTCCTTTTCAATCAGTTTATCCACCACATCAGCATCCACCCGCTTCATCGATGTTTTTTCCAGTTTCATTTCCAGGTGATGAATAAAATGGGTGTCAATCGGAGAGTTCATCAGCAGCACATCATAACTTTTCTTTCCGGCTGCAGCGATATAGCTATGCTGTTGTTCGGGGTCAATGGTGTACAGGTAAACAACCTGTCCGCTCTTGTCAGTCTGGAA
>CAZYTV010000163.1:0-9880 GCA_964650455.1 uncultured Chitinophaga sp. | reverse complement strand
CTACTCCAATTCATTTATGAGTAACCCCGACACCCTGAAAGTGTATCGGATGAGTGGCAAATGGCTCGTGGATTTGAAATACCTCTACCAACACGATGCTGACACCCTCAATCCAAAACCTTAACAGTTGTCAGTTGTCCGTTGCCAGGAACCTGCTAAGAAAGCAATTCTCAACCTTATAAACCCTATAAACCTTATAAACTTTATAAACCCCCAAAACCAATTTAACTTCCATGCTTAACAATCTTCTCTTAGTTGGTCTTGGTGGAGGTCTCGGCAGTATGGCCCGGTATCTCTGCCAGCGATGGTTTGCAGAAGTGTATTCGCATAGCTTTCCCTGGGGCACTTTTGCAGTCAATATCACCGGCTGCCTGCTGATCGGGGTGATCTGGGGTATCAGTTTCCGGAGTTTTGACAACAATGAGCACTGGAAGCTTTTTCTCATGACCGGACTCTGTGGAGGATTTACCACTTTCTCTGCCTTCACACTCGAAGGGATTGGTTTACTGAGGGAACAAAAACTGGCTTTATTCTTTGCTTATATTGCAGCCAGTGTGCTGCTTGGATTGCTGGCTACTTATGCCGGCATGAAATTAACCCGATAAAAAATTGAACTATGTTAACTGTAAGTCACCCCTGGCACGGCGTAAATTATGGAAAGAAAGCCCCGGCTACTGTCAACGCCCTGATCGAAATCCCACAGGGTTCCCGGTCCAAATATGAAGTGGATAAAGATTCCGGGTTGCTGAAACTCGACCGGGTGATCTATTCCTCGTTCCAGTACCCCGTCAATTACGGATTCATTCCACAGACATTGGGTCTTGATGGCGATCCGCTGGATATCCTGGTACTTTGCTCCCAGTCCATCCGCTCCCTCTGCCTCGTGGAAGCAAATGTGATCGGCAATATGCAGATGATCGACAGCGGCCAGGAAGATGATAAAATTATTGCCGTGGCTGCCCAGGATCCTTCCGTCAATCACTATCGGCGGATCGAGGAACTGCCCCAGCATTTTCTGCTCGAATTGAAAAATTTCTTCGAACAGTATAAAGTACTCGAAAATAAAAAAGTGGAGATCGATACCTTCCAGGATCAGGGTATTGCCTTCCGGATCATTAAAGAATCGATCGAACTTTATAACGAGACGTTTAAAAAATAATGACTCAAAAACATACTATGGCAACACAACTGGTGATCACCGCCCTCCTGATCGGACTGTCGGCGGGTGTGCTCAGCGGACTGGTAGGCGTGGGTGGCGGTATCATTATGGTGCCAGCGCTCGTCTTCTTTATGCACTATACCCAACACCAGGCTCAAGGCACTTCCCTGGCTGTATTGACCCTGCCGGTGGTCATACTGGCTTCCCTCTATTACTACTACCAATGCCAGAAACTCGGCACCCCAATTGATCTGAAAGTGGTGGGACTGCTGGCCATCGGATTTATAGGGGGTGGCTATTTTGGCGGTAAACTCGCGCTTTCAATCGACCAGGAATCTCTGAAGAAAATTTTTGCCGTGATCCTTATGTATACCGCTTTTAAAATGTTGCATTGGGATACCATCATTTTTAAATGGGTAAAAGGCGTTTTCTGACCCAACTGGATTTAAAGAAATGGTAAATTAAAACAGATCAGTCCCGCTGGATACAAAATACCCTACCTTACTTTTTGAAAAAACAACTGCATGAGCAGACGCCTTTTACTATTACTGACCGGATGGCTGATGATCAGTTCTGCCAGCAGCCAGATTTCTGATGAAAAAATTATGGGTGCCGCCGGTAAAATCGCCCACGATTATTTCCGGGTCAGTCCCTTCAATAAAGACTTCAGCACTTTTGTGACAAGGCTGATGAACGATCCCACGATCACCCAAAGCAATGTTCTTCGTAAAACGGATACCAGTTTGTTTTTCCTGGAGGGTCTCTATAGCACCCATAAACCTTTTTTCTTCCGGCCGGAAAAAGTCAAAGTGATTTTATCTGAACGGGAAACCGAAGAGGATTCGCTCCACCCGGCCCAACCCTTTTTCCTTTATCAACTGGTGGGTTATGCCCCGGCAGGTAAAGAAGGAATGACAGATGTGGAAAACGAGTATGAAAAACTGGTGCGCCAGTATAAACGGGCTTTTGACATGAACCATCCCCGTGAACTGAAAGACGGGGATACCATTACCGGCGAAGTGAGGGATTTTTATTTTGCCAATGTCAGTTTTCCTATTATCACCCTGGCCTGGAGTTCCAATTCAAAAAACGGTAACGTTCTGGCCATTACTATACGTTTTTTAGTTATTGACAACCGGGCCTTCTTACCAATAGCGTCTTATCGCTTTTAAACGGTAGGTTCTTTTGCCGGTCTGCGCGTGAATGATTCCCTTCTTATCGATCGGATCGATACGCACTTTCCCTGACGCATGGATCACCGTTTCCTTATTCAGTAAGACACCCACATGCACGATTTCCTCTTTATCATCAAAGAAAACCAGGTCGCCTGGTTGTGCATCTGCCAGTTTATCCACCGGCTCACCCGCCTGTGCCTGTTGCCAGGCATCCCGTGGCAGATCAATTCCCAGCAATTTAAAGCTGACCTGTACAAAACCACTGCAATCCACACCCAGTGGTGTTCTGCCTCCCCATAAATAAGGGGCATTAAGCCAGGGCTGTACTAGTTTATCAATCAGTACTGATGCCGGCAGATGCTCCATCCGGTTATAAACGGGGCCATCGACCACATATTCCTGCTTATTAATCCAGCACTTCCCCTCTTCAAAGGCCGGCAGGGAAGCACCGACCGGAATATGCAGGGTCTGGGCACCACTACTGACACGGGTAAGCAATCCGGCGGTTACAAATACCGGTTTATGTAAGGCGGTGATTTCATCCGTTTCCTCCAGCAGGCTCCCGGTCACCCAGCCTTCATATTCATCATGCAGGCTTTTTATTTTTACCCAGGCATCCCCTTTTGTTTTCAATACATGTACGGTTTCCCCAAAAAGAAGCTGGTTCACCATTTCCTTATTATGCCGGGGTTTCCGGCGTACTGCAGCCACGGGGACATTCACGATTGCGTATTGCATGAGAAAGTTTTTCCGAAATTAAGGAATGTTCTTTCTGAAAATTTTGTTGAAATAGACAAAACCCGCATCTTACATAAAGAAATTGATACCCCAGCGGTGAAAGCGGACAAATACGCCCATATCAGCGACCAGGAACTGCTTGAGCAGTTTTATGCCGACCATAATAATGAGTGGCTGGGTATCCTGTTGCAGCGGTACACGCTCTTACTGCTTGGTGTGTCCATGAAGTATCTCAAAAATGAGGAAGAAGCCAAGGACAGTGTTCAGCAGATTTTTCTCAAAGTGATCCAGGAACTGCAGAAATACAAAGTGGAGTATTTTAAATCCTGGCTCTATATGGTGGCGAAAAACCATTGCCTGATGCGGATCCGGGAGAAACAGGGCAAGATCACGGCTGAAATCAATGAGCGGCATACGGCCACCCCCGGAGAAGAGACCGACCAGCAGGCACTCCTGCAAAATGATCGGACCCTCGACCTGATGGAACGCTCGCTGACCGAGCTCAACCCGGTGCAGCAGCAATGTGTAACTTTGTTTTACCTTCAGAAAAAGAGCTACCAGGAAGTGAGTGAGGAAACAGGATTCAGTATGTTGCAGGTAAAGAGTTATATACAGAATGGGAAACGGAATCTGAGGTTACTCGTAGAGAAAAAACTAAAAGAAAAAGGAGCTTAAGTTTATTAACCGTGCAATCGCAAATTAGCCAATGTGCCAATGAAAGAGTTATTAAAGTTCAGACAGACTTATTGAATAGAATTGCGTAATAAAAAATGTCAGATAATTTAAAGGACATATTATCCAATGAGCATCCGGAGATCGATCAGGAGACCATGATGCTGTACCTGCAGGGGAAACTTACGCCCGGGCAAAAGCATGAGGTGGAAAAACTGCTGATGCAGGGGGATTTTGAAGAGGAGGCAATGGAAGGTTTGCAGGAATTCAAAGACAAGGAACAAATTCAGTATACAATAGAAGCCCTCAACCGCGACCTGAAGAAAAAAACGGAGAAAAAGCAAAAACGCCGGGATAAACTCAAGCTACCGGATCAAACGTTGGTGATCATTGCGGTTGTAGTAGTGCTTTTGTTGGTAGTTGTATCTTATGTTGTAATAAGGAGACTGATTAATAATTAGCCACTGTGCCAATTAGCCAATTGACCTTCTAAGATGGTTAATCTAAAGTTTTGTTGATTTGTTTTTAGATAAATCTCTCCTGTATCATAAACGACCATCGATCTTTTAGTCACTTCCTCAATTGTCACATTGGCTAATTGGCATATTGGCACATTTATAACAGGTTTTCTTAGCAAATTGATCTCTTCGCTATCTGACAATCAACTTATTAAGATGTATTCCCTGGGTTTTCCACAGTCTTTTCACCCGGCCTTTCCCAATATGAACTTACCGTTAACTTTAGGTTAATCAGTAATCCCCACCCTGAAGCAGCCTACCTTACCAACGATTAAAATCAATAACCATGAGATGGGAAAAAATTTCATTAACTCCAGATAATGAAGTCTATCATTTATACAAGGATGAGCAGAAGCTACTGACGCTTCATTTTCATCCATTTTCCCATTCGGCACGGGTGGAAACCGGTACCGAAAAAAGGGTGTTTCAGATTCGCAAAGAAGGGTTCCTCCGCAACAAAACGGTATTACGTACTGAATATGGAATAAAGCTTGGGGAACTGGGGCATGAGAATGGCCGGTCTTTTATCAACATTGACAATGACCGCTATTTTTATTCCGTTATCAATAATCCACTGGCTGAACTGCAGATATTCAAGGAGCATGCAGATCAGCCAATGATCACCTGCGGACTTAAAACAGATGAAGGGAATCCCGAAGTACAATTTAAGAGAGATAAGAACCAGTTGGATGGATCCTACTCCAGTTTGCTGATGGCTTTGTGCTGGTATATGTTTTTACCGGTGGCGAAAGAGAATACACCGGAATTAGCCATGTAAGCGGTTTGACAATTAGCCAATGAATGTGCTAATTAATTACCACCCTTCTGAATCACCCCTGACAAGTCTTATAATGAAATATTTATAAGAGAATCAAAGCCTTTCCCAAGTTTCCTTTGCAAAATGTTCCAGGGAGGGGTCCCGGGCTCCCATGAGGAGCAGTACAGAGTTTTGCGTCAGGTGGGGTCGCACCGTTTCAATAAAATCATCACGGTGTTCTACAAAAAAAGCCTGTTTACCCAATGCTTTCAGGTCATTGATCAGGTCATTGGCAGAAATATCTTTAACGGCTGTGCCGCCGGCATAGAAGATCTCACTCATCCAAATTTCGTCCTGGGGTCTTAAGACAGAAGCTAGTTCCTTGACGAAATCAGCTCTTAAGAATTTAGTGGGCTTATAGCCATGGGGCTGAAACCATGCGATTACTGTGGGCGCGATCGGCTGACAGGCCGCGATGGCTGCCGCACATTTCACCGGGTTATGGGCATAGTCGTCAATCATCCAGACACCTTGCTTTTGTCCAAGTACCTGGTGGCGGCGGTAAATGCCTTCATAGTTTCTCAGTGCTGCCGCACAGGTAGCCAGGTCCACCCCCAATTGGTGCGCCACGGCAGTAGCTGCAACCGCGTTTTCCATATTATGTTTACCGGGCAGGTGCAGGCTGAAAGACTGGTTATTCACCCTGAAACTGATTTCCATTCCCACTTGCTTGAAATCACTGGCGGTATACCCGGCATCATGACTGGTATCGGTGGCGAAATCATTGGCCCATTGAGCAGACAGGGGGGCGGTTAAGGGATGCGATTGGTTCGTGATAAACTTGCGGGAATTATTTTTAAAGATTCCGAACAGGCTGAGCAGTTCATCGATCTCCTGGTGGTCCTTATCAATATTCAGCAGCAGCCCGATCTCGGGTTTGTATTGTACAATGGAACCGTCACTTTCATCTGCCTCAATCACCAGCAGTTCCCCTGCCCCAACTTTCGCATTTCCGATTTTCCCCTCTTTGATGATACTGATCAGTCCGGCCCCGCTGATAATACTGGGCTGCAGTCCGGCTTTCTCCAGAATATCAAAGAGCATGGCACTGGTGGTGCTCTTGCCGCTGGTGCCACCTACGGCAATAGTCTTTTTGCTGTCTGCGATCAGGGATAGCAGTTCTGAACGTCGCAGAATGGGAATATTCAGTTGTTTGGCCTTCTGTACTTCCGCCACGGTATCCTCAATGGCGGTGGAACAAACCACCAGGTCTGTGGCTTCAGTAATCCCCTCACCGTTCTGGACAAAACAACGGATTCCGTCCGCTTCCAGTTTCTCCTGTGTTTCGTTATACACCCCCGGGGCGAAGAACCGGTCGCTCCCGCTTACGCTTTTACCAATGCCTTTGAGGTACTGGGCCAGGGCGCTCATGCCGGAACCGGCGATGCCGATAAAGAAGGGTTGTTTGAAGTCGTTGATGGAAGATATCATGGTGCAAAGAAACGGAAAATGACGCGAATGGGGACTGCGGAGTCACTGTTGAACAATTCAACAAGAAGATTAAAAAATAAATTCTCAAATAGCAGTTTCTTTTGTATTTGTCAGTCAATAGCTTAGATTTATTGTGTAGGTATTCAGACTACAACAACAATAAGTAGCAGATTTTAACAGCAATTATTTTGATTGACAATTATTCAAAACCAACTGACTTATAAAAAAGTAGAGTCCAGACACTACTAAAAAAACGGGGCGAAACCGAAAAGCCTGACGAGTAGGAAAACAAAAATCAACCACTATGCCTAAGTATGTTATTGAACGGGAAATCGCCGGTGCCGGTAATTTAACTGCCGAACAATTAAAGGGAATTTCACAAACCTCTTGTGGAGTGCTAAGCAATATGGGCCCGCAAATACAATGGTTACATAGTTATGTGACGGATGATAAAATCTATTGCATATACATTGCACCCAATGAAGAGATGGTCCGGGAGCATGCAAAACAAGGAGGCTTCCCTGCTAATGCAGTGTCCGAGGTGAAAACCATTATTGATCCTACTACGGCTGAATAAATCAAACATAGTGGGAAGACTGCACATCCAGTTTCCTGATCTGTTTTTTATATTCCGCCGGAAGCAGTATCTGTTTTAGCAGCCAATCCAGTTTGATCTGGCAAATGATTTTATACAAGGGAACTACCGGCGCCATCCATTTAAAGCGGTTTAAATGCAATAATTCCTTTACCACAGACGGTACAATTAATTTCTGCCCTTCCGTTAGCACCTTATACCGGAAAGCCCCCAGGTGTTTTTTATATTGTTTAAACAAGTCGTCCGTGTATGCACTCTTTTGCAGATCAGACCGCAGGTGGGTTTCACGTACCGGCAGCCATGTGGTATATGCCGGAGGCAGTGCTGTCAATCCCATCCTGGATCCCAACCGATAAAATACATTGTAGACTTCTTCTTTTTCTTCCGCTGTTAATTTTCTTTCCAGCAATTCATAGGATGCGATGGAATAAAAGATCAGCATAAACAGTACATCCCGGTAAGCCCAATCGGGTATGGAAGCTCCCCGGTTTCCTTCAACAACGGCATGGATCTGGCGCATGGAGTCAATGGCTTTATGGGCATCCGCTTCTGATGCGAAGACGATCCTTTTCGCATACCCCACGGTGGAGAAGAGCCGTCCCAGCGGATCGGAAGGAAGCCGGCCGGTGAAATAGAGCCAGTCCACCGCTTTATTCAACGCAAACTCCGCCGCCGCACCCGCAAAAATAAAAAGCACCGTATCGCTCTTGCCCCAGATTTGCCGGACCACCGAATTTTCCTTTACAAAGAATTGCATATGATAAAATTATAAGTGATAAAAAAAATACCCGGCAGTCGCCTGTGCTGCGGCTCTATCCTTCCGGACTACAAGCTGCAGATATTACTTGCTGAATTCAAAATTAAAACTTTACTTTGTATTTCAAAGTACTTTTTACTTTAATAATAATTGATTTTATGACCTTCATCAAGTACCTGAACCAATCCCTGCATTCCCCTTCCCTGCTTAAAAATACCGGCTTGGGCGCCGGGATCGGATTAATATTGATCAGCGCTTTCCTGTTAAAGGCGGACAACCCGAATCCGGAATGGCACCGTTTCTGGATGATCAGGCCCCTGGTGATCGTACCTTTTGCGGGGGCCATGGGCGGTTTTTTTTACACTATGATGGAACCAGTACGCCGTAAGGGTGGCTGGATAAAAACAGCAGCGATCCTTGTTTGCCTGCTGGTTTATATCATCGGACTGTTTATGGGCACAGTACTGGGTCTGGATGGTACATATTGGGATTAAACAATCAAGCTGGGTGACCAAAAGCACAGAACCTATACTATCAGCCAACTAGCTTTAGCATTCATCAGTAAAAATGCCTGCAACATGAAAAAAAGCTTTCTTCTGCTCAGTGCTGTAATCATTGTTATAATCCTGACCAATTGCGATTCAACTCCGGAAAAAAAGAAGGATATGCCACGACCCGCAACGCTTGATACCGGCAGCACAAAAAGTCCAATAGAAGCCGGCCTGGAAATGGCCATGAAAACAAAAGCAGTGCTGGGTAAGTATCTGTTAACAGCCATTCAGGACAAGGGTACAGATGGAGCAGTCGAATTTTGTTCCACCCGTGCCATACTGATTACCGACAGCATGAGCAATATCCTGGGCAGCCGGATAAAACGGGTGTCTGAAAAAAACCGCAATCCGATCAATATAGCAGGGAAAGAGCAACTTTCCTATATAAAAGAAATCAAAGAAATCCTGGCCAGGAATGAGCGTCTCCAACCAAAGTTGACTGAGTCAGGTGATAGTTATACAGGTTATTACCCGATCCTGACAGATCAACTCTGCCTGCAGTGCCATGGTGATAAAAAAACCGATATTAACCCACCTACCCTGTCCATGATCAACAGGCTGTACCCCGGTGATAAAGCAACCGGTTATAAACTGAATGAACTTCGTGGGATCTGGGTGGTGGAAATGAAAAAAACTGATCTGCCTAACTTTACCAGATGACCATTCCCCGTTGCCATTCGAATCACCCGGATTTTTGTTTACTGGCCGCAGAACTGGAGGAGGAACTGAAAATCAGGGACGGGAACCAGCATGAACTTTATTCCGGCATCAATAAAGTGGACTTCCTGGAATATTCACTGGTTGCATATATCAATGAAGTGCCGGTAGGATGTGGTGCAATCCGGAATTACAATACTGATGCGATGGAGATCAAGCGCATGTATGTGCGCCCAACATGCAGAAAGCAGGGTATTGCAAAATCTATACTCCGAGAACTGGAAAAATGGACGAAGGAACTGGGCTGCTTTATCTGTATGCTGGAAACCGGGCGCAATCAACCAGAGGCTTTCGCCCTATATTGTAAATGCCTGTACCATGAAATCCCTAAATTCGGGCCTTATACGGATAGCGAAAACAGCATCTGTTTTGCAAAAATATTATAAAGCGGAGCACCCATCTGTCTGAGTTTACCGGTCCCGGCAATTTTCTTTACTCAATAATCTTTGGCAACTATTAGCAGATTTATCTACTTTCAGGAAATGAAAAAAATCCTCTTGTTGCTGATAGCCGTCATCGGTTTATTTTCCTGTCAGCAGGCAAAACCAAATACAGATCCATCAACGATAAAAAAAGAAATCGCCAATATGCTCGACTCATTAAACCGGGCTGCAGCCAGGGCTGATTTCAATAACTATTTTAATTTTTATACAGAAGACGGAATTTTCTGTGGTACCGATGCCACTGAACGTTGGGAGAAAAAGCAGTTTATGGAATGGTCCAAACCCTAGTTTGATAAAGGCAAGGCCT
>CAZYTV010000162.1:0-9902 GCA_964650455.1 uncultured Chitinophaga sp. | reverse complement strand
CGTTCTTGAGGGGGGGATTGTGGGTGCTACAGCCGCTTTCAGACCTGTTTGTTTCGAATTTACCTAACATAACCCCGCCAGGTGATTTTACACTGATTTTGTAGTTGCCCTCACTGTCAAGCGAAATAGAGACAGGAAGATTGTCTGAGCCCCCGCCTATTTGTGTGGTGATTTCGGAATAATTTAAGTTGTAGCCCTTCCAGATGGGATTCTGACCTTTCAAACGGCAATACACTTCGCCAACCGTTTCCGATTTCATTTCACCGATGATTTTTGATCTCATCCATACTCTTGCTATCGATTTGCTGGCGGAAATCTCGCTGCCTGGTTTAGGAGGTAACAGGGTGGCCACAATGCTGTTCTGGGCCGAGTAGGTTACGGTTTTGGTTCTTTTGGTATTCCTCGTGCTGGCATGCATGGCACCGGCATCGTTGGTTACTTTTGTTTCATTTGAGGAATACTCATATTTGACTTCCCCCACCCAATGCGGTTTGCAGTCATCTGGCAGGCTGGAGCCAAGCTGCCGGGTGATATTATCGGCTATTTGTTTAGCATCTGATCCCGTTTGCCGGGCAATGGTATTTCCCGTTTTCGGATCCATTACAAAAACCGAGTAAGAAGTGCTTCCGCCCGGTCCGGGTGTTGCCGAAACGCTCATAGCATAACTGGCTCCCATCAGGTTGGCGATATCGGTTAATACCTGTTGCGGATCACCGCCTTCCAGTAAATTTTTTTCCCGCTCACTCTCCAGGATATTACGGATATCCTCGTCGTCCATCAGGTCTGTACAGGGTTTTTCCCGGTTTAATGCGGATGCTATCTCCTTCCGGAGATTCGAGGTCGCATTTTCACCACCATTAGCCTGGCTGGTGTTATCATGAATCACGATGGAAGACCCTTTTTGTGCCAGGGCAAACCCGGGGAAAAAGGCCAGAGCCACTATAAGCAGTGCATTAAAAAATGGTTTCATTGTTTTACCCTCCTTTATTTGTAAAAGGGGAAACAATACACTTGGGATGGTTGGGGTCGGCAAACTTCAATCTGAAAGGGTTTTCAGATTATTGGCAGGTTAAAGTTCGGTATTTCCGGGTGGAAATCAAAAAGGAGCCGGATCGGCCCCTTAGCGGTTATATTTCTGTCTGAATCTTAGTTTTTAAAATCAAGCTGTCCGCAGGGAATTAATGCAGCATCCACATTTGGGGCAATGCTGATTCTGAAAAAAAGCTGATAGAATTCCGTTGGCTGGAAATGGGCTGATAGCGATATGAAGCTGAGAATATATTCGTCTGCCAGCATAGTAGCAAACTTCCTGTTGGCTGTAATAATTATTCAACTTTTAATGAGTTGACAATCTTTTCAATAATCTCTTCAAAAGAAGGCCACAGTATGTCAGGACAATTATATATAAGTAGCAGAATTTTGTTATCCAGGCTTGTAAAAAAGTAATAGGCAAATGTATTCTTATCGGTATGAATGACTTTGATAAAACCGACTGTCTTTCCATTTATTATTTTTAAGCCGTCACCTAACCATTTTTGGTTTGGTTCTTTTTTCATGTTACCGACGTGAAAGGTCTTATATTGACCCACTTCGTTATCGCTTACTACCTGTGGCATCCTGATAATTTTAATACTTCCTGACTTTTCTTTATCGGCTAGGATGACCGTTGGTCTCGTGCCGGGATCAGGGTATCGTTCTTCAATTTTAGATTGGGAAAGTTCACTAAAATTCTTTGGAACGAGTAGCTGAACTCTATTATTTAGAAATGTCTTTGTTACAAGGGTGTCTTGCCCAAAACCTGGAATTGTAAGAAAGAGATTAAGGAATGAGAGTATAATTATTGCGGGACTAAATTTCATTACAGACTCCTTTTATTATTACAGCCAACGTATGGGGCTTTGTGTAGTGGCCTTTCCGTGCCAGACCGAATTGTGTCTCTGGGTTTTATTCTTTTGATGAGAATATATTCTGCTTGTTATTGCACACGCAATGATGTACGAAGTTAATTTTTAAATTTAAATTATTTGTCAAGGTTAGGTGAAATTGCTTTGCTTTTTCTAAATTTCCGCTCATTTAAAAAGATAGATATCGGGAAAAGAGTAATAAAACATATTGCAGGAAATAGAAATAAAAAATAATTAAACCATACGAATGAAAACGATAAAAATATTTTTAAAAGCGGAAGCAATAAGAGTATAAATAGAACTATCTCAAGGGATGCTGTCCACTTATTTCTTTTAGAAAAGAATAGAACACATGTTGTAATAAAAGCCAAATCAGCTAATGCATAAAAGAGTATCATAATTGGTTCACTGTCAAAGATGCCAAACAGCATCATGCAGCCTAACGGAATAATAATCATTGAACCCCTCAAAAAGATAAATATGTAAGCAAATAGGGAAAAAAATCGAATCATTAGCTGATGTTATTTAGTTCATTTAAGTTCCGAAAGGATTAATTTTTTCTGCTTAAATGTATTCTTCATTGCCTTTTCTCTGACTTTAGTATCCTCGCTGTTAATAAGGTCAAAATATTCAACGGGAACAACCTGCCACGATAAACCATACTTGTCTTTACACCACCCACAAGATCCTTCTTCTCCTCCGTTAGCAGTCAGTGCATTCCAATAATAATCTACTTCAGCCTGGTCTTTGCAATTAATAACAAACGAAACTGATTCATTAAACTTAAAATAAGGGCCCGCAGCTAAAATATTGAATTCTATCCCATTAATTTCTATAATGGCAGTTTCAAAGTCCCCTCCCCCTGCTTCTGGCGGATTTTTATACCTGCGATGCTCTTTCAATTTACCCTCTTTGAAAATGGAAAGGTAATAATTTGCTACTGCTTTCGCATCTTTCGTCTCAACCCAAAGGCAAGGTGTTATTTTATGCATAACCGGATCAGATTTTATTGTTACAGATTGATTGGTTGTTGTATCTGTTTTACTGATGTTGCCTGGATCTGGTTGGGAATTTCCACAAGACACCATCAGGTTAGCTGTAAGTAATACTGTCAGAAATCGAATCAGTTTCTTTTTCATTTATTAATTTTTGGTAAGTATTAAATTTCAGCAGGAATTGCCTGCTCTCATACTCCGTGTCATCCTGAGTAGACGCCAATCAAAAACTACAGGGCTGAAAAAAAACTACCTGCGTCGTACCGAAGGGACTCACCTGATCACATTCACCATCTTCATCAATCCATCATAATACTGCTTCGACACTGGTAAAGACCCATCACCTGCAATTACATGATCTTTGAAGATGTAGCTGATATGCATGACCGATACAACACAGGACCGGTGGATGCGTACGAACATATCTTTTGGCATTAGTTTAATAGTATTCTGCAGCGATGAACGCACCAGGAAAAAAGATTTATCCTTCAAGTTTACATGCGTGTAGTTATTCACCGTAACGAGGCAGACGATATCCTCCGGATCAATTTGTTTCAAGGATCTTTTCTGCAGGATAAAAAGAGGTTTCGGCATAGTTCAATGCTGTTAAGGAGTTGTTCCTGCCAATTTAAAAAATTCTGCCTGTACGGCCAATGGTTTTTCTTTCCTCTTGCCTGGGGACTTCGTCCTCTTCCTTCTTTTGCATTGACAAAGCTGTATGCCGGTTTATTTCCGGGCAGTCCCTCTTAGCAGTATGTACAGGGGCACAAAACGCGATGCCACTCACTACTCACCACTTACCACTCACTATTCCTGAGGGACGATCCTGGGAGGCATTAGGGAGGAAGCAGGGAGGAAGTTTAACCGGTTTTGATTTTAAAGAGATAAATCATTAAAAATCATTGATTTAAATTCGCCCGCCCCATGTTTTTTCGAACACCACCGCATAGTTTTCCGGAGACCGCCTCATTTTTTAAAATCGGGCAATCCGGGAATTTAGTTTTGTGTCATCAATCAAAGCCGGGGTGTTTCACACAGGCAACCGGAGTGTGAACCGGGAACCTTGCCCCAGCGATGATTGGTAAACAAACAATCAATTATTAAAAAACTAAATCTTAATTTTTATGGCAACTTCAAACAATAGTATCATCACCGGCAGGCTCAGAGGGTCAATCGGTAAAGAACTTGTCTTCCGTGAGTGGGAAGGCAAAACAATTGTGGCAAAAGCTCCCGGGAAAAGAAAGGGAGCACCCACTACCGCCCAGGTGGAAATCCAGGAAAAGTTCTTCATGGCATCCCGCTATGGGAAAGCGATCAGTTCCAATGCTGATCCGGCAATATCCGATGCATACAGGGCGGCATTGCGCCCTCGTCAGCATCTTTATGCCCGTGCCGTGGAGGATTTTCTGAAATCGCCTGAAGTGAAATTCATTGATACAGGCAACTACAACGGCGCAGCCGGCAGTACCTTGTTGATCCGCGCTATCGACGATTTCCGGATAACTGAAGTCAGTGTGGAGATCTATGGTGCTTCCGGATCATTGCAGGAAAGAGGCAATGCGGTGCAGAATGTCAACGGGCTCGACTGGACTTATACAGCTCAACTGGACAACAGCCTCCCGGTGGGCAGTCGCATCAAAGTGACAGCTAAAGATGTACCGGGGAATATGGGATCACTGGAAGCCGTTATCTAACCACCAGCAGCTATGCCGGACGCGGCATGGCTGCTGATTTTTATGTTAGTCTGTAAACGCTGTTACCTTCTTTTCATTTTTCAAAGAGCAGGTTTATCTGTTGACTGCTGAAACCTGCAAATCAGGCAGGTAAGCTTCCCCAATACCCAATACCGATTGCTGTTGTTATTCAGAGGCGGGCGTTGTGTCAACCAGGGTATTTTCCTTATGCAAGGGATAGCTAAAAGAATTTATACCAAATAACCGGTATCCGATGCTGGTTTCCAGAAAGGTAAATTCCGTACCCTGTACTACGGATCCGATAGTATCATTAATAATTTCTACCTGCCTGCAATTGTAAGCATCGTTGTATTGCTGTTTAATAGCTTCTTTAACCATTGGTGTCGGGTAACATCCAATGGTACTATACCTGACGTTATTTGTATCTGTAATTCCCGGGAATTTAGTTGGAGAATAGCCGCTATGATATCGTTTCAGGAATTCGTTACAAGACACCTTCTCTCTCCAAAGCCAGATAGAATCCAGTGTAATTTCTCTTAATGCGGCAGAGTCTGAGCGATTAAACTTTACGGAAAAATCCTTCCAGAAATTAATTAGTGCCGGATTTTCAGGTATATCATTCAGTACAAAATTGTTACTTGTTACTTTTTTTGGATCAGAAGAACAGGCCAGTAAGTAAAAACCGGGGATTAAAAATACAGTGATTAAATATTTCATGGGAGATAGTTGTTAAACTTTGTGCTATGTGTAGTGACTGGTCGCTGCGGAAAGACTGGCCGCAAAGGCTCCTGGCGGGTTAAAGTTCGTTTTTCAGATCAGATGTCCAGAAAGCTGTACCAGCCCGGAATTTAGCCTGGGTTAATACTGATGGTGAGTGCGCAAAAACCAAAGGTTGGGCAGTGTTATTAGTGTGATGTATCCCTTTTATGTCCACAAGCAGCGCAAAAGGAGGCTTTTAAAGTTCTGTATGGCTTTCCACAATTCTCACAGGGGAGCCATATAATTGCCAAAACGATGTTATGCGGTCGTATTTTTCTTCGCAGTTAATATGGTATGAATGTCAATTTCGTTTCCTGGTTTTTTATATTCCACTTTAAATATATTCAGTTCGTCAAATTTGCTTTCAATCAATTTCGCTTTCAAATCGTCTGAATGGTGAAAATAGAAGTAACTCCTGTCACCACTACTACTGACTTGAAAGTCAGATTTAATCGGGTCGCCTTCTACAAAACTTAAATAAATCAGTCCGTTTTCATTCAGCAAATTATAACAGTCTGTAATAAGTTTTTGGCTGTCTGACTGTGACAAATAAGGCAAACAAAAACCACAAACTATTCCGTCATATTTTGTTTTTATTTCATCAATATGTCTGCTGTCCATAATGGCAAAACTTGCTGATGGATTATTCTTTTTCGCAAGTTCTATCATATTGGGTGCTATGTCAATTCCGTAAATATCAAAGTCTGGTCTTTTTGATAAAAGATACTTTGTAATGTTTCCTGGCCCACAACCAATTTCTAATAATTTTGCATGATCCCTGGTTATTGAATGACAAATAAAATCATAAGTGTCATTATACAAGTCCAGGTCCATAAACTTGTCTTGATATAGTGAAGCAAGTTTGTTCCAGGTTTCATATGTTTCTTTATATCTGTCCATTGTCGTGTCGTTTCCTGAAATGCCGCATAACGTTGATTGCTTGCTGCTGTGCTGGTATTTTATATTTATCAGCCTGGCAACTGAAGCCGATTAAAAACAAAGTACAAAATTTATTCTTCTGCTCCATAGCGTAATGTCAGCTGGAACTACTGCCGGTAAGCCATCAAAAGTTGATGCTGCGTTGTGTCAGCCAGCTCAGCAGCAAACCGAATGTTGTGCGCATCGCTGTCTAATGTAAATGCCTTCCTTTTTCCTTGGCCTGAGAGTCTTCGCGGCAGAGGCTTGAAATAAATAAAAGGAAATAATGCGGAACTTTTCGAATAATGCTGCAACGACAAGTCCTGGCTCATTCACAAGGCCGGGGAGAGACTCGTCGACAAAGAAATGGACATTAGTAAGATAGAAAACCAACCGGATGATGCAAGCTATCCGGGGAGTCCCTCATAGGATTTACTTAGAGGGGGTTTCTGTTGCGGACACTCCTCGGGTAAGGCATATGGATTTCATAATTTATTTACTCAGCATCCGTCTTTGCGAGGGGGGCGTTTATAAATTATTTTACTATCTCGTTCTACATAGTCGCCCGATACTATTGGAAATGAATATTTTGGCGCGTACGATACAAAATGGCTTCTTACAACTATTTTGTCGTTAACTTTCAGGCTATGCAATTGCTGAAATTCATTAGACATTTCCGGCCCAAAGCTAAGAATATAATCGTCACCATTAATTCTGACCATCACTCCGAAGCCCAATCGTGAGCCTGGCGGAAGAGAAAGAGAGGTTACTACAGCCTCCATATTGGAAGAATCACTTACCTGCTTACTTATTTTAGCAGCACCGGCAAGCACTTTTTTACCTTTGGGAGATGCTTCCCAATTTTTGAACTTTTTACCTTCTGGGGTAGCCTCCCATTTTTTCAATTCGGCGTTCATTTCAGCAGCAGAGAGTGGCTTTGGCGTTGATTTTTCAGAAGTTTCATTTTTAAATTCGCGATTAGCAAGTACCAGGCCGCTTGCCACAATCAGCAGTACGATCAGCGAATAAATGGCCTTTTTCATATTTTTTGTAGTTTTAAGTAGCATATATCTATTTTCTGGTATATCAAACCCGTTTAAGGCAATTTTCTATTTTTCAGATCCTTTTACAATTAGTGCAGCAAAAATACGCTGATAGTGTTCAGACGGAGGAATCCGGATTGTAAATATTGGTGTAAAGTTTGTAAATTATATCTTGACATTATGTTTTTTAGAAGAAATCTCCTGCCAGTCAAACGAAAGCACCTGGGCGGACTATTACTACTCACGTTTATCACTATAATCTGCGTGGCTTTCAGCATGACCGGCAATGATGACTTTGACTTTGCCAAAAGGGAAGTTTTACTTCGCCGGATTGGACATGAAATACTCCTTCAGTCTGGCGACAGTACATCACGGGTACTTCCAGTAAAAAAGGTCGGCGAAAAGGAATACCAAATCAGTTTTGAGAATGCCTTTACATTTCAACCCGACTTCCTGGTGAATACTACCCGGCGTTGGTTAGCCAAAGATCCGCTTGCAAGTGATTATATTGTTAACGTACTGAATTGTGGCGATTCCAGCGTAGCTTATGGATATGCTATTTCCGGAAATAAGAAAGATGACATTATAGCCTGCCTGGGAAGAATGCAGCCAAAAGCATGTTATTTTATAAGCATCAGGTTTCAATCTGCGAAAACAAATACGGCAAAGAATGGGTATCTGCTGGGCAGCCTGGCTTTATTAGCAGTTATGGGTTATATTTTTTTGAGACCTGCTAAACCGCGAAGTGATTTACCGGAAAATCAGTCTGCAATACCCGAGGATCATCCTGCTGGATTCCAGAATCCGTCTGCCAATCTGTTTACTTTGGGGTCGATATTGTTCGACGCGGAGATGCATAAGCTCATGATAAATGAAAAGACCATAGACTTGACCAAAACGGAAACCCGTGTTCTACGCATATTCGCGTTGACTCCTAACGAGGCTATAGAGCGAAGCCGGCTGCAGAAAGAGATATGGGAAGATGAAGGTGTTATAGTAGGCCGCAGTTTGGATATGTTCATATCAAAACTTAGAAAAAAACTGGAAACTGATCCAACTATCAAAATTGCTGTTATACGCGGCAAAGGATATAAGCTTGAAATTAGCTCGTAAAAATCTTACGCCTCCTAACTGATGCTAGTAAAATTCAATTTACACATACGGTTTGTTTTTTACAATGGCAAAAAACAACAGTTTGTATCAACCCAATTACTGTTCAGCTAAAACATGAAAAAAGTTCGCGTTTTGCTTGGTTTTTTACACAGTTCATGTTATGCGCCTTAAAGATTTTTCATTTTTCGGCTTAATTTCTTGGATTTCGATTCAAGGACGACAACACCACAATGCCCTTGTATTCCGAAGATAGCTGCTGCGCTGATATCATTCAGAATTTCAAGTGAGTCAATATATTTTGAAGTTATATATTCAAGTATTGTTGAATATTTTGGATTATCTGATAAATCCAGTATATACGTTCTCCTATTTACAGATAAAGGAAAGAGAATTTTACATGTCCCGCTATTAATTATATGGATATGTAAGTGATCGTTTTCAATATAGTCTCTTTGACTTGTTGAGTCATTATTTAGACTAGCGTCTTTTCTTATTTTTTCAACAACAAAATTCAGTTTATCGCTTGTGTTAGTAAAAGTATTGAGTTGTTTAAGCCAGGCATCATTCTCTGGTTTTGAATATATAGAATCTTGTGAATAACTTACTTGGGATGTAAGTATAAAGAATAACACAAAACCTACAATTTTCAAGATGGTGTATGAATGGCGCATAACGGTAGGGCTTTGTGCAGTGGCCCATCCGTGATCCTGGTAGCTGAGCTGCAAAAAGCCGTTCCTGTGTTTAATATCGTTTTTTAGATCATATATCTAGTAGTCCGTGCCAACCCGATATGTTGCTTGGCTTTATTCTGTCGATGAGAATATATTCTGATGGCCATTGAACAAAACCCGGCTGTTAGGCGCTGTTTTAAAGACGGAATGTCGAAGCAATTCGTCTAAATAGGGCTTCGTTTTTTGGAAAAAGAAACTCTGTTGCAGCAAATGTGACCATATAACCATTGTCGTTCTTGTATCCCAACAATATTAAGGCCTTCATTTGCTCCATTGATTGGATGTTTGAATGCTTTTCCAAAAGCCATCGATATTTTACATTATTTATCGTTGTATCACCCTCGCCTATGAATTGAAAACCGCTCCGCTTACTTATGGTTGCTTTGAGATCCACATAGGATGCATCAATGCTTGAATTAGCCAATGGAACTATGTTAACATTATAGTTTGCAAGAAATTCGCCTTTATCTTCTTCATTTGATTGTCGTACAAGGATTTTTATTCCGGGACCAAGAGTTTTTGAAGTTTGGATTGTCCAACCTTTCGGCACTCCGATAGTGAAACCATTTAGTGTGTCCGCATATGTGAGCAATTCTTGAGCAAAAACATTTCCTCCGAATAATAATAATATGATAGCTGCAAGAGTCTTCATAAAATAGCGCCTAACGTTAGGGCTTGGCGTTGTGGCGGTATTCCGTGTTACGTCAGCCCGGATATGTTGCTGATCAAAGATATGAAGATGAAA
>CAZYTV010000161.1:0-9924 GCA_964650455.1 uncultured Chitinophaga sp. | reverse complement strand
TTCCGCTGTCGGCAATATGGAAGAGTTGTTCAATGGTGACCGGGTATAAACTGATCGCGGCTTTCATTTCCCCGCTGTCCACTCTTTTCTCCAGTTCTTTCAATCCGCGGATGCCACCTACAAAATCGATTCGTTTATCAGTCCGCTGATCTTTAATGTCCAGAATTTTATCGAGTACATTATGGGAAAGGATAGTTACATCCAGCACCCCGATCGGATCTTCGGTCCAGGTACCCTTGCGGGAACTCAGGATATACCATTTACCATCCAGGTAAAGGCCAAATTCATGTAACTGGGAAGGTTTTACGGCTTCCGGGCTATGGGTGATATAGAAATCATCCTGAAGTAAACCCAGGAACTTTGCCGGGGTTAGTCCGTTCAGGTCTTTTACCACCCGGTTATAGTCGAGGATAGCCAGTTGGCTTGCCGGGAAAATAGTTGTCAGGAAATAACCGGCCGATTCACTGTCGGGAAGGGCCTTGCTCACTTTGGCGGCCGAGGCGGCCCGGTGGTGACCATCGGCAATATAGGTGCAGGGAACATTTTTGGCAAACTCAGCAGTAATGCCATCAATGGCGGTTTGTTCATTTACCACCCAGACGGCATGCTGAATTCCATCGGCAGCCGTGAAATTATATACCGGCTGATGTACCGACTGCCAGTCATGAATCAACTGGTTCACCGCTTCCACATCACGATAGGCCAGGAACACATTACCGGTCTGTGCCCGTATCGTGCGCATATGATCGATGCGGTCCTTTTCTTTTTCAGGACGGGTGAACTCGTGTTTTTTAATGACGTTTTTAAAATAATCGTCCACTGAAGAAACGCAGACCAAACCCGTCTGGCTGCGGCCTTTCATCACCAGTTTGTAGATATAATAACAGGGATGATCTTCCTCGAACACAATGCCATTGCCAATAAACTGGTTCAGGTTTTCCTTGGCTTTATCGTACACATCCTGGCTGTGAATATCAATACCGGGGGGCAGGTCGATCTCTGATTTGGTGATATGCAGGAAAGTGAAGGGATTGCCGGCTGCTTCGGCCCGGGCTTCTTCACTGTTCAGTACATCGTAGGGACGGGAAGCGACCTGTTGTGATAATTGCTGCTGTGGTCTTAATGCGTTAAATGGTTTAATAACGGCCATGGGGACTATCCTTTTTTTGTTGCGAATTCTTTCATGAGGTCGGTCAGCGCTTTCACACTGTCAATGGTCAGGGCATTGTACATCGATACACGGAAGCCACCCACGCTGCGGTGACCTTTAATACCGATCATATTTTCTTTCTTACAGAGGTCCATAAATTCCTGTTCGAGATCCGGATTTTCCATCACAAATACCGCATTCATCCGGCTGCGGTCCTGTTTGGCCACGGGCCCGCGGAAAACGGGTAATGAATCAAGTGTACTGTAAAAAAGTGTTGCTTTTTCGCGGTTCAGCTTTTCGATTGCTGCCACACCGCCTTTTGCCTTTAGCCAGCGCAGGGTAAGCAGCACCACGTAAACAGCAAATACCGGGGGGGTATTCAGCATACTACCTTCTGCAATATGATTGCGGTAGTCCAGTATCGTGGGAATAGTACGATCAACCTTACCCAGAATTTCTTTATTCACTACCACCAGGTTTACACCGGCAGCTCCCATATTTTTCTGGGCACCGGCATAGATCAGGTCAAAACGTTTAAACTCCAGTTGCCGGCTCAGGATATC
Organism: uncultured Chitinophaga sp.; assembly: GCA_964650455.1. Taxonomy (GTDB): domain Bacteria; phylum Bacteroidota; class Bacteroidia; order Chitinophagales; family Chitinophagaceae; genus JJ008. The sequence goes on along the minus strand of CAZYTV010000161.1, from coordinate 8,211 downwards.
ACTGCTCATGTCGGCTACCAGCGGCACACCACAATCATAAGGGATGGCCTGCCATTGGGTACCGGCGATGGTTTCGTTGGTGGTGATATGCAGGTAAGCGGCGGTGGGGGATACACTTAGTTCATCCGGAATGCTGCAGTAATGATCTGCTTTGGTGGAACCGGCAATCTCCACATGCCCGTACAGTTTGGCTTCCTTGATGGCTTTACCCGCCCAGGTACCTGTTTCAGTATAAGAGGCAATATCATTTTCATTCAGCAGGTTCATGGGTACCTGCATAAACTGGGTGCTTGCACCGCCATGCAGAAAGAGTACTTCATGTTTTTCTTCCAGTTGCATCAGCTCCTTTACCAGGGCCCTGGCTTCATCCATGACCGGCTGAAACAAGGGAGTGCGGTGACCGATTTCCAGGATGGATAAACCGGTATCATTAAAATTCAGAATGGCTTTACTGGCTTCTTCGAAAACTTCCCGGGGTAATACAGAGGGTCCTGCATTGAAATTATGAATGACTGGCTTCACGGTTACAGCGGTAATAAATGAGTTGCAAATGTAGGGAAATTGCCCCCCTTAGTGGTCATGTTCACGGCCTTTAATCGTATTGTTTTTCCAGGCCTGGTTGAGCTGGTCAAACTCATCCTGCTCGGCTTTGGAAAAGGCCCTGTTACTGAGTGCGCTAAGGTCAGGCTGGCCGGCATTCACCCAGGCGGTATACCAGAAGGAAGCCACGGCATAAACCGATTGCCTCATTCTTCTTTCCACCATTCCTTTCAGTAAGTCATTGTACCTGATTGTATAGGCACTCGAATACTGACGAATGATAGTACCGCTCCGTTCTTCAAATGCATATTTCTGATCAGGAGGAAACTGCCGGAATAATTGTTTTTCATATCGAAGCACGGTATCAGCCGCCGCGGCACTTTCGAGTACCCGGGCCCAGGTAAAGCGGGAAGGGTTACTGATATATTCCGCTTTTCCGATAAAAAAATCCCATGATTTTTCAGCCAGCAGTTCCGGAACCCGGCTTTCCCAGAAACCATGAATACCCCGCTGATTGGTATACTGACCGTTGTGATTACTGGATGCATGAAGGGGTACATGGGCATCACCCAGATAATGACCAATCTCTGCCGAGAGCTTCAGGATCCTGGCCTGGTCCTTATCTTTAAAGGCCTGGGTCAGCCGATATAACATGGTCTGCAGCCACCAGGGTACAATACCATGCTGCTGTAAACTGTCCGCGGTATATTTTTTAACCGCTTCATTCCAGTTACGTGGTAAAGAATCATAGGGATAATTGCCATATTTGTCCAGGTCGATATAGTGTCTCGGCCCTTCTTCCGGAACCGCATAACGTCGTTTGTCGGGATCCACGGCATGCTCGCTCAGGAAATCAATATTCGGTTTGTACAGGATCATCATTTCCGGGGGCAGCAGAAATACCGCGTAATAGTTGATCATCCGGTGGCCATAAAAGCCCCAGCTGAAGGCAGGCCTGTAGCAACAGATGAAAAGCAGCAGGAGAAAAAATTTCTTCATGGAAAAGGTTTACCAAAACTATCCGGCCTGCATCAATCAGCCATGGGTAAAACCTCGTGGACTTTGGTTTTTTTCCTGAATTTTAAATAGGAGAGAGGAAATTATACTTCTTCGTTTTTCTTTTCATCCTCAAAGTCCACCACCCCGCCGGTTACGGCGTACTTCATCGCTTCACCTGCAGAAATTTTATCAATTTTGCGGACTTTATTGCGCGGTAATATATAGAGCTGGCCGGCAAAATTGTAAGCCTGGGGCACATAAACGGCTACCTTATCGGCGCCCAGTTCAAATTTCTCCATTTCCTCATCCGTCAGGAAGCCAACGATCCAGACATCTTCCGAAAAAACATTAGCCAGTACAGAGCGGTTGAATTTCCGTTTATCCCCCGCAAATGCTTCAAAGAAATCTTTGGTGGAACTGTAAATGAATTTGATACCCGGTGTACGTTCCATCAGGTGGTCAAAAAATGTAATGGCACTCCCCATGAGGAAATTGGAACTGATCCAGCCCACCAGGATTACAAATACGATGATCAGGACAAAACCCAGTCCAGGAATATTTACAAAAGGCCTTAAAATCCCATCCACTTTCTGGAAAAGCCAATATAAGGCATATAAAGTGATACCAATAGGAGCTAAAATGATAATTCCCTGTATAAAATATCTGAATATTTTTTTTAATGTGTTTGGTGTTGCTTGTTTCGGAGGAGCCATTCTACGGTTTTGTTAAGCTAAGGTAGGGTAAAAATGAGCGCTCTGGACGGTCAAAATAATCGGTGAACGGTCGAAAAAGCAGGATGGAAACTTTTGTTACGAAAATAGTTTCCGTAGTTTTGCCCTTTCAAATCACTAAAAATGGAACCCAAAGAGCGAATATCCCTCAAAGCTGACGAATTGTTTATGCAGTTCGGGATCCGTTCTGTGTCAATGGATGATATTGCCCATAACCTGGGAATGAGTAAGAAGACCCTGTACCAGTATTATACCGATAAGGATGAACTGGTAAACGCGATGGTCGATAATCATATCAATGAGATACAGACGGATTGTGAATGCTGCCGTGTCAAGGCCAATGATGCCATTCACGAAATTTTCATCACCATGGAGCGTATTATGGATGAGTTCAGTAATATGAACCCCATGGTCCTGCATGACCTGGAAAAATTTCATTACAAAGCGTTTCAGCGTTTTAAGGAACACAAGGACAAATACCTCATAAAAATCGTCCGGGACAATATTGAATGGGGCATCCGGGAAGGCTTGTACCGGGATGATGTAAATGTGGATGTCATGTCCAAATACCGGATTGAATCCATGATGATCGCATTCAATGTCGCTGTTTTTCCTCCCGGCAAATACAACCTGGCCACCACTTCAGAAATGATCATTCAGAATTTCACCTATGGACTGGCCACTATTAAAGGACATCAACTGATACAACACTATAATGAACAACGTAAAAAAAACCTTACTTATGAAGAGAACAGGTAATATGTACCGGCTGATCCTCGCCTCCCTGCTTCCCTTGCTGGGAACAGTAAATGCCGGTGGACAGGCCAGTCCGGACACCATCAAACCAGCCAGGCATGAATTCACGATTCAGCAGGCCGTTGATTATGCGAAGAAGAATAATGTGAATGTAAAAAATGCATTGCTGGATGTGCAATACCAGGAGCAGGTGAACAAGGAAGTGACTTCCAGGGCTTACCCGGGGATCAATGCCAGTCTCAGTACGACTTACAACCCGAATGTGGCTACCCAGGTGCTACCCAATTTTATTTCGCCTTCCACTTACCAGGTGCTGATCGACGAGGGCGTAAAAGATGGCAGTGGTAACCCGATCCAGATGCCGGCTGATTTTGGTTTTATCGCCGCCCAGTTCGGTACAAAATACAGTGCCAGCGCGGGAATCGCCCTTTCACAACTACTGTTCGACGGACAGGTCTTCGTTGGCCTCCAGGCCCGCAATGCGACCATGCGTTTTGCCCGGAAGAATGTGGAAGTGACGGAAGAGATGATCAAGACCAATATTTACAAAATTTACTACCAGTTGGTGGTGAGCAGGACCCAGGTGGAATTACTGGATGCCAATATCGAACGACTGGAGAAGCTGCTGAAGGATACAAAAATCATCTATGATAACGGCTTTGCCGAAAAACTGGATATCGATAAACTGACCGTGGCCCTGACCAACCTGCAGACAGAAAAGGGAAAAGTGATGAACAGTATCTCCAATGGCTACTATGGACTTAAAGTACTGATGGGTATGCCTGTACAGGATGAACTGGTGCTGACCGAAAAACTCACGGATGAGCAGATCAAGGACGGAATCCTGGAAGCCAGTGTATATAAATATGAAGACCGTAAGGAATTCCAGTATGCACAGATCGGGAAGGAGCTGAATGAGTTCAATATTAAAAGATATAAACTGAGCCAGATCCCGACCATTTCACTCAATGGGCAATATGCCAAGAGTGCCCAGCGGAATAAATGGAATTTCCTGGGTAAGGGGGACTGGTTTACGATTTCCTCCGTGAACCTGAATATGTCCATCCCGATCTTTAACGGTTTTTATACGAAGACAAAAATCCAGCAAACACGGATTGACCTTCGGAAAACAGAGAACCAGATCGAGGCCATGAAATTATCCATCGATCATGAAGTGGAAACGGCAAAGAACAATTACCGGTCCGCCATCAGTACCATGGATTACCAGAAAAAAAATATGGAACTGGCAGAGAAAGTGTATCAGCAGACCAAAAAGAAATATGAAGTCGGCACCGGTTCACAAACGGAGATCAATGCCGCGCAGGTAGAACTGAAAACGGCGCAGACCAGTTATATAACTGCCCTGTATGACGCGGTTATTGCACGGATTGAATTGCTGAAAGCCACCGGCAAACTTTAATCACTAAACCAACCAATGACATTTAAAATAAAAAGTATGAATACGATTTTAAAAATAACCACTGCTGTATTGCTGACTGTAACCCTGGCAGCCTGCGGGGGCAGTGCCAAGGAAGAAAAGGGGAAGCTCACCGATCTAAAAACCCAACTGGAAAAACTGAAGAAGGATAAAACCGGACTGGATGATCAGATCAAAAAAATTGAAGATCAGATCGCCAAACTCGATACTTCTGCTGCCAGCCAGGTAAAAACCCTCGTAGCGGTGGATACCTTAAGGACTTCTGATTTTGCTCACTATATCGATCTGCAGGGAAAAATCTCCAGCAGCGGTGTCGGCTATGTAGCGCCGAAGGGACAGGGCGGACTGATCCGTTCCATTTTTGTAAGTGTTGGCCAGCGGGTCGGTGTGGGACAACTGGTTTTGAAACTGGATGATGCGATACAGCGTCAGCAACTGGCATCCGCGCAACAGGCCGTGAGTCAGTTAAAGACCAGACTTGCACAGGCCCAGACCGTTTATGAGCGATATCAAAATCTCTGGAAGCAGAATATTGGCGCGGAAATCAATGTGATCAATGCGAAAGCTGATGTGGATGCCATGAGTGCCCAGTTAAAATCAGCTGAAGCCGGCGTAGGTCAGGCTGCTGAGGCACTGGACATGACCAATGTACGTGCAGGAATGAGCGGGGTGGTGGAAGAAGTGAATGTACGGGTGGGTGAATTTTTCTCCGGGGCCACGCAGATGGGCGGACAGATCGTGATTGTTAATTCTTCTTCATTGAAAGCGGAAGTGCCTGTTCCGGATAATTATGTAGCCAAGGTAAAGAAAGGAGATAAGGTACTGATCTCTGTTCCCGAAACAGGGAAAGCCCCTTATGCTTCTGTGATCAGTGTGGTGGGTGCTTCTATTGATCCCAAAACAAGATCATTCCTGACCGAAGCAAAACTTCCTTCTGATCCCCTCCTGAAACCAAATCAGACAGCCCTGATGAAGATCCTGGATTACGAGGCAAAAGGCACCATCGCCATCCCGGTGAATACCGTACAAAGTGATGAAGCCGGAAAATTTGTCTATGTAATGGAAAAAGCCGGTGATAATTGGGTGGCCCGCAAAAAAGCAGTGAATGTGGGTGAAGTATATGAAGGCAGGATTGAAATCAAAAGCGGCCTGACCGGCGGCGACCTGCTGATCACCGAAGGATACCAGTCTGTATATGACGGGCAGGCCATCACCACCGGCAACAACAAATAATTACCGCCAAAAAACTGATATATGAAACTTACGGAAGGAATAGTAAAAAAAATAAAGGAGTTTAAACCAACCAGTTGGGCCATCGACAACCAGGTGGCGGTTTATATCCTGGCGATCATCATATCGGCCATCGGGTTGACCCAGTTTGTCACCCTGCCGAAAGAACAGTTTCCGGATATCGTGGTGCCCACTATTTCAGTGACCACCATTTATGCCGGTAACTCTGCCAAAGACATAGAAAACCTGGTCACCCAGCCGATCGAGAAAGAATTGAAAGGCATCAGCGGGGCCAAAGTGAACAAGATCCAGAGTATCTCACAGGCCGACTACAGCCTGATCGTCGTGGAGTTTGACACCGATGTAAAAACGGATATCGCCAAACAGAAAGTAAAGGATGCGATTGACCGGGCGGTATCGGATCTGCCGAATGACCTGACTTCTGAACCCAATGTGCAGGAATTTGCCTTTAGTGATATGCCCATCATGTTTGTGAATATCAGCGGTGAATTTGACGGAATCCAGCTGAAAAAATATGCAGATAAAATGCAGGACCGCTTCGAGGCATTCAGTGAAGTGAACCGCGCTGAAATTGTAGGGGCTCCTGAACGGGAGATCCAGGTGAATGTGGATCCGTATAAACTCACCGCAGCAAGAGTAAGCCTGACCGATGTAGAGAATGCCATCAGCCGCGAGAACCATGATATCACCGGTGGATTGATTCAGACCGGGGATATGAAACGTACCCTGAAAGTAAAAGGACAATTCACCAGTGTGAACGACCTCTATGATGTGGTGGTGCGCAGCAGTGCCCAGGGAGCCACCGTTTACCTGCGTGATGTGGCTGAATTAAAGGATACAATCAAGGAAAAAGAAAGCTATGCACGCCTGGATGGTAAGAATGTGGTGACCCTGAATATTGTAAAGCGGTCGGGCGAAAACCTGATCGATTGTGCGGATAAAGTGAAAGCGGAAACCGCACTGATGCAGAAATCCGGTGAACTGCCTCCGAATCTTAGGGTGGAGTTTACAGGAGATACCAGTAAGCAGACCAAGACCTCTTTCAATGAACTGATCAATACGATCATCATCGGGTTTGTGCTGGTATTGCTGATCCTGATGTTTTTTATGGGAGTTACGAATGCCTTCTTCGTGGCGTTAAGTGTGCCGCTGAGTGTATTTGTGGCCTTCCTCTTTATTCCCCTGGTGAGCAGTATTTCCGGTATTAATATCACCCTGAACTTTATTGTACTTTTTGCCCTGCTTTTTGGACTGGGTATTATTGTGGATGACGCGATTGTGGTGATCGAGAATACACACCGGCTGTATGCCAATGGTAAAATGCCGATCGTCAAAAGCGCGAAGGAGGCCGCGGGAGAGGTCTTTATTCCGGTACTCGCCGGTACCGCCACCACACTGGCTCCCTTCTTCCCGCTGTTGCTTTGGAAAGGACTGATTGGTAAGTTCATGATCTACCTGCCGATTGTACTGATCCTGACACTGGCGGCTTCGCTGATCGTGGCATTTATCTTCAACCCGGTATTTGCTGTAAGCTTTATGAAGCCGGAAGGAAAAGAATTTGAAAAACCAAAAAATACAGTATTCCGCAGTAAATGGTTCTGGACCTCCATTATCGGCGGTTTACTCCTGCACCTGCTGGGTTTCCATGGCACCGCCAATTTCCTGTTGCTGATGGCCATCCTGATGGTGTTTAATTCCTATGTGCTGAATGGGGTGATTCATCGTTTTCAGGATCGTTTCCTGCCGGGGCTGATGGACCGTTATGAAAAACTGTTACGTTGGGTATTGAAAGGCAAAAGACCGGTTCGGGCTTTCTATTCCTTATTCGGTTTGTTTATACTGGCCGTAATGATGATCATTGCCAGTGTGGTCACCGGCCGTACCAAATCCACCTTCTTCCCGAGTGGTGACCCCAATTTCGTCTATGTATACCTGAAAATGCCGGTGGGTACCGATGCCCGTGTGACGGACAGTGTGTTGCATATCCTTGAACACCGGGTAGAAAAAGTATTGGATAAAGAAAAACCGGGTGCGCCAGGCAGTATTGTAGAGAGCCTGATCACCAATGTGGCGGTGAATGCAAATAATCCGCGTGATAATAACCGGAGTGTGCAATCCAATCTCGGCCGTATCCAGGTTTCTTTTGTGGAATTTGAAAAAAGAGATGGGAAGGAGACCGGTCCCCTGATGGACCAGATCCGTCAGGTGGTGCAGGGGATACCAGGTACCAGTGTGGAAGTAAGTCAGGAAGACAACGGACCACCCACAGATCCTCCGGTAAATATCGAAGTATCTGGCGACTATCTGGATAATGTGACCAAGGTGGCGACTTCACTGTACCAGTTCCTGGATAAAAACCGGATTGAGGGTATTGAGAATCTCCAGCCTGATGTGGACCTGTTCAATCCGGAAATCACTGTGAAAGTGGACCGTAAGCGAGCCATGATGGAAGGGGTGAGTACCTCTCAGATTGGTATGGAACTCCGTACGGCTGTT
>CAZYTV010000160.1:0-10005 GCA_964650455.1 uncultured Chitinophaga sp. | reverse complement strand
CCTGAAACTCCAGGAAAACCTGGGTCGCCTGAATATTACCAGAACTTTGGGCAATACAGATGGTGATGCTGAATATGAGGCCCTGTACTCCTTTGGTGCCAGATCTTTTAGTGTCTGGAACGGCAATACCGGTGCCCTGCTGTTTGACAGCAAAAATGAACTGGAGAAAAAAGCCCAGCTCGCCGGTTTTTATGATGATGACCGCAGTGATAGTAAAGGAGTGGAGCCGGAAGGAATCACTATAGGAAAAGTAAATAAACGGAACCTCGCTTTTGTCGGCATGGAAAGAGCAGATGCAGTGGGGATTTATGATGTGACAGATCCACTGCATCCGCAGTTTCTGCAGATGCTGGCAACCGGAGATGCTCCGGAGGGTGTTTTATTCATCCCGGCAAAAGAAAGCCCCAACCGCCGTAGTCTCCTGGTCGTCAGCTCAGAAAATGATGGCGTAATCAAAGTATATATGCCATCCGGCAATTAGACCTTGAATGCTAATAGTTAAGCACGGCCCCTGTTTTCACAGGGGCTTTTTCTATATTTGAAAAAAAATGATGCGGGTAATACTTCTGATTTCAGCCCTGATCAGTACAATGGTTTCCTGTACCAGTAAGCCCGCCATCGTCAGACAACTGGCCGGCAGTGACAGCCTGGTGATTACATTTAACCTGCCGGGAACGGATACGATTCTGAGTACGATAAATACCACTGAAACAAAAGCCATTCAACAACTGGCCGGTTACCTGGCTGGTAAGGAACAGGCCAAACAAAGTTGTGGCTTTGATGGCAATATGATTTTCTTTAAAGGCGGGCAACAGGTACTTCCTGTGGTGTTTAAATTCAGCGGGGACTGCAGGTTTTTTATGTATGAATTGGAAAACAAACTAATCTATACCGAAGTGAGTGCCGAAGGGTCGGCATTCCTGGAAAGTCTGAAAGAAGGGAAGAGCTGGTACTGAGAAAAGATCCAAGATGCCAAGAAGCCAAGACAGCCAAATAAATTTCAAATACCAAAATTCAAACAAGCATCAAAAAGAAAAAACCAAAGCCTCCTGAGAAATTTCTCAGGATGATTGGTTCTTTTTTGGGTATTTTCTAATGGTTCTTTTTTGAACCTTGTTTATTGTATCTTATTTGGCATCTTGGTATCTTGGTTTCTTGGTTCTTAGTACTTAGTACCCCGGCATCCTGGTTTCTTTTGTATTTTTACTCAAATGAGTTTTCTCCAATATATCACCTACGCCGGTATATTCATTTTCGCGATCAGTGGCGCGTTAAAAGCCCGTACATTTAAAATGGTTGTATTTGGCGGGATCGTGATCGCCTTTGTTACAGCGTATGGCGGTGGTACCCTGCGTGACCTGCTGATCGGGGTAAAGCCGGTGAACTGGATCAATGATAATTTTGCATTGCTGTTGGTATTCAGCGGTACCGCTTTTACTTTTTTGCTGAAAGAAAATGTAAAGCGTTTCCGCCGCACAATATTTTATACCGATGCTTTTGGATTAGGTTTATTTACCGCCTGGGGTATTGAAGTGGCACAGTACAACGGGCTGAATGAAGTATACGCCCTGGTCATGGGAGTAATCACCGCAACATTCGGGGGACTGATCGCGGATATTCTCTGTAATTCAGTACCCAACCTGCTCAAGAAAGGTGAACTCTACGCTACGGCCTGTGCTATTGGTGGTGCGGTTTATCTGCTGCTGAAGCAGGTGCCCCTCCAGTATCATAGCAATTTAACGGTATGTGTGCTGGTGGTGGCAGGTATCCGGATCTATGCCAGCCGGAAGAAACTGATGTTGCCGGAAATATGAGTAAACTCGCAACTCCAGGCTACATCATCATTCTAAGTAATGCTAAATCCCTTTTTCTTTTGATCAATCTAGGACTGCCAACTGCTGACTGCCGACTACTAACTAGTCCCTCCTCGCATCCAGCGTAAACCCGATACTCGTCCCCACGCCCTCCGTACTTCTTACATGAATCGTCTGGCCATGGGCTTCAATGATATGTTTACAGATGGCGAGGCCGAGGCCGCTGCCGGTTACATCGATACTGCGGCCTTCTTCGGTGCGGTAAAACCGCTCAAATACCCGGACCACATTTTTTTCACTGATTCCGATCCCGTCATCGCCGATTTCAATCAGGATATGTTTTTCATCCGTCTTGTACATGCTGGCGGTAATATTGCCGTATTGCCTGCCATATTTGATGGAGTTCTCCACCAGGTTGATGAGTACCTGGCGGATTTTTTCCTTGTCGGCAAATACAGTTAACGGTGATTCACATCCTTTTTTGATCGAACAACTGATATGTTGATTTTCTGCTTTGCCGGACAAACTCTCATACACTTCCCTGACCATTTCCTGGATCACAAAATTCTGTTTGTATAAAACGAGTTCGCCTCTCTCCAGTTTGGAGATCTCATCCAGGTCGGTTAGCAAATGGGTCAGCCGGTCAACATTTTTAGATGTTTTTTCGAGAAACCGTTTGTTTACCTCCGGGTTGGACATCGCCCCGGAGAGCAGGGTGTCCACATAACCCTGTATAGCGAATACCGGTGTTTTAAATTCGTGGGAGAGATTCTGCAGAAATTCTTTACGGAACTGTTCATTGCTCCGCAGCATTTCCAGTTCTTCTTCGTTTTTTGTGGCCCAGTCTTCCACATCCTGCCGGACATCATCAATACTCTTCTGGGGTAACACGTATTTATAATAGGTTTCCTCTCTTTTAGTTGCCTTCGTCTTATAAATAAACTTATAGATCAGTTTGATCTTCCGGTAAATAAAACGTTCCAGCATGAAAAAAATCAGGAAATACCCGCCAATAAAAAGGACCAGGAATGAACCGGCCGCCCACCACCAGGAATCTTCTACAAAAAACACCATGATACTCTCCGGAATAGCAAGTACCAGTGCGGTGAAAGCGGCGATTTGTTTGGGGGAACTGTTTTTTGCTGAGAACATCTCGTAAAGTTACGGGCGTTTTGTTCAAGTTGCGAGCGGCGAGCTACGAGTTTCGAGACCTATAGTTAGCTACAATCTTTGTGATTAGAAGCTCGCCGCTCGCAACTCGCCACTTTTCTCAAAGCTCAAACTTATACCCTACCCCCTTAACTGTCGTAATGCAGTCAATCCCCAGCTTCTGCCGGATCTTGCGGATATGCACATCAATAGTACGGTCACCAACGATGACATCATTACCCCAGACGGTGTTCAGGATTTCGTTGCGAAGGAATACACGACCGGGTTTGAGGGCCAGCAGGTAAAGCAGTTCAAACTCTTTTTTGGCCAGTATGATTTCCTGTTCATCCACTTTGACAATAAATCGTTCCGGATCGATGATCATATTGCCAATATTCAGGATACGGACTTCCGTTTTATTCAGCCGGCGGAAAATGGCATTGACCCGGCTGATGAAAACTTTCGGACTGATGGGCTTGCTGACATAATCATCCGCCCCGGTCTCCAGTCCGCGGATCTGGGTGCCTTCATCATTCACCGCCGTAAGAAATATAATCAGGGTTTCTTTAAAAGCGGCCTGGGCCCTGAGCAGTTCGCAGACCTCCACGCCCGTTTTTTTGGGCATCATCACATCCAGTACCACCAGGTCGGGCTTGTGACGGCGGGCTTTTTCAAGGGCTTCATCTCCGTCTTTAGCAGTAATCACCTCATACCCTTCATTGGTCAGGTTGTATTTGAGGATCTCGAGAATGTCCGGTTCGTCATCCGCAATCAATACTTTCCGGGCGTTGGATTCCATGGTGGGAAATGTTTGCGCAAACCTAAAGTTTAATTCCATTGCCCGGAAATTTAAAGATGCTGCTTTACACAGACTTAATGATAAGTTAATACCAGCTAAACATGCATTTTTGGTGTTTTAACAAGGCTGGTCCATCCATTTCCTGCCTTAAATCGTCTGTATCAGCTATAAAACAGGTATGATTCTTTCCTTCAGGCTTAGTAACTTTACCTTTCGATTCTATGATTCAAATCAGCAGATATCTTTTACTATCCGGACTCTTGCTGGCTTTTGCCTGTGCGGATGCACAAGGCTTCGCCCGTTTTGACTCATTAACCATACCTGCGGGGTATAAACCCGAGTTCAGAAGGCAACTGAATCATGACGGTATTGATGGTGAACAAAAAACGATCATGAACGGTGACGGACGGGAAGACAACCAGTTTGCCCCCAGTGATAAAGAAGAGATCAACCAGTTACTTACCCGCTCCCTGCTCCGTAAAACAGACTGGCTTCAATACCGGATTGAAACAGACTCCACACTGGATCACCGGCTGAAAGTGTTTTACCTCTCCGGGCTGGAAAACCTGCTGAAGTATTTCCGTCAGAACTGGAAACAAAACGGGGACCGTAAAGTCAACCCCATCAACCTTTCCCTCATCATTGAAGCATACGAAGCCTGTATGAAGACAGAACGGAAAGGGGAGTCCATTGAGTATATTATTTATGACCTGCCTTTTGATGCAGGCACTACGGTACTCAATGCCAATATATTTGATAAGAATGCCGGCTATCAGCCTGCCCGCAACCGGCTGGTGCTGAAACTGTATAACCTGCACCCGGACAGGGTCTTTCCTATTTTACAGCAATATCCGGATGTGCCCTTTGCCGACAGCCTGCTCCGGGCACTGGACAAACGGAAATTTGCCCGGCAGTTTTATGATTATTCAGCAGCCGGTAATAAACTTGGCGCACTGATCCGCAACATCCAGGATGATATTTTTATTAAAACGATTTCCACGATGGCACAAAGCCGCAGTGGTCAGCAATACTTTCCATTTCTCGACAATATTGTAAGCGGCCGTATGACCCTTCGCGATATTGATGCAGCTAAAGATGATTCATTGCTTTATTACCGGCTACTGGTAAAAACACAACAGGATTATCTCGCCAGGGCCATTAATAAAGACACGGCCTTTGAGTTTAAAGCCCTGTCCCGCCGGCTGGAAGACAAGGCTAAATCAGACTTCGTGAATGTGATCAACGGATTGCACAATGAACGTAATACGGATATCCGGTTCAGGAGTATCCAGCCAATGAATGCACAGGAACTCTATTACCTGGCCGTATCTTCTGACGGCTCTATTTATACATCAAGTTTTGTAAAGGGGGTATTCCCGCTGATGATGAAAAAGATCAATAACCGGGGGGACTCACTGCTGATACTGGTGAACTTCGATAAATACCGGAAGTTTATCAAAATGTCTGCCGGTTTTAATACCCTTGACCAGTTCCTGGCTTCATTCCCGAAAGCCGCTACCGAAGAGGAAGAAGATCCGGCCAATACCCTGATGCGTGCATTTGTAAACCGTCTTGAACAATCAGACGGACTGGAAGATGGCGTGGATGTGGCCGATTCTTATGCAAGTATCTCCGAAACACTTAAGCCGGTGGCCGACCGGATGCTGCTCAATATCCAGGACAACTATGAACGTAACCTGGCAAATGGAAATCAGAAAGGAATTGCTATCTATAATATCCTGGGTAAACTGTTCCTGAGTGCGGATACAACCAAGAATATTGATCTTACCAAAGAACTGGGAATACCACCAGTATATGAAGTCCCTTTTACCGCATTGAGCGGTGACAGTAACCGGGTGGTGGTACAATTGTTTATTTACGGGGATAAAGACGGGATCGGGGTGTTTCCCGGACTGGTAAGTATGTTCAATAATCCCAACTGGAAAATCGACCAGGGTAATAAACAATGGGTCACCATTTCATCTGCTAAAGGTAAACCGGTATCACTCTACATGAACCGGCCCCTGCCGGAGGAAACCAATGAAGACGCCAGGGCACAGGAAGCGCTGTGCAGTTTTCTCCATGACAAAAACCTGGTGCCCACGGTGACCATTAACCGCGGTCACAGCTATAATGCCCCGTATACCATTGAGCAGATGTCCACCGCTTCCAAGATTGTTTTTATGGGTTCCTGCGGCGGTTACCGGATGATCCATGATATTCTTCAGAAAGCCCCGGATGCACATATCATCGGCACCAAGCAGATCGCCGATGCCCCGGTGAATAATCCTTTCCTGCGGCTGATCATGGAGAAACTCCGGACCGGGAGTGACATCAAATGGATTACCTTCTGGGAGGAGCTGGATAAAATGGTGACGGATAAAATCTTTGAAGATTATGTACCCCCGCATAAAAACCTGGGAGCCCTCTTTATCAAAGCGTATACCAAGGCCATGGGACCGGAGACAACGGTTCAATAAACGGTAACAGGATCTGTCCGCTTCTGGTTAAATTTGCTTTTCACCATTCATCATGTTGGCTGCACCAAAAAAAACATTCTTCGACTTTGCCTTGCTGAAACGGGTTTTCCGTTATGCGGCGCCGTATAAAAATAAATTTTACTTATCGGTCGTGCTGGCGATAATGCTGGCCCTGGTCACCCCGGTCAGGCCCCTGCTGATCAAAATTACCGTCAATGAATATATCAGTAACCAGCTCGCAGAAATGCTGGTCCGCATCACGATTTTCCAGATCGGTATTATACTGCTGGAAACCGCCATGCGTTTTCTTTTCTCTTATACAACAGCCTTGTTGGGACAGTCGGTGGTCAAAGACATGCGGATTGCCACCTATAAAAAGATCATGCACCTGAACCTGTCGCAGTTTGATAAAACACCCATTGGCACCCTCACTACCCGGACGATTAATGATATTGAATCCATCAACGACATCTTCTCCGATGGGCTGGTTCCGATTATCGCAGACCTGTTGTCCATTGCCTGTGTGCTGACGTATATGTTTATCAGCGACTGGCAACTGACCCTGATCGCCCTGATCCCCTTTCCGATTATGATCATCGGGACTTATTATTTTAAAGAGAGTATCAACCGGTCTTTTCATAAAGTAAGAAATGCGGGGGCGGCCCTCAATGCCTTTGTCCAGGAACACCTCACGGGTATGTCCGTGGTACAGGCATTTGCCGCGGAAGAACGGGAGATGGACAAATTCAAAAAGATCAACCGGGATCACCGGGATGCCAATATCAGGGCCATTTTCGCGTATTCGGTTTTCTTTCCACTGGTGGAGATCGTGCTCGCCCTGTCCATCGGCCTTGTGGTATGGTGGACCTCCAAAGAAGCACTGAACCTTCACGCCAGCCAGCAGGGTACGGTGATTTCCTTTATTCTTTGCCTGAATTTATTATTCAGACCCCTCCGGATGATCGCCGATAAATTCAATGTACTCCAGATGGGGATCATTGCCAGCGAACGGGTATTTAAAGTGCTGGACAATCCTGACTTTACCCCGGAAAGTCCGGCCGATGCTTATAAGCCGGAAATAGTAAATGGTAAAATCGAATTTGATAAAGTGGTATTTGAATATACGTCGGGTGTTCCGGTATTAAAGGATGTATCATTCACCGTGAATCCCGGAGAAACCATTGCCATTGTGGGACAAACCGGCAGCGGTAAAACGACGATTATCAGTTTACTCAACCGGCTTTATCATATCCAACACGGCAGTATAAAAATTGATGGGGTGGATATTGAGCAATTCGATCTCGATACGTTACGGAAGAATGTTGGAGTGGTGTTACAGGATGTATTTCTTTTTTCGGGGTCTGTCATCGATAATATCACCTTACGTAACCCTGAAATACCCCGTGAAAAAGTCATAGAAGCGGCAAAACTGATTGAAATGCATGACTTTATCATGCGACTTCCCGATGGATACGATTATAATGTAATGGAAAGGGGGGCTACTTTATCCCTGGGGCAGCGCCAGTTATTGTCCTTTATCAGGGCCATGCTCTATAATCCGTCCATCCTGATCCTGGATGAAGCCACTTCATCAGTGGATACAGAAAGTGAGCAACTGATCCAGCATGCTATAGATACACTGATCAAAGGACGGACCTCCATTGTGATCGCTCACCGGCTCTCCACGATCCGCAAAGCGCATAAAATACTGGTACTGAACAAGGGGGAAGTGATGGAAATGGGTACACACGAGGAATTACTCCGGTTGAAAGGTCATTATGCGAAACTGCATGAAATGCAGTTTGAAGTTGCAGAGTAATGATATTCAATCTTTTAATAAAGACTGTCTCATCAGCTCGCTCCCCGGTATTTTTGAAGGAGAAGATGATGAGACAGTCTTTTTTAGTTAAATCAGGAAATTCTGGCTGAGATAAAGGTTCCGTCTGCACGGAAAAATGCAATCCAGCGAACAGTACCAATGAAAAATTTCACTTTCCAGGTATTTCCGTCCTCAGCCTGCCATTCCATGCGGGTGGCAGTGGGGTAACGGGCTGTAAATGCGGCCTGTACTGCAGCCGGCAGATTAGAAGGAGGCACGGGTGTCGGATCATCGGCACCCCGTCGACCGGTCAGGGTACTGTTGTTGTCACCGGCATTGGCAGGGATAGTGGATTTTTCGCAGGAGGTGAAGAAAAGACTGACGCCTAAAGCGGCAACTAAAAATGTGTTTTTCATGGCTAAATTCTTTAAATAATTTGATAATGTTTACATATCTGAGTAGCCGCAGAAAGGAGGGATGTAACCTCCTTTCATTTTTTGCTTAATTCAAGGTTTTTCATGCTCCCCCCCTTATCTTTGCGCCAAATTTCGGAACAGGTATGTACATCCATCGTTTCAAATCCTTTACTGTAGCGGCTTTCAGCGTATTTTTTATCCTTTTTTCAGGGTCTGTTCTGGCTCAGCAACATGAGGGGGAGCCGGCCCAGCAAACGGGGGCACAAAAAGAGGCTGCTCACGGGGATAAAAAAGGCAAACTGAATGTGGGCGAAGTGATTTTCGAACACGTGCTGGATGGTCATGAGTTTCACTTTTTTGGTGTTTCCATACCCCTTCCTGTGCTGGTTTATTCAAAAGAAAAAGGCTTTAAAGCCTTTATGTCTTCCGCTTTTCATCATGGTGAACAGCCGCATGAAGGCTATATGATCCTGACCAAACATAATATTGAAGCAATGGGTCTGGATCCCAAAAAATTCAAGAACGAGGACATATATGCGGTTGGGGCAGATGGTAAACCAGATACGTCGGTGAGTGTATTTGATTTCTCCCTGACCCGTAACGTGGTACAGATGATCCTGGCCCTGACCATTTTTGTGGTGATCATGCTGCGTATCGCTAAACGGTATAAGAGCGGCGTTGGTGTTACTTCAGCACCGAAAGGTTCACAAAGCCTGCTGGAGCCGGTGATCACATTTGTACGCGACGAAGTTGCCAAGCCCAACCTGGGTCATAAATATGAGAAGTACCTTCCCTACCTGCTGACGGTATTCTTCTTTATTCTGATCAATAATATTTTCGGCCTTATTCCCGGTTCAGCGAACGTAACCGGTAATATCGCTTTTACGGCCGTACTTGGCCTGATCTCATTTGTAGTGATCCTTGCCAGTTCCAATAGTCATTACTGGGGACATATTTTCAATCCCCCGGGAGTACCCCTGGGCGTGAAGTTCATCCTGGTGCCCGTGGAGTTTCTGAGTGTGTTCATCAAGCCTTTCGCCCTTATTATTCGTCTTTTCGCGAATATGGTGGCCGGCCACATTATCATTATTTGCCTGATTTCCCTGATATTCATTTTTGGACAGCTGAACCCGGTTGCCGGATGGGGGGCTTCGCCGCTCTCTATTGGATTTACGGTGTTTATTTACCTGATTGAAGTGCTGGTGGCTTTCCTGCAGGCCTTCATCTTTACGATGCTGACGGCGGTATTTGTGGGCCAGGCATTTGAAGGTGAGCATCATGACGATGCACATGCAGCTCATCATTAAGATCAGTTAAGCGTATAAGAGGAAAGAGAATTGCGGCGTTATTTGACATTTCGATATTTAAAGAAGGCTCAAAGAGTAAGAGTCTTCGAAGTCTCCCCTGAGGGGAGATTTAAAAGGGCGTATTCATTAACAATCAATAATAACAAACATGGATTTACTGAATGTAATTCTGCTGGAAGCTACCGCTAATGCGGGTGGTGCAATCGGCGCAGGTTTAGCGG
>CAZYTV010000159.1:0-10032 GCA_964650455.1 uncultured Chitinophaga sp. | reverse complement strand
ATATCCAAGGGTCGTACTTGGTTCTTTCCAGTTTCTTCCTTAAGTTCGTACTCTTCCCGCTTTAAGATTTTTTACTTTTTACTTTTGAATTTTGACTTTGCATTTATGAAATCTCCCCGTTTCGTTCATCTCACTCCTGAACCAAACCGGTTTTTATGTCAAAATTTGTCCCCGCAGGCCTGCTTGGGTTCTGTTTACTGCTCTCCTGTGCCCAGGTAAAAAAGACCCAGCAACGCGAACCATTGCCCTCTGCCATTCCCGCCTTACGGATTCTGAATGACACGACTGCCACAGCAATCAGTATCAGCACCTTGCATATTGATGTTCAGGTGGCGGCTAATATTGCTACCACCACTTTTGATATCATATTTTATAACCCGAATGAGCGGATACTGGAAGGGGAATTTGAATTTCCCCTGGCCGATGGTCAGCATATCGTGCGCTATGCACTGGATATTGAAGGTAAACTCCGGGAAGCTGTGGTGGCTGAAAAAGCCAAAGCAAGACAGGCTTTTGAGAATACGATCAGGCGGCAGATTGATCCGGGACTGGTCGAGAAAACAAAAGGGAACAATTTCCGCACCCGCATATATCCCTTACCCGCTAAAGGAACCCGCCATATCCTGATTGCAGTGGAACAAACCCTGCAGCAGGAGGCGGGCAACCAGCTTTACCAGTTACCCCTCTATGCGGCTGCCCCGATTGCTGACTTTTCCCTGAAGACTACCGTGTACCGCAGCCAGGCATCTCCTGAAATAGACAACAACCCTCTACAAAATTTCAGTTTTAAAAAATGGAAGGAAGCCTGGGTGGCAGATTATACACAAAAAAATTATACGGCCAGCCATACGATCAGTTTTACAGTCCCGCGCAGTAATAACAATGAAACCATTTACCTGGCGGAACAATACAAAGGCAGGACTTATTTCTACCTGAATCATTATATGGAAGCGGCAGGGCAGGAGATCTCTGCCAGCAAAAACATCGGCATATTCTGGGATGTATCTGCTTCCGGGGAAAAGCGTAACAAAACGATGGAGAAGGATTTACTGAAATCCTATCTCAGTTCCATTGGAAATGTAAAGGTCAGCCTGATACCCTTTCATGTATTCGCAGGTGAAAAACAGGATTTCGATATCCGTGATGGCAATAGCAGCGAACTGGTGGAGGCCATTGATCAACTGGTCTATGACGGCGCCACACAGTTTGGCGCGCTGGACCTTCATCAATATTCATTTGATGAAGCCCTGCTTTTTTCGGACGGACTGGCCAGTTTTGGGAAAAAGGAAATCCGGTTTTCATCCATCCCGGTAACAGCGATTAATTCTTCTCCGGCTGCTGATTTTTCATTTTTGAAATATGCAGCTAAACAATCCAACGGGAAATTTATTGACCTGAATAACACCACCCTTACCGATGCATTGAAAAATTTACAGCAACAGTTGCTGCAGGTGGTGAAAGTGGATTACGATCCGGCGGCAATCGAAGACCTGGTATTACCCGTACCGGCCGTGGTGAACCGGGGTCTTTCCTTTGCCGGTAAACTGAATGTACCGGAGACCAAGGTGAATGTATCACTGGGTTATGGGAATACAATCACGCAGACCAAAACCTTTACACTTCGCCAGAACGATACGACTGAATATGACCAGGTCAAACGGATCTGGGCAACGTTGAAGATCAGTGAACTGGAGATGCAGTTTGAAAAAAACAAGGAAGCTGTAACCAGCCTGGGTAAAGAGTTTTCAGTGGTCACCCAAAATACCTCACTGATTGTACTGGACCGGGTGGAAGATTATGCAGAGCAGGAAATTCTGCCGCCGGTGGAATTGCAAAAAGAGTATTATGCTTTGCTGAAAGCCAAAAAGCAACTGAAGCAGGATGAAAAAAACCTCAGCATTCAATCTGCATTGGATGCCATGCAGGAACTGAAAGACTGGTGGGGGAGGGCGCCTGTATCAACCCGGGATAAAGATAAAATTATAACTACTGGTGTAGACACAACCAGGATAAGTGTGCAGTATGAACAAGGCAATGCGGTTGCTGTTACCGACTCTGCCATGGCGATGACCTATCATTTCACTCCACCGGCAATTCTTGCAGATGATAAGGTTGCCGCCCCACCACCTGCGGAAGAGCAATTAGCCAATGGAAACCTCCGGTTAATGGAAGTAAACGACATGGCAAAACAGGAATCAGATGGAATGGCGGACAAACCGGTGTCATATTCAGAAAATATTCAATCTTCCATTGATGTGAAAGAATGGAAGCCCGATGTACCCTATTTAAAAGAAATGGAGAAGACCGCTGCTGCCAATTTTTTGAAAAAATACCTCGAACTGAAAAAGCAATATGCGGATCAACCCTCCTTCTACATTGATGTGGCCCGCTTCCTGTTTCAGCAGAAAGAAAAAAAACTGGCTGTACAAGTACTGAGTAATGTGGCCGAAATGAAACTGGAAGAAGCTTCCCTGATGCGGATGCTGGCCAATCAACTGATGGAAGTGGGGGAGAAAGAACTGGCAGTAGAAACGTACCGGGATATATTAAACATGCGGGAGGAAGAGCCGCAATCTTACCGCGACCTGGCCCTGGCTTTAAATGAAACCGGAGCTTATAATGAAGCGGTGCAACTGATGTATAAATTGCTGCTGGGTACCTGGCATGGCCGCTTTACCGATGTAAAATCCATTGCCCTCAATGAAATGAATGCCATTATCAGTGCGCATCCGGGAAAAGTGCAGACAGCAGGCATTGATCCACGCCTGATCTTTGCGATGCCGGTGGATGTGCGTATTGTGATCAGTTGGAATACCGATAACAGTGATATGGATCTATGGGTTACTGATCCGCGGAAAGAAAAATGTTCCTATGAAAACACCGCCACTTCCCTTGGTGGCCGAATTTCTCAGGATGTGACCGGTGGTTATGGTCCCGAAGAATTTATGCTTAAAAAAGCGGTGAACGGAAAGTATAAAGTGGAAGTGAATTTATACGGCGACAACCGCCAGACCCTCGGTGGTCCGATTGCGATCAAGGCAGACCTGTTTACTGATTATGGTAAACCGACACAGAAAAGGGAGACCATCAATTTCCGGGTAACGGGTAGTAAGGAAGTGGTACAGTTGGGTGCGCTGTCATTTGTTGGTGTGAGTTTTGTTGGTGTGAGTTTTGTTGGTGTTAACACCAACAAATAACTCACCAACAAATCTCAAATAGCGGTAGGTTGTTGGTGTTTCCACCAACAACACTCACTCAACCGATATCATATCCGCCGCCTCCTTCGCCTTTCTCCGCAGCCCATCCATATCCGTTCCTGTCTGATCATACACCAGTGCCACGGCCATTCTCCGGTAAGGCCTGGTACTGGGTTTACCGAATATCCGTATATCGGTGTTGGTATGGGCCATGGCTTTTTCTATTCCAAGGATGGTAAAATGTTCCGCCGTTTTATTGGCCAGCACCACGGCGCTGGCGCCGGCTCTTTCGAGTTTGATTTCAGGGATGGGCAATCCGAGAATGGCTCTTGCATGCAGTTCAAACTCAGACAGATTTTGCGTACCGGCCAGGGTCACCATGCCGGTATCATGCGGGCGCGGACTCAGTTCGGAGAAATAGACACCTTTATCTGTCAGGAAGAATTCCACCCCCCAGATACCAGAACCGGTTAAGGCTGCTGTTACTTTATCCGCCATAGCACAGGCTTCGGTATAATCTTTTTCACTGATCGCCACGGGCTGCCAGCTTTCCTGGTAATCGCCTCTTTCCTGGCGGTGACCGATGGGTGGACAGAATAAAGTGGGACCGTTTTGTTGGGTCACGGTCAATAAAGTGATTTCAGTATGGAAAGCGATAAACTCTTCAATGATCACTTCCTGAATATCCCCCCTGGAGTTGTTGATGGCATAGTCCCACACTTTCTGCCGGTCTTCATCGGATTTCAGCACTGACTGACCTTTACCGCTGGATGACATCAGGGGTTTCACGACACAAGGCAGCCCGATCGCATCCACCGCTATATTAAACTCTTCAAATTGTTTCGCATAGTAATAGCTGGCGGTACGCAACCCCAGCTCTTTAGCCGCCAGGTCCCGGATGAGTTTCCGGTTCATGGTGAAATTGGCGGCTTTGGCACTCGGTATCACCTTCCGGCCCTGTTTTTCATATTCATAAAAACGTTCGGTGCGGATGGCTTCAATTTCAGGTACGATCAGGTCGGGTTTGTATTGGGAGACGAGTTTGTCCAGTTCCTCCCCGTTCAGCATATCAATGACTTCGTAGCCGTCGGCCACCTGCATGGCCGGGGCACCGGGATAGCTGTCCACGGCGATGACCGTTTGTCCGAGTCGCTTTAAAGCGATCACTAATTCTTTACCGAGTTCGCCGGAGCCGAGGAGGAGGATTTTTTTGTGCATGGGACAAAGATGAGTATTGTTGGTGTTAACACCAACAATGCTCAACACCAACAATGCTCAACACCAACAAAGCGGAGGCCTTTCAGTACAGGGCTTAGTTTGTTGGTCTTATGGCCAACAACTAATTTTACCGGATGAAGTATCTCCTTCTATTTCTCCTATTGTCCATAGCCGCCTGTTCCGTCAGCAAAAACCCCCTTCGCCAACAGGTAAAGCAATTGCAAAAGGGCATTCTGAAAGACGATACCAGTTATGTCTATGCACTGCCTTATGAAGCGGGCAAAACCTTCCGGGTGATCCAGGGGTATTTCAGCCGGTTCACTCATAAAGAAAGAGCAGCCCTTGATTTTAATATGAAGCGAGGCACGAATATCTGTGCTGCAAGAGAAGGGTTGGTGGTGCGGGTAAAAGAAGATGGAAAAAAGGGAGGACTGGATAAAAAATACCGGGTGGATGGAAACAATATTGTAATCCAGCATCCGGATGGCAGTCGTGCCGGTTACTGGCACCTGCAATTCAATGGGGCGTTGGTGAATGTGGGTGATACCGTGAAGAAAGGGCAGGTGATCGCCTTGAGTGGTAAAACCGGTTATGCATTTAATCCGCATCTGCATTTCCTGGTCTGGCGATCATCAGGTGGTGGCTGGCAGCAGGTGCCCACGCGGTTTATGACGTCTAAAGGGATAAAGTACCTGAAAGGGTGGAGGAGGTACAAGGGTCCTGTTGGTGAGAACACCAACAGGTCGCAGTGAGAGCACCAACAGGTCGCAGTGAGTACACCAACAGGATGCAGTGAGAAAATGTTGGTGTTAACACCAACATTATAGGCTCTGAAGGGCTGCATCTACATCATTCGCAAAGAAGCCACCAGCCATTAATGTTAGTTTTCTGATTTGTTCTTTTGTCAGGTTTATTGATTTCAGGGCTATAAATATTCTAGGCAATGACAAATCACGTACGCCCCTGATATAATTGACCAGTATATCTTCTCTCTGCCCCTTTAACTCTATGATCTTTTTTAGTACCTCACTATCGGGAAACCTGGTTGTTGAGAACCCGAAAGCATAATATTCAACTTCTGATATGGTGCTTTCCGGCAAACTATTTTTAAGGTATAAATCATAGATTTTAATATAAGAGAATATGGTTGACAGGGAGTCGCCCCCTTCTTCAAGCCGGGTTATTACCAACTGCCACCATCCATCATGTTCAGTCCATGTGGGTTGGTTTCGGCGTCCGTTATATATTTCATATAATTCTGCCCCAAGTCCTAAAGGCCAATGTCCGGGTTTAGCTGATATATATTCTTTATAAGCGGCATAAAATAATTTCATTACTAACGGTAATTTCAATTCCGGATATTGTTCTTTTACGATTGTACCAAGTTCTACAGTGCTGTATCCGGCTTTGTACAGTACGGTAAGCCCCTGTATCATATCCTTCTGAAATTGTGAGATATATTTTGGAATAAGGGTTTTTATGATTTGACCTGCCGGCAGGTTTGCTTTTTTCAGGCTATCCACCAGTTTTGTTTTGCCCGCAATAGTTGCAGGAATATTAAGTTTAGGGGTGCCCGCTACTGGTGAACCCACAGGAGTAACCTGTGCGGTTACCGTTTGAGTTAAAAATAAAAGCAATGTCAGTAGTTTAATCGCATATCGCATAATCATTGTTTTATTTGTTATTACCATTTAATACTATTCAGTATTTCTTTTATCACCAGTGGATACCGCACCTGGTCTTCTCTCAGTAATCCCACGCCGATATAAATGATCTCTATTTCATCCGCATACCAGTAATGCTGCTGCAGCATCAGTTCCATAAAGGTATGCGAGGTGGTTTTAAAAGTCTTTCCACCAATAATAATTTCCTGTAGCGGGTTTTGCTGCAGGTTGATTGCCGGGTTCATCCGCATACTGCCCTGAATCAACTGATCCAGGTTCAGTTTACCGGTATTGGGTGTCCGGATGATCTGCAGGATTTCGGAACTGCTGGTACTCAGGAGTACCAGGCGGTTATTCGTCTGGGCCTTACTCTGAAAAATGGAATTATTACGATCCGATTTATAACTCCATTCCCAGGGATACCGGATCCTGATTTTCGGCGGCTGGATCCGCAATGATCTCCACTTCGGATAATCCACCGGAGAGAAGTATTCTTCGATCACGGGCACTAACCAGTGCAGGGCCTGTTTCACCGTGGTAAAGCTGTCCTTACGGGTAGTGCCCACCAGGAAACTGGCTTCATACGAAGTGGCAATCGTGGTGCCACGGGTGTCATTGTTATGCCAGGTCTTCGGGACAATCATCGCAATCAGTGCCTTGTTCTTATATAGATGATGCCGGACTAAACCTTCTGAAAACCCTTCCGGCAGGGTGTCCATCGTTACCCCTTCCGGTAAACGGATCGATTGGGCGGAAGTCAGCAAGGACAGGCCGAGGGAAAGAAGAATAAGTATTGATCGCATGGAGTATCGGTTTAATGATAAATGGTTCTTTTTATTGTTTCACAATCTCCACCCTCCGGTTCAGCGCCTTTCCTTCTTCTGTACTATTGGTGGCTACCGGGCAAAGCGAAGCCACTCCGTCGGATCCCAGCCGCGTTGCAGCAATCTTGCCTTTGGTAACCAGGTAATCCCTGACGGCTTTAGCCCGGGCTTTGGATAAAGTGATGTTGCTGGCAAAAATGCCGGTATTGTCGGTATGTCCCACTACATAGATCTTCACGCCGGGGTTAGCGGTGAGGTAATCGATTACCATTTGTAACGCAGGAGCGGATTCAGGTTTGATTACAGACTTTCCTACGTCAAACAGGATTCCATATAAAGCGATCTTTCCATCCCGGTCGATGCCCTCACTCACATTTACTTCTATATCCTGTTTCATTTCTTCGGTCTCAATGATGAATACATCAAATCCCTGGTCATCGGAGTCTTCAGCATTGTCAATCTTAAACCAGACTGTTTTCCCGTTCTGGTACATCTTGAAAAAATCCTTTCTGATGGAAAGTGAAGACCCCTTTGCTTTTACCACCGCATTGTGGTAGTTAAACCGGATCTGCTCCCCGCTGAACTTCCGGGGCTCCTCTTTAATTTTTGAATACCTGAGATGGTAAAAACGACCCGCCACTTCTTTATAAATCCGGATATTTTTCAGATCGATGTAGGAAAACTTATAAGTGCTGAACTCACTCAGGTCACAATTGTCAAGATAAAAGCCCGGCATACGGGTCATGTATCTGGGCTCAACCGTATCACAACCTCTTTTATCCTGAGCCGCGGCCGACAGGCTGATGCTTACTAAAAAAAGTACGACTAAACGTTTCATATGATGTGTTTTGTATTTGGTATATTAATTATAATAATTGTACCTCACCGGCAAACATGCTTTGCCCCACTACCGAGGCACTGCTGCTGACATTCAACCCGCTGTTTACCCCAAACGTCACATCGCCGCTTGCACTGAGTCCTTCCAGACCGAGTGTGGGTGAAATTTCCATGGCTGATGCACCTACTGATAATTTATTTCCGATATCGGTTACATTGAAGTCGCTGTCAAAACTGATGAACTGCGTGGCACTGGCTTCCACACTCAGCACACCAGCTTCTGCCTGTACGCCCACACCGATGTACATCGTGGTCTGTCCGGAACCAAATTCGTATTCAAAACCTCCCACGATCCCTTCACCCAGGTCCACACTCAGCGATTCACAACTCAGGGTGACATCCCCAACACCGAGGGGTATTTTGAAACTGACCGGACAATTAATGTCTTTGAAATTTTCTTTTTTATTGACAGAGTCGGTCCGTTCAAAAGGTTGTCCGCAGGTATATTCCATCAGGTGTACGCTGCTGAGTTTGGCAGCGGTTCCCAACAGGATGCCCCTGGCAATGATCAGATCCCGTCCACCCATCGGGACATTCTTTACATAGGGATACCAATAGGCAATGGTATTATAATGCCAGCGTGCATTGTTCCAGATGTCCTCACAGTAACGGTGATAGCGACTCATATAAGCCGCATTCTTTGAATTATAAAAACCGACAAAAGCGGCACAGCAGGCATCGGGGTCCAGGTTTTTACACAGTTCCTTCGCACGGTTTCCCCATTCTTTATCAAAGTCCCTTTTCCATTTTTCAAATTCATTTTCTATTCTGGCTCCTTCATCCGTAAATGTGCGGTAGGATTTTCCGGTAACCAGTTGCGCTTTATGGAAAAGCGGGTTGAGACCCACTGCCATGGTACGGCCGGATCCCTGCACCCTGATCAGGCTCATGATATTCTGCTGCATGTCCTTCCCGGCTCTTTCGTCATAGTCTGCCCTGGTTCTTTCCCAGGCATCGGTTTCTGCCTGCATCCGTGCATTGAATAATACCACTGCCGAATAGTCGCTGCCCGGGTCGGTCGGACAGGCAAAAGGAAGATTATCATCCATCTCCGGGTAGTTCATCCGGGGCGGCATGGTCAGTTTATCACTGAGGTCATCGGAAGGCCGCGATCTTTTCATGCCTTCTGCCGCGGCTTTATTATAACCACCCTTTAATGAATTACCGTAATAACTCGCCGCTGCGGCACTGTTGCCCCGGGCTTCATTAATATAACCCAATGTGGCATTGGCTTCAATATGAAAAGGCTCAATACGCGTGGTGGCTGATAAAAAACGAATGGCATTATCCATATCCCCCAGTTGGAAATAGGCCTGTCCAAGGTTATTATTTACAATAGCACTTTTCGGTGCCTGTGGCAGCATATGTTTCGAAATCGGGATGGATTTATGAGGAAAGCCGGCATGATTAAGTATAGCTGCCAGATTACTCATGGCCAGCGTATTGGCCGGGTTGGCTTTAATAACTGAAAAGAGTACATACAAGGCAGGCACTTCCTGCTTCTTCGTGAAAAACAAAAGGGCCAGTCCATGATGCATGGATGCCGGATACTTCTTCATCCCTGCCTGGGCTGTTTTTATTTCAGCCGCATTACCCTTCTGCTGCACCAGTTTGGCCTGCAGGCTGCTGACATAGGCCACAGCTTCTGCCCGGGTAAATGTTTTAGCAGGAATGGCCGCCAGTAACTTACTGTTACGGACGGGTAAGGGTAAGGCATCATCATCATTGACGACGGATGCTTGTAAATTCTTAGCATTGCTTTTTCCCTGGGGCTGTTGCATAGCCCCATTTAACTGCTGCGACTGCTGCTTCATCATTTTCTCAAACTGCTGGGCCATTTTCATCATACTATCCTGCATTTTTTGCAGCTCTTCCGGTTTCTGAGCAACAGCGGGCAGGGAGAGTAGGGCGAACAGTAAGAGTAGAACAGAACTTTTCATGTCAGGCGGTTTGATAGCCTGCACAAATTGCTGAATTACAGCATGCCGGTCAATTACTAATAATAGTGATATGTGTGATGCAACCAGTTTACACGATGCTGTTGCGGAGGGCCACAGATACGGCTTCACTGGCGGAGTGAACCTGTAACTTCTCGTATATTTTTTTCAGGTGGGCATTTACGGTAAAGTAGGTGATTGCCAGCCGGGAGGCAATCATTCTATAACTGTTTCCGTAAGCAAGGAGTTTCGGCACTTCTTTTTCCCGGTCTGAAAGGACAAACTGAATGGGTTT
>CAZYTV010000158.1:0-10079 GCA_964650455.1 uncultured Chitinophaga sp. | reverse complement strand
GCGCCCCCCAGGGCCGGTCGAATCCAGTTGGCTGTCGGCCAGGGCCTGGGCGCGGTTCCTGAAAGTGTCCGGCAGCGGATCGATGCCGCTGTAGACGACCTTCAAGCGCAGAGCGTCCTGCTTCAGGACAAACTCCACGTCCCGGCCTTTGCGCAAGATCGAGCCCGCCTCAACGTCGCCGGCGACTCGCAGCCGCTTGCCCAGTGCGGAGTTCTTCATCTGGTCCAGCTCGGTGATGGTCTTGTAATAGGTCTTGGTTACCATTTGCCTTTTTTTGGTTTAAATAAATAATGTGTAATTCATTGACAAACAGCAATCGTGGAGCTTTCAGATGGGTACAAGTATTCACTCTTAATACCAAATCGGTAAAAAGGTAACCCGGAAGTTAAAGTACGGAGTTAACAGGTTATCCACCATTGATTTTAAGGTTCCAGGCCTGACATGCAATTTTCCAGTAAATCAGTCGTTTAAATGATAATCCAATCGCTGAAAAACTAATATCCGTCGTATGAACTACCTGAAATTTAATGATCAGGCATTTATTGCCGAATCATTCAACATGGATGAAGATTTTACATTCCAGTCAGCCAGGCTGGCCTTTTTCAAAATAAATTCGTATAAACTTTCACTCATCAATGCCTCCTTCTGCGTGACGAGGGACGAGCTGAAAAAAAGTATCAGCAAGAGCCTGTTGAATTATACCAGTCCGGATCTGGTATTGTTGTCCACCGGTTTTTTTAACCAGGAATTGGATAATTAGCGTAACACTGCGGGGATTGGATACCCTGCGATTTCATATGCCTGCGAACCGGGCAAGGGAAAGCTGTCTCTTTTAGGGGATGGCTTTTTTTAATCAGATGTCGGATGCAGGATGCCGGATGTCAGGAACAGCCCCTCCCAAGAAGTTATACTTCTAAATCTCTATCTATTATACTGCTCTATAAACCTTCTAAACCTTTCTATCAACCTCTTTCTCCTTTCTGATACTAAAACCCCACTTTCAGTTTTCTTCTGCTATAGGACTCTCTAAACTCTACTATGCGGGCTTTGGTACTGAAAAGGAGAAGGTACTTCCTTCACCCGGTTCACTCTCGATGTAAAGCTGTCCGCCATTTCTGACCAGGAACTCTTTACAAAGCATTAGTCCCAGGCCGGTACCGGATTCGCTGGCTGTACCCTTGGTGGTGAAGTAATCATTGTTCCGGATACGCATCAGTGCTTCATGGCTCATGCCCATTCCGCTGTCCTGAACATAAATTTCCAGGAAGGTTGGATGCTCATGCACCCCGATACAGATTTTACCTTTTTCCGGGGTGAACTTGATCGCATTGGATAAGAGATTCCGCAACACCAGGCTCATCATGTCTTTGTCACAATAGCCATGTACTTTCGGGGGTGCGTCATTGAGTAATATAACTCCCTTTTTGCGGGCAGGAAGCAGGAGTGCCTGGTAGACTTCATTGATTGATTCCTCGATATCCACAACTTCCGGGTTGACTGTATGTGCCTGCATCTGGGCTTTGGCCCATTGAAGCAGGTTTTCCATCAATCCCACCGCATAGTTCATATCATTAAGTACTTCCGGAATATTATTCTGCAATTCTTCCGCAGAAAGTTTTTGTTCATGTGCTTCTTTAAACAGGTTCCTGATCGCATACATGGGTGCTTTCAGGTCATGGGAAATAATACTGAATAATTTTGTCTTGACTGAATTCAATTCGGCAAGCTGTGTGGCCTGCTGTTTCAGGAGGCTGGCACTTTCCTCCAGTTTACGGCTTTGCTTCTGGATCTGGGTATTTTTGTCTTCCAGGATCGTGTTTTTTGTCAGTATCCGGCCCTGGTAAATGCTGTTTTCCTTTTTGATGAGGAATAAACCATAGAAGATAAAAAGAAGGGAGATACCCTGGTTCATCAGGTATAAGCCATTACTGATTTCCCGGAGTTCAAATGGCTGATGGCGGATCACCACCGCCAGCAGAAAATAACTGACCATAGAAAAACTCAGGGAGAAAATAATATTGCCCAGTGAATTCAGGAAAAATACCGCGAGTATGCCGAAAAGAATAAAAGAAAGACTGATGCCGGGGTTAAATCCATAGAGGTATACCACACAGGTAAAGAAAGGGTACAGGATAAAATAGGCCACCAGTGCCATTTCCTGTTTTTTTTCATGGTTCAGAAAAAGCACCAGTAAACTCACCAATGCAGGCAGGCAGGCAATCAGCCAGGCAGATGAGGGTAATCCTGAACTCATCAGCATCCCGGCAATCGGAAAGAAAAGGCCGATCAGCAACTGAAAGAAATTAACCTGGTTGAAAATTCGCAGTTTGCGTTGATCATATTCTTCCATAGTCGCACTCACCCCGAATGACTGGATGAGATTGAATACAGTCAGCATTTGCTGACGCGGAAGAACAAAACGGCGCTCGTACCGTGGTGCAGCTTCTTTCTGCTGTAATAGTGGCTGTGCTGTAATTTCCATTGGTTTTACTCTTTAGGATTGGAAAAACAAAATAACAGGTAATGCGAACAATTACCTACAAATCAATGAGAAACTTACATGTAAATCGTAAATATACGTATAGAACACTTCGGAAAACTGCATATGCAAAACCGGGTAGAACTAACCAATATTATTGAAAATGGCGAAATTCACATACTACTGGCTGCAACAACCCTTCACCAAACAGAATATTTGGGGCTTTTTTTCAGTTCGTATCAAAAAGCCTGATCATACCTGCCCGAATAAATGCATAAAAAGAGCGGAGTGAACAGGGTATATATGTGTTATATAGCGCCTTGTAAACTATATTTCCATTTCATATTTATGTTTCATTCAGATGCATTAGTCCTGGAAATGTATGGTATGATTTTTAAGACGAAAAGCACAGATTAAGGCGATTCACCCGGATTTTTCAACTGTTATTATATCTTGGAGAAAAGCCGTTCCCACCGGGGTTTTGCAATGAATAAAATAAAATACAAAAGTGACCGGACCGACAGAGGAGCCCCGGATATCGTTGGGGTCATTTTTTACTTTAACCTTTTTTCAGATAGAAAGCAGAACCAAAAACAGTTCTTCTTTTAGTAACTTTGCACAGACTTCAACCAAATGGCAGAACATTCACATCAACTGGCGGCAATCCTGTTTGCCGATATAGTCGGTTATACGGCTATGATGCAGGAAAACGAGGAGGACGCCGTCGAAAAAGTGAACCGTTTCAGGGAATCGGTGGAACTTATCGCCGAAGAGCTTAACGGTAAAATCATCCAGTATTACGGGGATGGTTCCCTTTTGCTGTTCCAGAGCTCAACCGAAGCTGCTGAATTTGCCAAATTGCTCCAGGAAGACCTTTATAATGAACCCCGGATACCGGTCCGGATTGGCATCCACATGGGTGATGTGCTGGTGCATAGCGGTAATATATTCGGAGATGTGGTGAATATAGCCTCCCGGATCCAGGCCCTGGCTCCTGTCGGGGGCGTCTATATCTCTGAAATGGTTTACCGGAATATTGCCAATAAAAAGGAGCTGGAAGCCGTATTTGCCAGGGAAGAAAAGCTGAAAAATGTAAAAAGCCCGATCCGTATCTATCAGTTACTGACCGAGGGTACTGGAGCTTATGTGCAGCCAAACAATATCCCCGAGACTACTGTAGTTGCATCCGGCCCGAGTAATATTGCTGTATTGCCGTTTGCCAATCTCAGCAGTGATCCGCAACAGGATTATTTCAGTGATGGGCTGACGGAGGATATCATTACTCAGTTATCCAAAATCAGGGCTTATAAAGTCATTTCCCGCACATCGGTTATGCAATATAAGCATTCACCTAAAAGTGTAAAAGAAATCGGTAAAGAACTGGGAGTCACACTGATACTTGAAGGTAGTGTACAGCGTCACGGCGACCAGGTCCGGATAACCGCCCAGTTGATCAACGCAGTTACGGATGAACATATCTGGGCCGATTCTTATGACCGGCCGATGCTGGACATCTTTACGATTCAGCGGGAAGTGGCTCTGGCCATCGCAGCAGTACTCAATACCAGTCTTTCAAATAAGGAAACCCGTGAACTGGACTATATTCCCACCACCGACCTGCTGGCTTATGACTATTACCTGCGGGGTAAACTGCTGCTGGAAAACCGGAATAAAGCCGATGTACTCCTGGCCCGGGACTATTTTATCCAGGCTGTAAACAGGGATAAAACTTTTGCCATCGCCTATTCCGGGTTGGCGGACACTTACTTGTTATCCTCATTCCGGGGGTATGAAGACCCGGTAATGATGCTCTGGCAGGCTAAAAAATATATCGATACTGCAGCCAGCCTGGATTCATTTTCCGGCGAAACCCAGGCATCCCTCGGATACTATTATTTCCAGAGTTTTGACTGGCATGCCGCTGAGATCACCTACCGCAGGTCTATCAGCCTGAATCCAAACCAGACCAATGTCTATCTCTGGCTGGCTATTTTACTGGAAGCAAAAGGAGAGTATGAGGAAGCACTGAAAATTTTTGAAATGGGAGCAGAAGTCAATCCTATGTGGGATTACCTGCAAAAGAACAAAATACTCCTTCTGGTAAGTATGAATAAGAAAGAGGATGCTTTTGCGTGTATGAAGGGACTTATTGAAAAATCACATGACAGTGTGGTGAAACGAAAACGATTTGAAGAGCTTTCCAGGTTGCACTGGGCATATAATGAAAAGGCCGAAGCAATAGGTGCTGCCAAAAAATCAGGCAACCTGCCCCTGTTGAAATTTTATACAGACGGGGATTTTACGGCCCTGCAAAAAATGGTGGATGATCATTATGAAGGACTACGTAACCGTAGTGAATATATATCCCAGTTATGGCTGGGACTGGGGTATGCACATGCAGGTGCCCGGGAGAAAGCCCTGGATTGCTTTAATAATGCGGTAGCCCTGAAAGAAGCGGCCGTGTCACTCTTGTTGATCCGTGATTTTGAATTTCTGAATATTAAATACCTCAGCATGGCATTGCTGACCCGTAAAGTAAAACAACTGATCAACTTCTGATCAGTTTTACTGATTAAAGACCAGGTGTGCAATAAACACTTCTTCATCTTCCCGGTGAAATTCCCTGATTTTTCCTGAATAATAGTCGATCCGGCTGCGGATATCACTGAACTCATCACTGTGGTGATTGATCCGGGTACCCTGTCCGTTATAAACGATACGGATCATCAGGCAATAATCCCTGTAACTAAGCTCTGCCTGTATATAACTGCTTTTCCGGCGGTTGAGAATTAAGCCAATAAAATCCTGGATAATACGGTAAACCGATAATTTGTCATGATGGCTGAGTTCTTCTACCTGCGGGTCATTACAAAAGAAACTTATATCAGTGGCCTCATTTTGCCGGTAATTGCTGAGCAGGTTTTCAATACTGGGCAACAGCCCCAGCAACGCAAGACCGGAAGGATAGAGCTGGTTGCTCAGTTTATTCAGTTCCAGGATGGCCTGCTGGATGGCCGTCTTCATATCTTCAGAAAAAGGCCCATGGATATCTTTATCATTTTTCCCCTGTAGCATCAGGTTGACATAGACAAGCAACTGATTTACATTATCACGCAATATTTCTGCAATATTGGACCTTTCTTTTTCCTGGATATCAATGATGGTTTTCAGGAGTTCCTTTTCATCAGCGAGTTTTTTTGCTGATTTTTTTTTCAGGTGGCCCACATCTGCAACATGGACAAAAAAGCCGAGTGTTTCCCCTTTATTCAGATCTGGAATATAGGTAACCACTGCAGAAATTTCACCTATCTCTTCTGCTTTCAGCAATCGTTCAAATACATGCGGAGTTCCGGATAATGCAGCATCTATGTAATGCTTGTTCTCATTATATAATTCCTGCCCGACAAAATCGCGGATATACATTTTACCAATTACGGCTTCGGCACTTTTATTGAACCACTCCAGCGCGGCATTATTCATAAACCGGCAAATCTCATTTTTATCCCAATAAGCCAGCATGGCCGGGAAAGGGCTGTGAACCCTTTTTTTCAACTTAGAACGTGCTGGTCCGCTGTCATCAGCAGCGGATTTTCCACTGTGCGACATTGTTTTTCTTTTACTGTAATTTATAAAAAAAATTAATGGGAAAGACTGATTTATATCAAAATATAATGCTTTCTTTTATATGTAGATCATACATATTAAAATGAACAGAGGGTTACATTTTTATTACGGGTAAACACTGTTGATGTGTTAATTAAAGCGTCTTCCTGGTTGTCGTTTCCCACCCGTCATATACGCCTTTACATTTTTGGACTTCATTTTTTACCCATACTGTTATTTCATTGATCGTGGTGAGATCTGCTTTGTGGGTACGGGTGATCTGCAGTGAAAAAGGGGTTGTTTGATGATTAATGCTGTCTTTGGAAACAATACTGAATTTCTGTCCGATCGCTTTATAAATAAAACAATCCCGGTCTTTTTCTGTCCTGAAATGGAGGAAATGGTCCACAGGCCTGGGCAGTTCCGTTTTATCCCCTGATTTTTCCAGCCGCATCACCATTTGCTGGTTATACATAAAAGTCTGGATTTCCTCATTCGGGTAAAGAAAATGTAAATAAGCATCCCAGGATCTGTCTTCTTTTACAAGGAATGCCGGAACATAACCAGGAAAGCAGGTCTCTATCATACGGGTGACCGCTGTTTTTAAACCAATAGTATCTTTTACATAGAAATAATCTTTTCGTTCACACTGATAGGAAAAAGTGCCGGTGAGAATAAATTTTGATTGCCTGCCGATCAGGGCCACGATTGAGTCTGATATTTTATCCAGCGTAATAAAAGCAGTTGGTGCCGGTAAGCCATCCGCACTGCAGTTTTTAAATTTTACCCCGGCTGCAAATAAAAAAGGGAATGTACTGTCTGGGGCCTTTAATTTTAAAGCCATATTCACCAGGGTGCTGCCCGGCCCTTTTTCATACCGGGCCAGGTAGGTATCCCAATCGCCTGTTTGTGCCATTCCAGTGGTAAAGACCAACATCCATAAAACAGGGAAAACTACTTTTTTCATGCCCGGCGAAGTTAACCAGAATGATCGGAGCCCGCGAGACAGGCTTGCTTTTTAGGTTTTTTTTATGGATCTTCTTAAACTGGTTTTTAAAAGCCCTGCGGGGCAGCAAAGAGGTAAAAGTCCTTTTTCGCTAAACCTGCCTGTCCGAAAGGCTGGGCTACAGAGGATAAAAGAGAGGAAAGAATGCGTAGTATGGGGAATATCTTTCAAAACCATCAACACTAATCGCTCAACGTTTTTAGTTGTCAGGACCTACTAAGAAATTCAATCTAAAAAAAAAGATTCAACCACAATTACTGAAACTGCCCGTAGTCCGATGCTTCGGACAACAGCCATTGCTAATATTATTGAATCAAGAACAACAAACAGAATCTCGTTTTAGGGTATGCCATTCGTACTTCTTACTTCGTACTTCGTACTTTCCCTTCCAGCCATTCCACCAACGCTTTCTTAATTGCTTCCCCGATCAGCCGTTGCTTGTCTGTATCAGTCAGTATAGCCCGGCTGGCCGTATTGTCCCCGATTTCCAGCAGGACCCGGTAAGGAGCATTATTGACATGTTCATCCAGACTGTAAAAACTGAGTTTACCGGTGGCCGTGCAGCGGTAATCGTTTCTTCCCGTGGTACTATCCAGCAAAACGCCCCTGTTTTCCATACCGGATATGTCACAGATTGCTTTTACGAGACGCCCTGCCAGTTCCCTGTTGTCCACTTCATATTTATCTCCGTAATGTATATAGCCCCAGACCGCGTTCCGCCGGGTGCCCCCGTTATTATGTAGTGAAATAAAGACCCTCGGTTTCATTTTATTCGATTCCTTCAACTCATAGGCATATCCGGATATTTTACCGTCGATAACGGCTGTTGTATGCAGTATCTTGGTATTACTCCCTGAATCGGCATGGTGATAGTCGGTTTTCCCCAGGCTCCAGACCTTGTATTCCCGGAGTGCAGGAGTGGTGGTCATTGCTGCCTCTGCAATGGCATTGCAGGTGGCCGCCTCACTGAAATCCTTACCGGTATCGGTCTGATGGGAGGGCTGCCAGACCACAACGGATTTCAATCCGGTGGCCTTTTTGCCCGGACTGCAGGCAAAGGGCAGGGCCAAAAACAGCCAAATCAGGGATTTTGCGTTTTTCATGTAGCATCTTTCGCTAAAAGTAGGATAAAACGATTGCTTTGGGGGTACGCTTACTACCCTGTAAAGTTGATTTGGATTTTGGATGACTCATGTCCGAAGTATCGGACTCCTGATTGATCCTCCGAAATTTTTGCGAAAGAAGACCCCCGACTTAAAAATCTTCCCACATTTTTCCTTTTCCATTGTGAATAACTGCGCCCTGACCGTACTTTTTTTTATCCACCTTTGGCTTAAATTCGCCGCCTGACTTAACCCGAAATTAAAAAGTAAACCGTGAGATTAAAGAGTTTAGAAATCAAGGGCTTTAAGAGCTTTGCAGACAAGACTGTGGTGAATTTCGACGATAATATTACCGGTATTGTCGGACCGAACGGATGTGGCAAATCGAATATTGTGGATAGTATCCGTTGGGTGATTGGTGAACAGAAAATCAGTCAGCTCCGGAGTGAGAACCTCGACAGCCTGGTGTTTAACGGATCAAAAACCCGTAGTGCCAGCGGACTGGCCGAAGTAAGCCTGACCTTTGAAAACACACGCAACCTGTTA
This sequence comes from uncultured Chitinophaga sp., assembly GCA_964650455.1. Taxonomy (GTDB): domain Bacteria; phylum Bacteroidota; class Bacteroidia; order Chitinophagales; family Chitinophagaceae; genus JJ008. The sequence continues at coordinate 1,342 of CAZYTV010000158.1, read as the reverse complement.
CCGACGGAGTTCAGCACGGTGACGGTTACCCGAAAATTTTATAAAAGCGGTGAAAGTGAATACCGCCTGAATGATGTACAGTGCCGGTTGAAAGATATCCAGAACCTGTTTATGGATACAGGGATCAGCACCGATAGTTATGCAATCATTGCACTGGACATGGTGGATGATCTCATCAAAGACAAAGACAACAGCCGTCGGAAAATGCTGGAACAGGCTGCCGGTATTTCCATATATAAGACCCGGAAAAAAGAAGCCAAACAAAAGCTGGAAGCCACCGAGTCTGACCTGGCCCGTATTGAAGACCTGCTATTTGAAATCAATAACCAGCTGAAAACCCTGGAAAGCCAGGCTAAAAAAGCGGAGAAATACCATGAGATCAAAAAGGACTACCGGGAGATCAGCATAGAACTCGCCAAGGCATCCCTGGAAGGTTTCAACCTTTCGTATAAGGAACTGAATGAACAAAGCGATATTGAAACGGATAAGAAGCACCGCCTCGAAGCGGAAATAGGTACCCGTGAAGCTGAACTGGAGCAGGAAAAACTGGCATTCGTGGAGAAAGAAAGACAACTGCAATCCATGCAGCACATGTTCAACGATATGCTCCAGACCGTCCGCAGTAAAGAGAATGACAAGAACCTTTCAGCCCAGCGTCTTGAACACCTGCGTGAAAAAGAAGGCAGTCTCCAGGAATTCCTGCTGAAAGCAGAAGGACAACTGAAAGGAATAGAGGAAAGCATTGGTTTTACTTCCCTGCAGGTTACGGATGAAGAGAAAAGCCTGGAAATGCTGGGTGAACAGCTCACCCGGCTGAACCATGAAGTAAGTGCTAAACGGGAAATACTGGATGAAAAACGCCGGATGCTGGACAGCCTTCGCAGCGAGTACCAGCAGATCCAGCGCAGCCAGTTTGATGCAGAGAAAAAAGTGGCCGTAGCCGATACCTCAGTTCAGAATCTCCAGCGGGTAATTCACCAGATCGAGGAAGAGCGGGTTCATCGGAATGACCAACGTCTTCATCTCGATGATGACCGGCAACTGAAGGAGAAGGAACTGGGCATTAAGAAGGTCGATCTCGAACAACTTCAGCAACACCAGGAATATACCAAAGAACAGATTTTACAGACCCAGGCAGTTCTGGATGGACTGCGCAATAACCTGGCCGACGAAACCCGTAAACTGGATGCCAAAAAGAACGAGCACGACCTGCTGAAAAGTATGATCGACTCGATGGAAGGTTACCCGGATTCTGTAAAGTTTCTGCACAATAACAGCAACTGGAATCACAATGCCCCGATACTTTCCGATGTTTTGTATGTGAATGAAGAATTCCGTACAG
>CAZYTV010000157.1:0-10311 GCA_964650455.1 uncultured Chitinophaga sp. | reverse complement strand
AAACAAAGATAACCATGAATAAAACCCTTTTTACACTTTTTGTGGCCGGATTTGGACTAGTTGCCAATGCCCAACCCCCGGAAGGTGAAGCTAAAGCTGGTGAATGGTATGGAGCTAAAGTAACTACTGAAGGGGCGGTTAACCTGAATGATGTAGTGGCGAAGCTCAACGGAGGTGCCGAATTTCCGGACGTAAAGATCCAGGCTAAAATTGTGGAAGTATGTCCCAAGAAAGGCTGCTGGCTCAAACTGGAACTGAATAATGGCGAAACCGCTATGGTAAAAATGAAAGACTATGGTTTCTTCCTGCCCCTGGCCGCCAAGGGCAAAACCGTAATCATTGATGGCAAAGTAGAACTCAAAACCACATCGGTGGCTGAACTGAAGCACTATGCAGAAGATGCCAAAAAATCAAAAGAAGAAATTGATGCGATCACCCAGCCCGCAAAAGAAATAAAAGTGCTGGCGAAGGGTATTGTGGTGGTACAATAAATTAATCAAGGAGTTTTATATAAAGAGGCTGCTTCAGGTAACTGGGGTAGCTTTTTTTGTGGTTTCAACATGTACACCAACTTCGAGCGAAGCGAGAAGTCTGTTGTTTTACCACCCCGGGGAATATTGTCATTCCGAACGAAGTGAGGAAACATAGATACGGTGATACAGCTATTGTGCGGAGCAGGTCTTTCAGGCAGCGATATTTAAAGGATCGACGTTTTCCAGGAACGACAAGGTTTTTGAGGGAGTATAGCGGGCAAGGTTCCTCACTTCGTTCGGAATGACAAGGTGGGGGAGAAAAAAGTAAGATTTCTCGCTGCGCTCGAAATACTAGTGTAAAACGGCTGTTCCTCAACGGGACAGCCCTTTTTTTATACTTTCCGTTTTGCGTAAACAGTTTTTCTGTTTCCGTAAGCAGGTATTGACGTTGATCAGCAACCTTTGTGTTCAAATTCAAACTGCAATGTGTAAAAAAGGCGTATTTACAATTATAACCCTCCTTATTTATAATCTCGGATTTTCCCAAATCGATTCAAGTAAAATTTTTTATGACGACAGCCTGGCTCCACGCACCAAATACATGCATGATATTACGGTAGTGGGCCGGTATAGTAAAAGTGATATTCAGCAAATGCCTGAGATCGTCGGTACTTCTATTTATGCAGGTAAAAAGAATGCCCTGATCGTACTGGATAATGTTAACGGAAATGTAGTGACGAACACTATGCGCCAGGTGATGGCTAAAATACCCGGCATCCAGATCTGGGAAAGTGATGGCAGCGGCATCCAGATCGGTATTGCCGCCCGTGGACTTAGTCCCAACCGAAGCTGGGAATTTAATGTACGGCAAAACGGATATGATATTGCGGCGGATCCTTATGGTTATCCGGAAGCTTACTATAACCCGCAACTTCAGGCGGTACAACGGATCGAAGTGGTCCGTGGGCAAGGTGCACTGCAGTACGGACCCCAATTTGGCGGACTGGTGAACTATATCCTGCGCAATGGCAGTGAGATCAATAAACCCTTCGAATTTGAAACCCAGCAAACCATCGGCAGCAATGGATTATTCAATACCTATAATGCCGTGGGTGGTGAAACAAAGAAATATCATTACTATGCCTTCTTTGATCACCGGAACGCGGAAGGATACCGGGCCAACAGCCGCTATTATACTAATTCCGGATTCGGCACATTTACCTGGCGCTTTAATAATAAGTTTTCCCTGAGTGCGGAACTGATGCGGAATAATATCCGGACTCAGCAACCCGGTGGCCTGACTGATGCGCAGATGAAAGGGGATATACAACAGAGTTCCCGCAGCCGCAATTGGTTTGATATTACCTGGACAACCGCCGCACTGATCAGCAATTACCAGTTCAGCGACAAGGCAAAACTCAACATCAAACTTTTCGGTGTGCATGGCGACCGGAATAGTGTTGGCTTTATGCCCTCGGGTGGCATACTGGTGGCAGATACCATCAACCGGTTAACGAATCAGTATAATGCCCGTAATCTGAATACCGATCAGTATCGCAATTATGGGCTTGAAGTCCGTTATCTCGGTGACTATTCCATTGGCAACAGTACGGCTTCCTTGTCAGTGGGAGGGCGAATCTATAACGGATCCACTCATCGTTATGCGGCAGATAGTAAAGGGAGTACAAGCACGCATTATGATATGACGGTCAGCGATGGCATCTGGACCAGGGATATTGATTTCAATACCGTGAATGCCGCATTCCATGCGGAGAATATATTCCGGGTAGGGGAGAAACTCCTGATTATTCCAGGTTTCCGGTATGAGTATATTACCGGCAAAGCTTCCGGTAGAAACGGCTTTAACGGTACTACTGAAATTCTCCTGCAAAACCAGCAACGTAACCGTGGCTTTATACTGGGAGGTATCGGAACAGAGTATCATGTCACAAAAAGAACTGAATTGTATGGCAATATCACACAGGCCTACCGCCCGGTTCAGTTTGCCGATCTTACAGCTCCACCCACCACCGATGTCATTGATGAAGATCTGGAAGATGCAAAAGGATACAACGCGGATCTGGGGTACCGTGGTAAAATCTCCAATTACCTTTTCTTTGATATCAGCGCTTTCTATCTCCGGTATAATAACCGGATCGGGGTAGTGGTGCAGCAACGCACAGATGGCAGCTTTTATAATTACCGGACCAATGTGGGCAGCAGCAACAGCAAGGGTATTGAAAGCCTGGTGGAATTCAGCCCGGTAAAAGCGTTTGTTCCTGGCGCTAAATGGGGTGATATCAGTTTCTTTCTCTCTTATGGGTTTACCGATGCCCGCTATGGCGACTTTAAAGTCATTACCAAGAATGCTTCCAACCAACTGGTGGAAAGTAATCTGAAGAATAAGAAAGTGGAAAATGCCCCCGAACAACTGATTCGTTCCGGATTAACCTATAGTTATAAAGGACTGGCATTAACCGTGCAACTGAGTCATACAGGGGAGGCTTATGCGGATGCCAATAATACAATGACGCCAACAGCAAATTCACAAAACGGACTGATACCTGCATATACCGTTACCGATATTACCGCTACCTACCGGTTTACGAAAAGCCTGCACCTGAAAGCCGGGATCAATAACCTCAGCGATGAGCATTATTTTACCCGCAGGGCCGGAGGTTATCCGGGTCCGGGTGCCTTACCTGCCGATGGAAGAACCTTCTTCCTGAGTCTTGGTGCCAAATTCTGATTCATATAAATCTTCGTTGCCCCCGGGAAAGTTGAAGCATTTTCTTTCCCGGGGCATCATTGTTTAAACATTAGCTGATTTTTCTCATGTGAGGGACTGATTGCAAAACAGACCTTGTCATCTTTTTGTCAAACATGGCCGGGAATTAATAAGCTGACAATCAGATGATAAATCTCATTTTTTAAGGAAGAATCTTTGTATCCGAAATGAAAATTATGAGAAAAATTCACCTCTTATCAGCAACGATCCTTTTCCCCCTGGCCCTTATGGCTCAGCCCGGAAAGCGATCTTTACCGGAGGATACCACCCGTGCAAAAGACCTGGAAGAAGTGGTGGTTACCGGCCAATACAGACCCCAATCGGTCAGAAATTCTGTATACCAGGTTAAAGTAATCAATCGCGAACGGATTGAAAAACAGGGTGCCACCAGACTTCAGGATGTTTTAAGAAATGAACTGAACCTTCGCTTTTCACAGGACCTTGCCACCGGCGGTTCTGCCATCTCTATGCTTGGACTAAGCGGACAAAATGTAAAGATCCTGGTGGATGGATTGCCGGTTACCGGCCGCCAGGGAGTTAATAACGAATTTGATATCAGCCAGCTCGATATCAACAGCATCGAGCGCATCGAATTAGTGGAAGGCCCCATGTCTGTGATCTATGGTGCCGACGCGCTGGCCGGTGTTATTAATATTATCACGAAAAAGGCGGAGAATGCCCGCTTATCTGTGAATGCCCGCCTGCATGAAGAGTCGGTAGGGAATGAATATGGGATGGATAAAGGGATTCACAATCAGCAAGTGGGACTTACCTGGAAAAAGAAGAACTGGGAAGCCGGCGCTTCTGTGGCGCATAACTTTTTCGGAGGCTGGAAAGATACAGCCGTGGCCCGGGAACTTGTGTGGCATCAGAAAGACCAGCGCCTGGTGAATGGTTTCCTGGGTTTTACCCATGGAAAACTCAGTCTGCGTTACCGGCTCGACGGGCTGGATGAGGTCATTACCAATCCCGGAAATTTCATGCCCTTCCCCGATGCAATTACCGGTGACACGCTCGCCTATGACCAGGAATACCTGTCCCGCCGGCTAATGCACCAGTTACAGGGCAGTTACTTCTTCAACAATAAACTCAATTTTCAACTTCAGTCAGCATTAACCGATTATCGCCGCCAGGTCTATTCCACCACCATGAATAAAGCGGATGGAGATGTTCGCCTGGATATGGGAGAAGGACGCAACTCCATTGTAAACTTCACTGGGTTTACGTTTAGGGCTACCGCAGCATATAAATTAAATACGGTATTCAGTTTTCAGCCGGGAGTGGACCTGAATCTGGATAAAGGAGACGGGGAACGATTGAAAGCGGGATCAAACGAAGTGAATGATTTTGCCTTTTTTCTCAGTTCCGAAATTACTCCCTCATCAAAAATCAATATCCGCCCGGGACTGCGCCTGATTAAAAACTCTGTTTACGATGCACCACCGCTGGTTCCTTCACTCAATACCAAATTCCAACTGAGTGATGTACTGGACCTTCGCTTATCTTATGCCCGCGGTTTCCGTTCTCCTTCCCTGCGCGAATTATACTTCAGTTTCTTTGATGCCAATCACCAGGTGGTGGGGAATGCTGATCTGAAAGCGGAAACATCACATAGTTTTACCGGTGCCGTAAGCCTGAAGAAAAAACTCCACAGTGATCTCCGGTTCACCGCACAACTGGGCGGTTTCTATAATGATGTACGCAACCAGATCGATTATGTATTTACCCAGACCTCGGATACAGCACGGCTCTATAATATTTTAAGGAGCAAAACAGCCGGGGTGAATGTGACCGCCGGGCTGACAGCAGGTAATTGGTCTTTGGCCGCAGGGGGGTCATACACCGGATTTTATAACGAACAGTATGAAGCGGATAAATCACTGAATGAACTGCTCTGGTCCGCCGAGGCCAACCTGAATGCCACTTATAGTATTACGAAGATCGGGCTGGACCTGAACCTCTTTTATAAATTTACAGGTAAGCGACCCCGTTATGTTACCAGCGGACCGGATATTGTCCTTTCTGAACAGGAAGGTTACCATATGGCCGACTTCACAGTGAATAAAAAGCTGACCGCTTTCCTGCGGCTGAATGCCGGGGTACGCAATCTTTTCAATGTGGACCGTATCCGGAGCAGTTTTATCGCCGGCGGTATTCATACGGGTGGCGGACTGAGTGTGGCCACCGGCCGTTCCGCATTCGCTTCCCTGTTATTTAACTGGAATAAAAAATAATCACTCTACAATCTTTATACAATGAAACAGAAACTCATGATACTCGCCCTGCTGACCACCGGGGTACTGATCCTGGGAGCCGGCTGCCGTAAACGGACTGCTGATCTTCCTGATATTTATGTGGCATTCGAATCTGCTGAACAGGGCATCACTGCCACAGAATCCACCATCACGGTGAAATTGAAACTTTCCCGTATTACAGATTCTGTACTCCCTGTAACCATTCAGATGACCGGACAGGACCTGGCTTACGGAACAGATTATACCACTGTTCCGGCTGCTGAAGCAGGCAAACTGGTAGTCAATGTTCCGGCAGGCGCCAATGAAGCAGGTTTTGTGCTGAATAAAGTAAACGGTGTGTTATTTGATGGGGATGAGAAGATCCTGTTTGACCTGGGACAAACGGTTCAGAAAGTTTCAGTAGGCGTAACCAGCCGGTTTACCCTCAGTTTTGCTGAGCTGATTGCGCATCAGCCCGCCCTGACCATCAATGGAGGCGGTGTATTGTACAGCAATAAAGTATTTATTGACCTGAGTGCTAACCGTCAGACCAGTGTGAACCGTAACAACTGGGATCTTGGTTTTTATGGCGAAGCTGATCAGTTCAGGGTGATTCTGAATTCATCTTCTGCAATGATGGCCAGGCAACTCAGTAAAAATGACCTGAACCAGGTGTCAGGTGCAGACACTACCGGCTTTAGTACGGAAGTAGCATTTAACCAGTTTGCTCCTGTAACCACTTCATTACCCTACATGGATTATCCAAACGGTGATCTCAGCAGGACGGCCATTGCTGCAGTAAGTGCCGTGGCAGAAGAGAATAAAGTATATATCGTCAACCGCGGGCTGGCTCCCGGTAGTCCGGCTCCTGCCAGGGGCTGGAAAAAGATAAGGGTGCTCCGCAATGCCAGTGGTGGTTATACCCTGCAGTATGCGGATATACAGGCGACCAGCTTTTCCAGCATTGATATCGCGAAAGATGATAATTATTACTTTAAATATATTTCATTTGACAACGGAGCTGCTGCTGTGGAGCCTGCTAAAAAGAAATGGGACCTGGCCTGGACCTATTTCTCCAATGTCACCAATTTCGGAGCCGGGGAAGTACCTTATCTCTTCCAGGATATTGTACTGCTGAACAGGAATGTACAAATCGCCAAAGTAATGACGGCAACCCGTGCGTTTGCTGATTTTTCGGTCAACGATATTGCCGGCCAGACTTTCTTGTCCACACAAAATGCCATTGCCGCTGACTGGCGTTCCGGCGGTGGACCCGGGGTATCACCTTCCGTCCGAACCGACCGCTATTATATTGTAAAAGATGGCGACAATAATTATTATAAACTCCGTTTTACCGCGTTGACCCAAAACGGGGAAAGAGGCTATCCTGCATTTGAAGCCGTTTGGCTCAAAAAAGGCTAGGTTTAATGGTTAAATGGTGAAGGGCCGTGCCATTCCTTGTACAGCCCTTTTTTATTTCCTCTCCTTCAAGGCCGTATTATTTCGTAACTTTGCACCCATTTTAGAATGGCTATGAGTGCTAAATACAGAGAATTTACCGGATTGAACTTACCTGCATTTGAGCAGGAAATACTATCAGACTGGACTGAAAACCAGGCCTTTGAAAAAAGTGTATCCATCCGGGAAGGAGCGATGCCCTTCGTATTTTATGAAGGTCCGCCCAGTGCCAACGGGATGCCCGGAATTCACCACGTGATCTCCCGTACCCTCAAGGATATGGTATGCCGCTACAAGACCATGAAAGGATTCCAGGTAAAACGAAAGGGAGGCTGGGATACGCATGGATTGCCCATTGAACTCGGCGTGGAGAAAGAACTGGGTATTACCAAAGAAGATATCGGGAAGAAGATCTCGGTAGAAGATTACAACAAAAAATGCCGCGAAGCCGTACTGCGCTACAAGGATAAATGGGATGATATCACCCGGAAAATGGGATATTGGGTGGACCTGAATGATCCCTATATCACTTTCAAAAACGAATACATTGAAACCTTATGGTGGCTGCTGAGTGAATTATATAAAAAAGGGTTGCTCTATGAAAGTGTGAGCATCCAGCCCTATTCACCGGCGGCAGGAACAGGACTCAGTTCACATGAACTCAACCAGCCCGGTACCTATAAAGATGTAAAAGACACCAGTTGTGTGGCCATGTTCCGTGCTGTGCAGGATGATAAGAGTAAGTTTCTGCATGATGCCGTGCATGGGGATGAACTTTTCTTCCTCGCCTGGACGACGACTCCCTGGACATTGCCTTCCAACCTTGGACTGACGGTAGGAGCAAATATTGATTATGTACTGGTAAAAACTTTTAATCCGTATACTCACCTTCCGGTCAATGTGGTACTGGCCAAAAACCTGGTAGGTAAATTTTTCAAAGAAGAAGGGAAAGAAGGTGATTTCGACGGGTACAATGAAAAAGTAAAAATATTACCGTGGTCCGTGATCACTGAATTTAAAGGTTCAGCTATCGAAGGCAGCCGTTATGAACAACTGATGCCTTATGATGCCAACAGTGCGGTTCATGCCGGTGGTGATCCTTTCCGTGTACTGGTGGATACATTTGTCACCACTGAAGATGGTACAGGGATAGTACATACTGCCCCTGCCTTTGGTGCGGATGACTATAAAGTCGGGAAGAAATATGGTATTGGTATTCTCACCATGGTGGACCGTGAAGGAAAATTTGTGGATGGTCTCGGTGAGTTCAGCAACCGTTATGTAAAGAATTATAAAGATGATCCCAACTATGTGGATGTGAATGTGGACATCGCGGTGAAACTGAAAAAAGAAAACCGTGCATTCAAAGTCGAAAAATACGAACACAGTTACCCGCATTGCTGGAGAACAGATAAGCCGATTCTTTATTACCCGCTGGATGCCTGGTTTATCAAAACCACGGCCATCAAGGACCGGATGGTGGAACTGAACAAGACTATCAACTGGAAACCCAAGTCAACCGGCGAAGGCCGCTTTGGCAACTGGCTGGAGAATATGGTGGACTGGAACCTCAGCCGCAGCCGCTTCTGGGGTACCCCCTTGCCGGTATGGCGTACTGAAGACGGCGAAGAAGAAATCTGTATCGGCAGTATTGCAGAATTGAAGTCTAATGCTGAACGTGCAGACACGCAACTCGCAACTCGCAACTCGCAATTGTTGGCTGACAACTTAGATCTCCATAAGCCCTACGTGGACGATATCATCCTGATCAGCCCTTCCGGTAAACCCATGAAGCGGGTACCCGACCTGATCGATGTATGGTTTGATAGTGGAGCCATGCCTTATGCCCAATGGCATTTCCCGTTTGAGAATAAGGAAACCTTTAAGCAATCTTTCCCGGCCGACTTTATTGCGGAAGGGGTGGACCAGACCCGTGGCTGGTTTTATACCCTGCATGCGATTGCCTGCCTGGTGTTTGATTCAGTAGCCTATAAAACCGTGGTGAGTAACGGCCTGGTGCTGGATAAGAACGGCAATAAGATGAGTAAGCGACTGGGCAATGTGGTGGATCCTTTTGAAACGATTGAAAAATATGGCGCTGATGCCACCCGGTGGTACCTGATCACCAATGCGTCACCCTGGGATAACCTGAAATTTGATATTGAAGGAATAAAAGAAGTACAGCGTAAGTTCTTTGGTACTTTATACAATACTTACCAGTTCTTCGCACTGTATGCCAATGTGGATGGCTTTGCATTTAAAGAAGCCTATATCCCGGTGAAAGATCGCCCGGAGATCGACCGCTGGATTCTTTCTTCACTGAACACGGTGATAAAGAAGGCGGGTGAATATATGGACGACTATGAACCCACCCAGGCCGGACGTGTAATTGAGGATTTTGTGGATGAGCAACTGAGCAACTGGTATGTGCGTCTCTGCCGCCGCCGTTTCTGGAAAGGCGACTATGAGCAGGATAAGATTGCTGCTTATCAGACACTGTATGAATGCCTGGAAACGCTGACAAGACTGATCGCACCCGTATCTCCTTTCTTCAGTGATGTACTGTTCCGGAATCTTAATGCAGTGACCGGCCGGTTTACTGCCGCCTCCGTACACCATGCCGATTACCCGGTGTATAATGCATCGGTAGTGGATACCCTGCTGGAAGAAAGGATGCAGTTGGCACAGGATGCGTCTTCGCTGGTACTGTCGCTCCGGAAAAAAGTAAATATTAAAGTACGCCAGCCTTTGCAGAAGGTCCTGATCCCTGTATTGAACCCGGCGATGAAGGAACAACTGGAAAAAGTGGAAAGCCTGCTCAAGGCAGAAGTGAATGTGAAGGAGATCGAATACCTGGGAGCGGATAACACCTTTATACAGAAAAAAATCAAACCCAATTTTGTCGCGCTGGGTAAAAAACTGGGACCGAAAATGAAAGCGGTATCCACAGCTTTGGCACAATTCACCCAGGAGGACATTCTGAAACTTGAAAAAGAGGGTCAATATAATTTGTCAATTGAAGGCGAACCTGTAATATTACAAATCGCTGAAGTTGACATCAGCAGTGAAGATATTCCCGGATGGACCGTTGCCGGAAAAGGGAGTCTGACCGTGGCACTGGATGTGACTGTAACCCCGGAATTGGAGGCCGAAGGACAAGCCAGGGAGTTTGTGAACAGGATCCCGAAACTCCGCAAAGACAGTGGTTTTGACCTTACAGACCGGGTGGAAATCAGGGTAGCTGCGCCGGATGGATTAAAAGATTCATTAGCTCAGTTTAAAACCTATATTTGCGCCGAAATTCTGGCCGATACGCTGGAAATAGTGCCGGAACTTAAGGAAGGCACCGAGATCGATA
>CAZYTV010000156.1:0-10320 GCA_964650455.1 uncultured Chitinophaga sp. | reverse complement strand
CGGGATAACTTGTTTTCATTGTTCTAAGTAACAACTGTTGCGTTAAAATACAAGGTTCCTCACTTCGTTCGGAATGACAAATTTTTGGGGGGAGGGGGAGGCAAGATTTCTCGCTTCGCTCGAAATCTTAGTGAAGCTACTTAGGCAGGAGCTGGGTTGAATTTTTATTTTTGACTTTTGAATTGCTACTATAATACGTTAACCTCTTTAGGGTTTTTGACTTTCTAAGAGCCATTGGTAAAATAAAGGAAACTCCTCTCTCCACCTCACTTCATTATGCATCCCGTCATTTCTTATCAACACCGTGCTTTTGGCCTTTGATACAGAAGAAAGCACCTCAAACGCTTTCAGCAGTTGCTGCACCATCTGTTCTCCTTCCTGTTTACCGGCATAGAAATAAACCAGCCCCTTGTATTTTTTTCCGCGCTTTTTGATCGCTTGATAGATTTCATCAGAAATCCAGAAAGAAGGATAAAATACGCCGGCACCGCCAAACACTTTCGGATGTCTTAACACAGCATACATGGAGATCAGTCCGCCAATGGAACTTCCGGCAATAAACGTATGCTGCCTGTTCCGGATCGTTCTGAATTTTTTATCAATAAAAGGTTTGAGTCTTTTGGCCACAAAATCCACATAGGCCGCCCCTTCTCCCGGGCCAAATTCCTGATGATTGAAGGGACTGTACTCATTCATCCGTTTTTCCCCGCCATGATCAATGCCCACCACAATACATTTTCGCAATTTTACGGAATCAAGGTATTCATCCACCCCCCATTCTCCGGAATAAGAGCTGCTGTCTTCAAATACATTCTGTCCGTCGTGCATATACAAAACCGGGTAGCGCTCGTTATTATCCGCTTTATAATTTTCAGGAAGATAGATCCAGACCCGGCGGGTTCTGTTCAGTTTTGGGATGAAGAAGGCGGTATCCAGAATATGTACCTGGTTGCTGGCCGTGCTGCGTTTTGGTTTTGGCGGTATCCGGTCCGCCCACTCTTCCACCATTAAACGGAGAACAGTGTCGGATTCCAGCTTCAACAGACGGTTAGCCATCCCGCTGCCATCTGTCTTGCATTCCACTTTACCCCAACTGCCACGGGTGATTTTATATTCATAGGAACCGGCCGGCAGATTTATCTGTAAAAACCCCCCTTCCCGGAAACTGAAATGCGGATCCCTGGGATTCCACCCATTGAATGAACCGGCGATATATAATGTATCACCCGGGTTTACCGGGGCATCGGCGGTCAACTCAATTTTCACTTTGTATTGTGTATGGGAAGTGGACCATACCATCAGCATCAACAGGAGTAAAAGGGGATTGCGCATACTTAAAATTAATCAATAAATATTTCTGTATGGAAATGATGCCCGTTCTGCTCTCATTATTATGAAAACAGCCAGGACTTTAATCTGGATATTACTCCTGGGTATCATTCTGTTCAACTGGGTGATCTTATACCAGCTGTTTATTCACGAGAGCCGACATTATATTAAACTACCAATAAACTTCCCAAAGGAGGAAGAAAATCCTTATCAGTTTTCTGAAAAAAAGGCCTGGGACCTGACCAAAAATAAAAAGAAAATACGACTGACACTGGACGGGAATACTGCACTCAATCAGAAGAAGTTTGAAATGCTGATATACGAAACCCGGAAAATGAAATACACCCTTGATTCCTCTATGGTCATCATTATAGATTTTACCAATGATATGCCTTATTGTGAATTCCTGAAGATTGTCAGGCTCTGCAACGATGAAATGATGTATACCTATGTCCCTGTAAAAAAGGCTTTTATTATTACCGGCCTGTACCGTATAGAGAAAAAAGAAGATACAGGAAAGAAGATAGAATTTGTTTACCTGTAAATCCTATACCCCTTTCATCAGCTCCTTAATCTTCGCCTGATGCTTCTCACTCACTTTCCATACCGGTAAGCGGAAGTTATTCTGACAAAGACCCATTTCACTGAGATAGGCTTTCACCCCGCTGGGGCTGCCTTCTGTAAACATGGACGCGATGATATCGAGGTATTTTGAATGGAGCTTTTCGGCTTCGGCAAACCTGCCGGCCAGGCAAAGTCTCACCATATCTGAATATTCTTTGGGATATGCATTGGCCACCACGGAGATCAGTCCTTCAGCCCCGCCGGCGATCATCTGCAGCGTGATGGGATCATCCCCGCTGATCACCATAAAATCAGCCGGTTTGTTTTTGATCAGTTGATTGATCAGATCAAAATTGCCGCTGGCTTCCTTGGTGGCAAAAATATTCGGGCATTCATGAGCGATCCTTAGCGTCGTCTCCGCCGAAACACTCATACCGGTACGTCCCGGTACATTGTACATGATGATGGGCAGCGGGGTGGCTGCATCCAGGGCTTTATAATGCTGAAAGATCCCTTCCTGGTTGGGTTTGTTATAGTAAGGACTCACCGAAAGGATCGCGGAATAACCGCTGAGGTCGAACTCCCGGAACTGACGAACCACTTCATTGGTATCATTGCCACCAATACCGGCAACGACCGGCACCCGTCCGGCCACTTCATTTTTCACAAAGGAAAAAACTTCCTGCTTCTCGGCACCATGCACCGTAGCACTCTCACCGGTAGTGCCCAGCACCACCAGGTATTCCACCTTCCCATCGATCCAGAATTGTATCAGCCGTTTATAGCTGTTCCAGTCAATTGTTCCGTTATCATTGAACGGGGTAACAATGGCGATTCCTGTTCCGGTGAATTTTTTCCTTAAAGACATTTTAGCTGAATATGAAATTATAGTTTAAAAAATGGTCACTTAAATGCTTAGAAACCTGGTCAAACACGAGGTATCTCAAAAAGCTACGAGTAGCGAGCTACGAGTTACGAGCAAACAGCCCCGAACTTCTTCTTAGTATCCCAATAACTCTCTTTCCTCTGCTGGTCTGACTACTAACTACTATCTACTATCTACTAACTAGACCTCTTCCCAAAATCCCATCTTCCCAAACTTCGCAATCCGGTTATTCACCCTTTCCTCCACTGTTTGTTTCTTCAGTTCATGGATCACCGGCAGCAGGAATTTCTTCAGGATCTGTGCGGATTCATTATAATCCCAATGTGCTCCCCCTGGCGGTTCAGGAATAATGCCATCAATCAGGCCAAAGCCCAGCATTTTATCAGCGGTCAGCCGCAGTTGTTCTGCCGCTATTTCTTTTTTATCCCAGCTACGCCAGAGAATCGAAGAACAGCTCTCCGGACTGATCACCGTGTACCAGGTATTCTCCATCATAAACACTCTATCGCCCACCCCGATACCGAGGGCACCGCCGCTGGCTCCTTCCCCGATGATCACACAGATCACCGGTACTTTCAGACGGATCATTTCATAGATATTCCGGGCAATCGCTTCTCCCTGTCCCCTTTCCTCTGCTTCCAGTCCGGGATAAGCACCCGGTGTATCGATCAGGGTGATTACGGGCTTGTTGAATTTCTCCGCCAGCCGCATCAGTCTTAGTGCTTTCCGGTATCCTTCCGGGTTGGCCATTCCGAAATTACGGAGCTGGCGCATCTTGGTATTGATCCCTTTTTGCTGGCCGATGATCATTACGGTCTCCCCATCCAGCGAGGCAAATCCGCCCACCATGGCCTTATCATCTTTTACATTACGGTCCCCATGAAGTTCCACAAAATCAGTGGCCATTTTATCAATATACTTCAGTGTATAGGGCCGGTCGGGGTGGCGGCTTAGCTGTACCCTCTGCCAGCTACTCAGGCTACGGGTAATTTCCTTTCTTTTCTCAATAACACTCTCCTCCAGCTTGGAAATGACTTCACTGTAATCCACCTTACTCTTTTCCGCTTTCTGTTTCAAGTCATCAATCTCCTCAAGCAGGTCCTTGATGGGCTTTTCAAAATCAATATACTGCCGGTTTTTGTCGGATGGCATAGGCTTATTTATAGGCGGCTAAATTAAGGATTATATTATAATAAGCTGCTGATGCACAAATACTCGCGGAAGGCTGGTTTTCCCCAAAAAATCACCCGCAATCAATAAGAAAACGTGGTAACTGCGCAGCCCGTGAAATGAAAAAGGAAAAAGGATTTGCGGGCAACGGCATTATTCAGGCTCCCTATACTGCATAGTAGCATGTCGGTTAACAGGCCTGGGACTGGCAATTTTCCTAACTAATTGAATAATAATAAAATATATTTTAATTACTAATAAACAATGAAGTTTGTACCCCTGATTAACTAATGTATTCATTTTCAACCCATTGCCAAATCATCTCTCACAATAGTTTAAAGCCAGCTTAGTAGGAGCTTAGTAGGAGCTTTGAAGGAGCTAAGAACCGGCTTTTACCATAGCACTGGCCGGTGGCCAGCAATCGCCCAGCTCAAGGGGTTTGTTTCCACCCAAATTGAGCCCTGAAAACTGCAAAAATCCTGTGCCTCCACACATGAACCACACATGAGCCTCGGAACCTCTTCAGATGAACCTCGGCGGGCGAGGTTGAATCAGGGTCCGATCGAGGAGGAATAGTTAATAGTGAGTGGTCAGTAAACAGCCCATACTAAGAGAATTGTCAAAACGAAAAAAAAATTCTTTCCTACTTTTTTTTGCTATCAGGCTTCTAAACAACTAAACAATTCAGCTATTCTGTGCCAGGTGCAAGTGCATTATGAAAGCTGATAGTTGTTGGATACGGGTTTAAGTACTGCCGTCTTTAAATAAACTCCGTAATTCCTCCGACTCCTCGGTTTAATAAAACAAAAAGCCTTTAAAATCATCATTCCCTATTTCACATAACTTTGTTTTGATGAGCAGGAAAATTAACCTAACCGATGTGATCAGGTGCTGTGAAAACCGTTTTGGACACGGGGAGGCTGCTCATTGGACCCATAGCGATTTCAGCGAACTGAACCGGGAGATACTGCAGGATACGGGAACCAATATCAGTATCAATACCCTGAAACGGATCTTCGGTAAACTAAGTGTGGATGAAAGCTATATCCCACAACAGGCCACCATAGAGGCATTGCAAAAATTTGGCAGATATACTGTCACAGAAAACAGCCAGAAAATTCCGGAAGAAACGGTTGATAGTAAAGTCAGCCTCCCCCGTGCAAAACGAAAACTGATACCCTATTTTATCGCACTTGCAGTGATAGTGGCTCTCGGATTAGTGTCATGGAATCTTTTTAAACCTGCGGCTGCTTTATCCGGCCAGATAGTATTGAAAAAAACTGAAGGAGTCTTGCCTTCAACGGCTGTGTTTGAACTGCAGTTACCGAAAACTAAAGACAGCCTGTTCGTTGACTTTGGAGATAAATCACCGTTGATAAATATTAACCAGGAACAAAAACTGATCACCCATAATTATATATTCTCGGGCGTGTTCAAAGTCTCACTGCTGGTCCGGCAATCAATTATCGCTGAAACAAAAGTCAGCGTAAGCTCCGATAAGTGGATCGCGTTGAGTTACCACGATCAGATGCGTAACCACTATTTCGAGATCCCTGCTGTTAAAACCACAGCCGACAGTCTCTTTAACCTCACGAACAGTCAACTACATAAAGTAGGATTGGATACTGCCCAGCGGATCTTCACCCGGCTGTATAATTATAGTCCGGTCAATTATTCCAAAGACGATTTCACCTTCGAAACAACCTTTAAAAACCCGCCCCGTAAAAACGGGATTTCCTGTAACAGCACCCAGTTCCAGGTATCAGGCATCAACAGTATGATCCGGTTTAAGCTGTCGAGCCCCGGGTGCAGTTCCAGAGTGCTCAATGTACTTAGTGAACAACGGTTCGAAGGGTATAAAGTTGACCTTTCTCAATTTGTCCTGGAACAGGAAAAATGGAGTACCATCCGCCTGATCAACCGGAGCAAACAGGTCTCTTTATTTGTCAATGGCAAACTGTTGTTCTCCGGCAGCTACCAGAAGCCATTAGGTGAAATAAAAGGGCTGTTTATTGAATTTGAAGGTGATGGCTTTGTCAAAACCTGTGATCTTACAGCCGGAAACGGACGCAACCTCTACCATTTTTAGCCTTACTACTCTATTTTTATTTATCTGTCTATCAATCTTTTACTTCATCCATTTTTTGGATGGACTTTGGGTAAGCCAATTTCCCTATAAAAAAACAGTCTCTTCCTATATTCGGTTTATCCCTCTCATTATTTCATTTATTCCTCTTTTAATTTTAAACATGAAAGCGCTACCATTTATTATTGTCCTTTGCTTCTCAACCTGTCTGTTTGCCCAGAACAACACTGACAATGTAAGAATCAACCAGCTATTCAATTTTGACTGGAAATTTAAAGCAGGAGATATCACCAAGACACAAAACCTGAATTTCGATGACAGCGACTGGCGCGGACTGAACCTGCCACATGATTTCCAGATTGAACAACCTTGGGATAGCACTGCCAACCGTGGCCGTGGATTTAAAGCACTGGGCACAGGCTGGTATCGCAAAACATTCAAAGCTGATCCAGCCTGGAAAGGTAAAAGGATATTGCTGGATTTTGAAGGTATTATGTTGCATGGTGAGGTATGGTTGAACGGAAAAAAAATCGGCGGCACCGATTATGGCTATCTTGGTTTTGAAGCTGATATAGCAGATCTTCTTACCTACAACGCTGACAATTTAGTGGCTGTCCGGGCTGCTACCGACGGTGGATCCCGCTGGTACACAGGCGGCGGGCTTTTCCGGGATGTGCACCTGGTAGTTAAAGATACCATCTCCATTGCACGGCATGGTATTTTTATAACCACGCCAAACACCACTGATCAAAATGCTGAGGTAAGCGTTCAGGTAGAAGTTGAAGGCGTGAAATTTAAACAATATCACCTGGAGATTGTCGCAAAAGTATTTTCTCCTGAAGGAACACTTGTGGGGGAGACAAAAGCCCTGGCACCGCAAAAATATTATCTGAATACAGCAGAAGTTCCCTTGCCAAAATTGAATATAACTGATCCGAAGATTTGGAGTTGCGAAACACCTCATCTCTACTCTGCCGAGGTTACATTGATTCTAAATGGCAAAGTGATTGATAAACTCACTGAAAAATTTGGCATCCGTACCATTGCATACTCCAAAGAATACGGATTGAAATTAAATGGTAAAAAGATTTTTTTGAAAGGCGTTGCCAATCATCACGACCTGGGCTCTGTTGGAGCTGCCGCTTATGAAACTTCTATTGCGAGAATGATGGATCAGCTGAAAGCCTTTGGATTTAACCATATCCGCACTTCACACAATCCATATTCAGAAGCGTTCTTAAAACTGGCTGATGAAAAAGGAATGCTGGTTGTAGATGAATTATATGATAAATGGGGAAGTCTCCAGGCATGGGCTGGTAGTGCACCCTGGAATGATATATGGTTCAATAATGAAAAAGAATGGATCAAGCGTGACCGTAATCATCCATCGGTTATTATGTGGAGCTTCGGCAATGAATTACAGTTCCAGGAAGAACGCTGGAATTTTGCAACCGGCGATGGTGGTGTAACGACCTACCGTATCATGGATGTGGTGGCAAAACGTTACGACCCTACACGTAAAACCACCGTTGCCATGTATCCCGCACGTGCGGGGGGTATAATCCGGGCCAACCCGGATTTCCGTATCAAAGAAAACATCGTTCCGCCGGAACTGGCAACAGTAACCGATGTGGCCAGTTTTAATTATACCTGGGAAGATTACCAGGAATATCTGAAGCATGAACCAGATATGATCATTTATCAAAGTGAGGCTGTAACAAACGAGTTAGCTGCACCTTACTTCGGAATGGACAGGGAGAAAATGGTGGGCCTGGCTTATTGGGGTGGTATTGAATACTGGGGTGAATCGCAGGGCTGGCCCAGGAAGGGCTGGAACTATTCATTTTTCAATCATGCTATGGAGCCATTCCCGCAAGCATGGTTAATAAAGAGCATTTTTACAGATGAACCCTTGGTTCATATCGGCGTGGTGGACAATGTAGGGGAATCAAAAATGTGGAACGATCAGGTAGTAGGACAAAAAGTTATTTCAGCGCACTGGAACCGGATAGAAGGAAAAAAATACAATCTCTACACGTATACCAATGCCGACGAAGTGGAATTACTGGTGAATGGGAAATCGATGGGCATACAACAAAACAGTACCGACATAAAAAAAAGGAACACGATCTACTGGAAAGATATCCTCTTTGTTTCCGGGAAAATAACGGCCATTGCCAGGAAAGGTGGAAAAGAAGTGGCCCGCCATGAACTGGAAACAACAGGGAAAGCGGTTGCGTTAAAAACAGAATCTGAAAATGCAAACTGGAAAGCAGACGGCATGGACCTTCAATATGTAAAAGTATATGCGATTGACAGTAAAGGACAGAAAGTGCCGACTGCCTTAAGTGAGCTTAGTTTTGAAGTCAGCGGGGCAGCCCGATTAATTGCCCTGGATAATGGCAACCACTCCGGAAATGATTTGTTTGACGGCAATAAAAAAGTGCTACACAATGGTTTTGCCATGGCGATCCTGCGTGCAGAAAGATCAGGAGGAATTGTTAAACTGAAAATCAATTCCCCTGGCCTGAAAACGACTGAACTTACATTGCAGGTAAAATAATAGAGAAATGAAGTATGAACAAAAAAAGCCTCATAGTGATATGGGGCTTTTCTGTGGGCCGGATCCCGAATCGTATTGGGACGACCTCCGCAGTGACAGTGCAGTATTCTAACCAGCTAAGACTGACTGTTATATATAAAAAAAGACTGCCTGAATAATCAAACAGTCTTTTCTTCTTGCGGACCGGACGGGACTCGAACCCGCGACCTCCGCCGTGACAGGGCGGCATTCTAACCAACTGAACTACCGATCCTTCGGTGTTTTTTGGGACGGCAAAGATAGGCGCGCAGCCTTTTTTATCCAAAAGTTTTTTCCTGATAAGCGGCATTTTTTTACCCCGGACTCATTTCCCTTTAAAAAGCCCCCCGCCCGGCTGTGGACTTTTACTTTCTCACCCTTCGGCAAGCTCAGTGTGACAAAGGCACCCTGCCCACTGCCGACTGCCCACTGCCGACTGCCCACAGCCTACTGCCCACTGCCTACTGCCGACTGCCGACTGCTGACTCCTCCTTAAACGGGGCTGTTGACTACTAACTACTATCTACCAACTACGAACTATTTCTTGATCCCGAACATCTCCCAAAACACAACACAGGCCCCATTTTTGCGTTAATTGGGCCTTAGGTTTTGATTAATTAGCAGCTATGAAAAACAGGTTCAGAGGCCTCTATCTATTTATTTCTTCTATTGTCATCAGTCTCATCCATTTATCTTTTGGATTTGCAAAAAATACCGGCCATTTAGCCAGGCATTTATTCAGTCCCGGTGACTCAACCGTTTCTGCAACCAGCAATTCCCTGTTTTTTACCCCTGAATTAAAATCAGTATATGACAGCCTGCACCTGAATCTGAAAGGACTCAGCCGGGAAGCATTTGAGTCTGCCAGAAAAGGAATGGAACACCTGGCCGCCCAGGGCCGCCTGATCAATGAATCGATCATCTCCATTGTTGATTTCAGCCTCCCCAGCACCGAAAAAAGACTCTTTGTCATTGACCTGGATCATTACCGGGTGCTCTTCAATACACTGGTGGCACATGGCCGCAACAGCGGAAAAGAAATGGCTTATGCTTTTTCAAATCAACATTCCTCCTTTAAAAGCAGCCCGGGTTTTTATACCACTGCGGAGACCTATATGGGTAAAAATGGGTACTCCCTCCGGCTTGAAGGACTCGAAAACGGGATCAATGATAATGCCCTGGAAAGCGGAATTGTGATACACGGAGCTGATTATGTAAGCGAAGGACTGGCCCATGCACAAGGCAGTATCGGCCGCCACCAGGGCTGTCCTGCCGTACGCGCCCAGCAGGCCACCCCGATCATCAACCGGCGAAAAAACGGCCCCCTTCTATTCATCTACCACCCAGCCTATATCCAACGATCAGCCCTTCTTAATTAACCGCTGTTCATAACTCTCCAAAGCAGGCTCAACTCATTGTGTATCTTTGCACAATTAATAAATGGTTATGCTTAAGATTGGCGTTATTGGCGTAGGTCACCTGGGAAAATTTCACCTGAATAACTGGAAAGAAATTGCCGGGGTGGACATTGTTGGCTTTTATGATCCCCATGATGAAAATGCAAAAGAAGTAGCCGAAAAATACCAGCTCCCCCGCTTCCTGGATGCGGAAGCTCTGATCGTATCCTGTGATGCAGTGGATATCGTGGCCCCGACCAATTTCCATTTTGAATGGTGTGAAATGGCCATCAAAAAAGGGAAACAT
>CAZYTV010000155.1:0-10348 GCA_964650455.1 uncultured Chitinophaga sp. | reverse complement strand
CAGGTCACTGTTTTGCCCTCTTCCAGTTTGCCACTTGATTTGGAAAACCAGAATCTGGTGGTAATGGCCGGCTCAATAAAAGCTTGGAAAACTTCCTGAACAGGTCTTCGGATCAGAACCGGGTTTCGACAACAGGTATATTCAATGGAGACATGTTTATGTGATTAAAAGATTAGTCTTTAAACAGTTCTATAAATTGGTCAGTTATTTTATAATACCCGTTTGATACCTGGTCATTCAGGGCCTGGCTGGCAATGAACAAAAGTGTTTCATCTCTTTCCGAAACAGGTCTCCCGGTTTCGGTTGACCATTTTTCGGCTGAAGGAATAAAAATAATGGCGACACAATTTCCTCCGCCAAATTCAAAGTCCAGTTTTATTTCCGACTGGCTGTCTGTATAAATTACATAGCCACCGCGACCTTGATTGGCGTATTGTAATTTTCGGTACATGTAAGCTATATTATATGTTGTGGAATAGGTATGCGTAAAGATCGGCTCAGATCAGCTTATGTTCATAAGCATATTTCACCAGCCCGATCACACTGTTCGTGCAGGTCTTTCTGAAGATATTCTTACGGTGCGTCTCCACCGTCCGCTCGGAGATGAATAATTCTTCCGCGATCTGCTTGTTGTTGTATTCCTTTTCGATCAGGCGGATAATTTCAATTTCCCGGTCAGTAAGGTGGGCGTCTTCTATTTGTTTTTTCCGTTCGCTGCTTCGCTGAAGTTCCCCGATCACTTCCTCGCTGAAGTAGATTCCGCCCGTGGCTATTTTATCCAGGGCTTTAATCAGTTCCTGTTTCCCGACGTTTTTTAATACATAACCGGAGATATCGGCATCGTTGATCATTTCATTGACCAGGTCTCCCTGGCCACTCATGGAAAGCGCCAGTATCTTAACAGCCGGGAATTTCTCTTTTACTTTTCTGGCCAGTTCATTACCTGGTAATACCGGCATCATAATATCGGTGAGCAGGATATCTACCGGTATTTCCCCCATTTTAGCCAATACCTCGGTTGAATCCGTTGTGTCAAAAGCCGGCCGGAACCGCTCATGTCCTTTGAGCAGGCTCATAAGTCCGTCTATCACGATCTGGTGATCGTCTACCAGGGCCAGGGAGATTTTGCGGTTCATGCGTACTAATGGTTCGTAAGATAAACCAATTTTGGTTTTGGCGGCCTCCATGTTATTATTTTCACATAGGATGCAGGAAAGAGGCGGATTGTGGTTGGGGAAATGTTAATTAAAGTGTAGAGGTTTAATTGTTTGGTGTTTGGACTGCAAATTTCAGTTTAATCCCCTTCCCAACAACTAAACAACAAACATCAAACACCAAACTCTTTTAAAGGTATATGCAAAGCCACAACAGTACCTCGTCCCGGTGCAGAATCAAAATCAACTGTACCCTTGATGTAGTCCACCCTTGAACTGATATTTTTTATTCCAATACCATTTAGTTTGTCAGGATCAGTAGCGTCAAAGCCTTTGCCATTGTCTTCTATCGTGCCACTGATACCATCCTTATCACGGATCAGTGAAATGTCAAGGGTACTGGCTCCTGCATGTTTAATGGTATTATTGACACATTCCTGTACCACCCGGTACAACATTGTCTCTATATTGGAATCCAGCCGCTGGTCCAGTCCTTCGGTATAGACGGCTACCCGGAGATTTTTCTGGTTTAGTTTGCTGGTAAACTCCCGTATGGCATCCCCCAGGTTATTCTTCAGCAGGGCATTGGGCATCATGATATGGGAAACCGCACGTACTTCACGGCAGCTTTCATCCACCAGGTGAATGACTTTTTCAAATGATTTCCGTTGTTCCTCATTATTGAATTGCAGTTCGGATTCAAAAGCGGACAGGTTCATTTTGGCCGCACTCATCATCTGGCCCACCCCGTCATGAAGATCTTTCGCGATTCGTTGCCGCTCGTTTTCCTCTGCTTCCATCACCGCCCGTATCGCCGTTTCCTGCTGCCTCATCAGTTCGGTTTTCATCGCGGTTTCCTGGCGGAGTTTGTTACGTTTATACCAGGAAAGTAAAAGAAGGCTGGAGAGTAGAAGAAATCCGGCTATCCCCGCAAAAAGATAGTTCTGCATCTTCAGTTTATTATTCTGCTGTTCAATCAGCCGGTCCTGTTTTTCCGTTTCATACTTAGTCCGCATTTCAGCGATTGCCTGCGGGTTAGCGTCTGCATACATACTGTCCTTCAGGTCATTGATCAGTTTATAATAGGCCGTGGCTTTGGCAAAGTCATTCGCTGTTTCATAATTAGTTGCCAGGGAGGAATAGATCATGGGTAACTTGGCCGTGATCTTATTTTCCCGGGCCAGCTTTAGTGCCTTTTCCCCGATAAGTATGCCTTCTTTGGTGTTTCCCAGTTTTGCATACAGGCTTGAAATTTCTGCCTGATCAGCTACAATGAAAAACGGGTCACCCACCTTTTCCCGTAAGGGCTGTGCCTGTAAATAGGAGGAAAGGGCTTCTGTCAACTGACCCTTTTTTACCTGGGCGTTGCCGAGAATAAATAATCCGTTCGCTTCCGTGATGATATCACCGGCTGTCCGGGCACTTTGAATGGATAACCGCGCATATTTAAATGCGGAATCAGATTGATTCAGTGAACCAAAACAGGAGGCCATATTACTCAATGCCACTCCTGAAAAATTTTCCGGTAATTTTTTTTCCCTGGTGAAGTCTATAGCTGTCCTGAAATTATGAATGGCTTCTTCAAACTGGTTCAGTTCCATCATGGCCCAGCCGATATTGACATAGGCTTTTAGCCGGGTCATATTATCGCCGGATTTCTCCGCATAATTCAGGGCTTTATAAAAACGGTTCAGGGCTTCCTTTTTCCGGTCCAGCTTCATGCAGCAAACACCGGAAAAAGAGTAATACAAACCCAGTTGGGATAACTGGGAAGGCTGGGTTTGCAACCAGTCTATATATTGTTGCGCCATCAAAAGTGCTGAATCAGGTTTGCCGGTATTGTACTGGTAATAGCAAATGAGAATATCCGATTTTGACAATCCCACAGAATCCTGCTGCGATAAATAGATGGCAGAGGCCTGCCGTGCATATAAGGCTGAACTGTCAGGAGAGGAATACCGGTAGCCATCGGCAAGCCGGATCAGTAACCCGGCCTTCAGCGATGGATTTTTCTCAATAGCGATCAATGTCCGCAGACTGTCCGCATTACGCTGGGCATACAACTCCGGGAACAGGAATAAAATCAAAATATAGGCAAACCCTTTATTCATGTGTAATTTTACAATCCCAGTACATCTTTCATGGTGTAGAATCCTTTCCTGTCTTTCAGAAACTCAGCCGCCAGTACAGCCCCGGTGGCAAAACCGGTCCGGTTATGCGCAGTATGGATGATCTCAATGGTATCAATCACCGAAGAATACTTGACACTGTGTGTGCCGGGGGCGGGGTCTTCACGCTGGCTGATAATTTCTAAATCTTCCGGGTTATCACTGAGTTCATTCACCCACTGTTTTTTCCGTTTCACTTCGGCCAGTACCTGTTCGGCCAGGGTAATGGCTGTGCCGCTGGGTGCATCTTTCTTTTGTGTATGGTGAATTTCTTCCAGGATCACTTCATACTCTTTATGCGGTGCCATCAGATTAGCGAGCCGCTTATTTACCTCAAAGAAAATATTCACTCCCACACTGAAATTGCTGGAGTATACAAAGGCACCGCCTTTATCTGCGCAAAGCTGTTTCATCGCATCCAACTGATCGGTCCAGCCGGTTGATCCGCACACAACGGGCACCCCGAATTCCAGTAATTTCTTTACATTTTCCGGGGCACTGTGCGGACTGGTGAATTCAATGGCAGCTTCCGCTTTGGCCAGGTTTTCCCGGGTGAACTCATGGAGGTTGGGCTGATCAATCCTGATCACGATTTCATGATTTCGGTGCAGGGCAATCTCTTCAATGGCTTTTCCCATTTTGCCATAACCAATCAGGGCGATGCGCATATACAGTGTTGTTTAGTTGTTTTGTTGAAGCCGGTAAAGCAGGCCGGTACCAGGCCGGGTTTATTTACCTTTTATAGGAACAAATGTAAATATTCTGCAGGGGCTGACCAGCCCGTACTGGCCGGTATTTATTTACCGATTTTCACCACCAGGCTCAGGCCACTGGTCCGGGCTGTTTCACTGTAACCGGGTTTAAAGCGGAAACTGAGGTCGGGGCTGACATCAAAGCTCTTGAGATGGGCATCCACTGTGGCATCCACCACGTTCAATCCCCAGAGCAATAAGAAGAACAGCACGGAGTAATCGATATCCCGGCGAAAAGAATTGCGGTAATATTTGAGGGATTCTGTATCCAGGGGTTTCAGGTTGTCGCGGATCAGGGAATACAGGGCACTGTCCGTCTGATTATATTGCATATTGTACTTTACCCGGTAGGCAAAGCGGGTATCTTTATAATTTTTCAGGTTGTAAAAGAAAACACCCCCGCAGGCACCCAATGCTCCGTAAACGATCGGGAGTTTCCAGTATTTCTTATTGTACACCTGGCCCCAGCCTGGGAGAATGGCCGAACGGATGGCTGCTTTTTTAGGACTATGGGCTTTCAGGGCAGAATCATAGCGGCTGCTGCCACTGGCCGGTTTCCTGATGGCAGGTAAGGAATCCTTTTTAACAGGCACAACGGGTTCTTTCTCCTGGGCCGTCAGGTTCCCTGGAGAAAAAAAAAGTAAACACAAAAAAGAGAAGATAATTCTCATGATGAATTAATCAAGCGGTGCATCCATTTGCCGGAGTATCTTGGTCAGCTCTTCCTGCGAATAATAATCGATAATGATCTGCCCGCTGCCATTCCGGCTGTTCTTCAGTTTTACCCTTGTGCTGAAATACCCTGCTAATTTATCTTCAATTCGCTGAAAGGCGGAAGGTAACTGGCTTTTTGAAGCTTTTTTAACAGTGCCGTTCTGTTTATAGATATTACGTACCAGGGCTTCTGTCTGGCGAACAGAAAGTCCTTTATTTTTTATTTCTTTATAAATATATAGCTGCTGATCCACCGTATCCACATTGATCAGGGCACGGGCATGGCCCATACTCAGTTCGTTGCTGCGTACCGCGAGTTGAATATCGGGAGGCAGTTTGAGGAGCCGGATAAAATTAGCTACCGTACTACGGTCCTTGCCCATCCGTTCAGCCACCTGTTCCTGGGTATAATCCAGTTCTTCCATCATCCGTTTATAACTCAGGGCAATCTCCATCGCATTAAGGTCTTCCCGTTGTAAGTTTTCCAGTAATGCCAGTTCCAGTAATTGCTGATCATTGGCCTGCCGTACATAAGCAGGGATATCTTTCAGCCCGGCCAGTTTGGATGCCCTTAACCTTCTTTCTCCAGAAATGAGACGGTATTTTCCATTGGCCATACGGGACACGGTCACCGGCTGTATGATATCATGGAGTTTTATGGAATCAGCCAGTTCCTGCAAAGCCTTCTCATCAAAATCGCGGCGGGGCTGCTTCGGATTGGTTTCAATTTCATCAACAGATAAACGGGAAATACCAGTGGCATTCTCCATTACATTCTGTTTCAGATGACCACTGCCGGTTTTTAAATCGGAGTCAATACTCTGCAATAAGGAACGGATTCCTTTGCCTAAGAGTTCTTTATTTTGTTTTGGATTTGTCATGTGAAAAGTTACGAGTTATGAGTTGCGAGTTTCGAGCCTGGCCCTGTTGAAAATTCATGTGGCCAGTTTATTCATAAAACTCATTATCATTTTTTGTTCTTCATCAATGTCTTTTAATAATTGTGCTCTTATCTCCTTATCACCATAATCAGCAGCTTCTGCAATTAACAACTGAGTTTCCAGCTCAAAAGAAGACCCAAGCGATATTTCAAGGAACCTGTTGAATTCCTTCGGGCTTTTCCGGCTGCTTCCTTCTGCAATATTCGAAGGGATCGATACAGCGGCCCTGCTTATTTGTGAGGATAGGCTGTATTTTTCTTCTTTAGGGAACTTAGCTACCAGGTTTATGGCATTTACTGAAATCCGGAATCCCTTTTGCCAGATCAGCAATTGTTTAAAATTTCTCATACAGGATGGTTTAATATATTCAAATCTAACCATCCGTAACATTCACTTCACATCCGTCGCCGGTCATTGCTCGCCACTCGCAGCTCGAAACTCAAAGCTTAGTGTTTCTGCCTACAATTCGAGTATCCGCTCCTCCTGCGTCATCTTCGTCATATCATTCTTCTGCAGTATTTCCTTTGCCAGGTTCAGGTAATTCATGGAGCCTTTGCTGGCCGCATCATACAGAATAACGGGTTTGCCGGCACTTGGCGCTTCGGCCAGCCGGGCATTCCGGTGTACGATTGTGCTGAATACCATTTCATCAAAATGACGGCGTACTTCACTGACCACCTGGTTGCACAATCGTAAACGGCCATCATACATGGTCATCAGGATACCCTCGATCACCAGGGCAGTATTGAGCCGGCTTTGTACAATCTTAATCGTATTGAGCAGTTTCCCCAGTCCTTCCAGGGCGAAAAACTCGGCCTGTACGGGTATCACCACTGAATCAGCCGCGGTTAATGCATTGACCGTTATCAGGCCAAGGGAAGGGGAGCAGTCGATAATGATAAAGTCATAATCATTGCGTATCCCATCCAGCAGGTTTTTCATGACCATTTCCCGGTTGGGATAATTGATCATTTCAATTTCAGCACCTACAAGATCGATATGTGAGGGGATCAGGTCAAGGTTCGGTATCTCCGTTTTCAGGATCACATCTTTTGCCCGGGCCTGGTTCACCATACAGTCATAAAGGCTCTGGGTCACATTATGCAGGTCAAAACCCACACCAGTCGTGCTGTTGGCCTGCGGATCACCATCCACCAGCAGGGTTTTGTATTCGAGCACAGCAAAACTTGCCGCCAGGTTGATAGCGGTGGTGGTCTTGCCTACACCCCCCTTTTGATTAGCTACACCGATAATTCTTGCCATTTTGCCGAAAACTGGTTGATAGTAAGTGAATGAATGTGGAAAATTGCTTCCTGAACACAGGAACGCAAATTTAGGTTTTGCCCCGGTAAAAAGGGATTCTCGCAAAAATAAGCGTTCGACAAAAGACTGCCTATTATTCATGGACTCTTAATTTTGATACTTATTATGCGTAGTTCCCCGTTTTGGTGGGTCTTCCTGGGCTTTATGTTCCTGATCGACCTCTATTTTTTCCAGGCCCTGAAGGTCCTGACCCATTCGGCCAGTTCCAGAACCCGGCTTTTTATTCATTCCGGGTACTGGATATTGTCCGTTACTGCTCTCGTGATGCTGATCCTGCTCCCGTACCTGCAAATGGACAAAGCGGCTAAACTGGCTAAAAGCACCATTTTTTCGATGATCGCAGGCCTTTTTTTCGCAAAACTGATCGCCTCCCTTTTTTTCCTGGTGGATGATATGCGCCGGGGCGTACTGTGGGCAGGACATAAGATTCTCTCCAAACCGAAGGAAGTGGGGGCGGCTGCCCTTGTCGGTGAAGGAATTACCCGTTCAGCCTTTTTGAGTTGGGTAGGGGTATTGGCCGGAAGCGGTCTCTTCGGCACCCTGGTGTACGGGTTTGGCAATAAGCACCGCTACCAGGTCAGCCAGGTAAAACTCAACTATCCCAATCTGCCGGAAGCTTTCCGCGGAACCAGGATTGTCCATATCTCTGACATTCACTCCGGTAGTTTTTCAGACAAGGAAGCGGTGATGAAAGGGGTACAGAAAATATTGGCCGAAAAGCCTGATCTGATTCTTTTTACCGGCGACCTCGTGAATAATGTAGCCACGGAAATGGAGGATTATATGGATGTGTTTGATAAACTGCAAGCACCGATGGGCGTGTATTCCACCTTGGGAAATCATGACTATGGAGAATATGTGCAATGGGATAGCCCGGAACAAAAAGCCGCCAACCTGGAAAGCCTGAAAAAAGTACATGCGGGCCTGGGCTGGCGATTACTGATGAATGAACACGTGGTACTGGAAAAAGAAGGCCAGCAGATTGCACTGCTGGGTATCGAAAACTGGAGCGCCAAGGCCCGTTTTCCGAAATATGGAGACCTCAGCAAAGCACATGAGGGGGCGGCCGGATATCCCTTTAAAATACTCATGAGTCATGACCCTTCTCACTGGCGGGCAGAAGTGATGGAGAAATACCGGGATATAGACCTGACCCTCTCCGGTCATACGCATGGAATGCAGTTCGGTGTGGAAATTCCGGGTCTCAAATGGAGCCCCGTACAGTATGTGTACAATGAATGGGCCGGATTGTATGAAAAAGAAACCCAGAAACTTTATGTCAACCGGGGTTTTGGTTTTATTGGCTATCCCGGACGGGTAGGGATTTTACCAGAGATCACCCTGATTGAATTAGCATAAATCGGTTAATCCCTTAATTTTTAAGGTACTGCCGGGTTTCCTTTTTTATCTTTGCACCCGATCCAGGGTTAAACTTTTAGGCCTGTCCCCGGTCTTAAAAAACTATAAGGGCTTCATTTTCTGTAAAAATCGGCCACCCTACTGCCTGATGATAAAAAAATGGTCAATATGCCTGGCCTTCCTCTTTAGTTGTATTGCCGGATCCGCACAGGTATCCCCGGCTGATACCACTATGATCAAAACAGACAGTTCCATTTTTGCGGTGGATACCAGCCTGGATTACGATGCACTGTTCAGGGATTTCGATTCTTTTATGGACTCCCTGCTTACTCCAAGGAGTTATTCGCTGGTCAGTTTATCGGTTAGTAAAGGCTATTATAACTATTCCAGTAAAACCGATTATTCCATCAGCACTGCTCAGAAGCTGAACTATTCTCCCACGCTTGGCTATTTTCATAAAGGCGGACTTGGAATCACCGGTACAGGATATATTGTCCATGATGGGGAAAACCTGAATTTTTACCAGGCAGGCATCACTCCTTCATTTGATTATTTAAAGAACCGGAGCATCGCTACCGGTATTTCCTATACCCGTTACCTGACGCGTGACTCATTGCCCTTCTATACCACGCCATTGCAAAATGAACTCTATGGTTATTTTATGTATCGTAAATCGTGGTTTAAGCCATCGGTAGCCATTAGCTATGGATGGGGAAACCGAAGCGATTATATGCAGCGTGAAGAACTGATCCAGGATCTTCGCCTGCGGCGCAGGGGATTTACGTACATTAATACAGAAGAAACCGTCAGCGATTTTTCCCTGATGGCGGCAGTGCGTCATGATTTCTACTGGCTGGAAGTATTTTCCACTCGCGCTCATATACGGCTACCCCCGCAACTGGCTTTTACCAGCGGTACGCATAAGTTCGGGTTTAACCAGACATCCAGTACCTATCCCACCACGATCCGTACCGGTAGTAATGTCTTCTTCCATACAGATAATGTTTACCTCGATGACCAGCTCGATTTTCAGCCATTGTCACTGACCATGTACCTCCGTGGTGAATATTCTATTGGTAAATTTTTCTTCCAGCCGCAAATAGTACTCGATTATTATTTCCCGGCTGATACCAAAAACTTCAATGCGCTCTTCACCGTTAATGCCGGTTTTTTCTTCTGAACATCATTTCTTTTTGAAAACATTCACATTTCCATTGCAACGTGGTTGTTACATTTTCGTTTTTCGCGTGTACCTATTTACGTTAAATCAAATTTAACAACGGGTATGGGTGACTGGCACTATACTTGAAATTTTATACTGGCTCAAGCCATTCCAAAAAACAATAAAAAAAATGCGCATGAAAACAAAACTCCTTACGCTTTTCGCCCTGGTACTGATGACACAGGCAGCCATGGCCCAGTTTCATTTAGGTGTGAAAGCCGGTACCAACATTACCAAGGTCGATGGCAAATCTTTTAAAGATGAATTCCGGTATGGTTACCACCTGGGTGGATTTGCCGAGATCCGTTTGGGCAACAAACTGGTGCTGCAACCGGAAGTACTGTGGAATCAGTATGCCACCAGGCTCGATAGTAATTTCAGTCACGTGTACCAGGATGTGTTTGACGGGAATAGCAATGTTAAATTAAACTACCTGTCCATCCCGATTCTCGTGAACTACAAACTGGTAGGCAATTTTATTTCACTGCAGGCGGGGCCCCAGTTTGGCGTACTGATCGATCAGAACAAGACCCTGCTGCAAAACGGCGGCAATGCATTTAAACAAGGGGACTTATCCATGCTGGCCGGTGTGCTGGTGCGGATGGGGCCGATCCGGGTAAATGGCCGGTATGCCATTGGCCTGAACAATATCAGCGACATTCCCGAAGATAACAAGTGGAAAAGCCAGGGCTTCCAGCTATCCGTGGGACTCGCC
>CAZYTV010000154.1:0-10409 GCA_964650455.1 uncultured Chitinophaga sp. | reverse complement strand
GGGCACCACATGAAAATAATCCGGTTGGTGATATTAACGGGAGTTCCTGGATTGCTTAAACAATACATGTTCATGGCTGCAGTGGTTCACCACCAGGTCCATCACCAGTTTAAGTCCCCGTTTATGAATTTCAGCCAGCATCAGGTCAAAATCTGACATGGTACCAAACTCCTTCATGATATCATCATAATTGCTGATATCATATCCCATATCCGCATTTGGACTGCTGTAGATCGGGTTCAGCCAGATAATATCTATTCCCAGGCTTTTTACATAATCCAGTTTACCGGTGAGTCCTTTCAGGTCGCCTACCCCGTCACCGTCACTATCCTGAAAACTGCGTGGATAGATCTGGTAAACCACCGCTTCTTTCCACCATTTTTTTTCAACCGGGGTTTTATTCATTTCACTTTGTTTTTTAGGATTATCCGTACAAGCCAACAACAGTACCAGTAACGGAACAACTGTACAGAAAAACAGTCTTTTCATACATTTAAAATTGTCATTAAAGATATTGCTGAATTCGAATTAGAAAAATGATCTTACGTCACCCCGGTATTTCAAACGTTGGCGGTGCATAAATCGAATTTACCCGGAGGTATTTCCCCCTGATATTTTCTGATCAAAAAACCATAAACGGTTGTAGATTTATCTGTACAATGACACGGATATTTATTACCATATTATTCGCTTGGACAACCACCTGTGTGGCGCAGATCCCAGATACCATTACCGGTTACCGGCAAAAAATCAGCGGCGAGGAAATCAGTTACTATTCCCACCTGCACCAGTTTGCCAACCGGGCCTTACTGACCCGGGTCACCGGGGAAATGCCCATTGCCTGGCAGGCACCTGAATATTCCGGGAACAGGCCACTTGTCACTTATGAATTTTTAGCTGGCCATTCTACCGGCACCAGTACGGCTGACCGTCATTTTGAAGTACAACTGAACGGCCTGTCCCTGTTTACGATCATCACCCCTATGAAGAAAAAAGGAAACTATGTGCTGAAAGGTAAGGGAGAAAACCAAAGTGAATGGTCCTTTGTGCAGGAAGAGTATGATGTGAATGGCGATGCATTTGGAAAATTATTCATAACAGTGCCGGCATCGACGGTACAACTGAAAGCGGATTTCCGGATCAGCGGCCTACATGAAAATGCCCGTGATTGGCTGATGGTTTTTATGTACCAGCCCGGGTTAAAAGGGATCGCAGAACCCACCAACCTGGTGACAAGAAATGAAAAAAGAAGACAGCTCAACCTCTATATTGACAATCCCAGGCCAGGCAAAACCAACGCCCGCATCATTACCCGCGGTGGCATGTATACCACCCTGCTTGACAAAGGATACAATAGTTTACAATTCCCGGCCTATCCCCCGGATTTTACAGGGACAGACACGATCCGTTTTGTATTCAATGAAGAAACAAGTCTGCTACTGCCGGTCAGCCTGAGCCCGGTCCGTAATTTTATTTTCTCGATTATCCATCATTCACATAATGATATCGGCTATTCTCACCTGCAAACGGAAGTGGAAGAGATACAGAACCGCAATATCCGGGAAGCCATTCAGTGGGTGCAGTCCTATCAATTGACAGGAGAGAAACCCGTCTGGCATATTGAATCCCTCTGGGCAGTGGAAAATTATCTCCGAAAAGCCGGTAAGGAAGAGGAAGCCGCTTTTGTGAAAGCAGTGAAATCCGGTCAGTTGGTTTTATCCGCCAATTATGCCAATATACTGACCGGACTGGGACAACCGGAAGAATTAAACTGGGTGCTGGAATATGCCGGGCAACTGGAACAGAAATATGGAATTGATATAAAAAATGGGATGATCACCGATATCCCGGGTATCAGCCGTTCCGGATTCATGTCCTATGTCAATAACCGTATCCCCTATCTTTCACTGGGCCCCAATTATGTGGAAAGTCATCCGGATCATGGAGACCGTGTGGGCGGTGTAATAAAAGAACAGGGCGACAAAATATTTTACTGGAAACCCGATGCCTTATCTGATAAAAAATTACTGGTATGGACAGCCGGCAAAGGTTATTCTTATTTTCATGGAATTACTGACGGCGAAAAACAGGCCCGTTGGGAAAAAAGAATTTCTGATTACTGCAATGAACTGATCAATAAAAAATATCCCATTGATCTCGTACAGTTACGCTACACAAAAAATGCGGATAATGGCCCTGTGGATACAGGCCTGCATACTTTTGTGGAGAAATGGAACCGCACTTATCTCTACCCGCAATTAAAGATCGGATCAGTGGATCTGCTGTTTGCTGATATTGAAAAAAAATACAGCAAACAAATTCCGGTCTATACCGGGGAAATATCACCTTACTGGGAAGACGGGGCTTATTCCACGGCAGCGGAAGAAATGCAGAACCGGCAACTGGTGTTACAAACGATTGCATTGGAACGTTATGCTTCCCGTATTGGCAAACTGCAGGGCATCAAACCTATTTTGTACCTGTTGCATAAAAATATCATCCTGTTTCATGAACATACCTGGGGCGCCTGGTGCAGTGTGTCTGACCCGGACCTGTTCTTCAGTACAGAACAATGGCGGATCAAAAAACAGTTTGTGGATTCCGCTCAATATTATTATGACCAGCTGTCTGCCAGGCTGGGTTTCAGATACAGTAAGGTAAAACGTCCGCAGGATCAATCAATTCCAATCAATGACTTCACCCTTGATCCGGTCACGGGCGGAATCAGCAAACTATTGATCAATGGGATCAACCAGGTGGCTGAAAATGATCGCTACCATTTTTTTGAGCCGGTATATGTACTGGGTGTAAATCCATCTCAGGAATTCAGGCCTGCCGGATTGCAGGTTAATGAAATTACAAACAATCCTGTCAGTAAAGTAATTCAGGTCAGTGGCAAGTTAAACGGCACATCCGGATTTTCGATCATCTATACCCTGAATAAATCAGCAGGTCATTTCACTGTTCATTACCGTTTTGACAAAAAAAATGAACGCAACAAAGAATCCCTGCATATTGCTTTTCCATTTTCGTATTTAAATCCCGGTATTGAATATGGCAGTCAATGGAACAGGATCCGCTATCCGCAGGATCAGTTGGCAGGTTCAAATAAGGAATTTATCTGCGTGGAGAATGACATTACCCTTCAATCAGGTGGGATAAAAGCAATTCTCTCCTCTCCCCAGTTGGCACTTTGGGAGTTCGGAGGACTGATCGATGAAACCCGGATTAACGGGGCCAAAGTCTGGAAAAGAAACAATCAGTCCACTTCATCACTCTTCCTGTATGTATTAAATAATTACTGGCATACCAATTACAAGGCTGAACAGGCAGGAGTGATTGAGTTTGACGTTCATCTCGAGTTCCGCCGGGCCCGTTGAACAAATTTAACCCGGGGCTGTTTTATCATACTTCAGTATTTTTACTTTTCAATAAAGCTGACATGAAACGAATACCCTTCTTTTTTTTACTCGCCGGAGTGATGATCCTCCTCAATGCCTGTATCCATAGCAATGGTAACCCTGCCGATAATAAGGAAGGTAACCAGTTACCGCCTGTGGAAACCCGTAAACCGAACGCGGACTACAAACCTGCTTTTGCCGGACAAACCCGGATCAATGGCGCCAAAACAACCACCGCCTATAAGGTGGATAAGATCGGTGAAAAACTGGGACAGCCCTGGGCGGTGGTACCCCTGCCCGATGGCCGTTTACTACTCACTTTCAAAAAAGGGTATATGCAGATTCATACTACGGAAGGGGCGTTGGTGAAAAAGATCACCGGTTTCCCTAAAGTGGATGATAATGGTCAGGGCGGTATGTTGGATGTAACCCCCGATCCGGCATATTCTACCAATAAAACGATCTATTGGTCCTATTCCGAACCCGCGGGGAATGGCAACCTGATGGCGGTGGCCAAAGGGCAACTTAACGAGAAGAACGGAACCGTGGATAACCCGGTTGTCATCTTCAGGGCTAATCCTGCCTTGAAAAGTGTATTGCATTTTGGTTCTCGTTTACTCTTTGATAAAAACGGCTATCTTTTTGTCAGTACCGGTGAGCGTTCCATTCTGGAAGGAAGGGTGCAGTCCCAGTTACTCAGCTCTGGCCTTGGCAAAATTTTCCGGATCACCAAAGAAGGCAAACCAGCACCCGGCAACCCTTTTGCCAGCCAGGCCGGTGCCATACCGGAGATCTATGCATATGGAATCCGGAATTGCCAGAGCCTGGATATTCACCCGGTAACGGGTGACCTCTGGGAAGCAGAATTTGGTCCCCGCGGTGGTGATGAATTGAATATTATTAAAGCAGGCAAGAACTATGGTTGGCCTGTCATTACCTATGACATTGAATACAGTGGCCAGAAAGTAGGTGAAGCACTCCAGCAAAAAGCAGGTATGGAACAACCGGTGTATTACTGGGATCCCACCCGCTCACCCAGTGGAATGACTTTTTATAAAAGCAAGGATATTCCGGAATGGGAGAACAATCTCTTCATCGGCGGACTCAGCGGCCAGCATATTGCCCGCCTGATCATTAAAAACAACAAGGTAACCGGCGAAGAAAGATTGTTAGCCGATAAAAATGAACGATTCAGGGATGTGGCTTTTTATAAAGGGATGTTGTTTGCCGTAACGGATGGAGGGAGTTTGTATAGAGTCAGTAAGAAATAGAGATACTTCTTTGAAAGTCAAAAGTAAAAAGTAAAAATTTCAGGTTGAAAGGTTGGAAATTCTTTCCTGACACAATTTTTTTTTCTGCTTTAAATCACTTCATTTTGTTCAGCCTTTCCCTGTTATATTTTTTTACTTTTTACTTTTGAATTTTGACTTTGCATTAATAATCTGAGTATTCAGCTGGTCTCAAATACGTTTTCTCAATAAATGAAACGTTATTCTGATACTCGGGCAAAGAAGATAATCTTTTCCATTCCGGGTCACTGCTAAAACTTTTCCAGTGCACGTCCCGGTCGGCCATATTTTCAAAACAGGTCATGTACATCAGGTTCGGCATTTTGCCACCGGCAATCACCTCACTGTAAAAAACAGCATTAAAATTTAACCGGCTGAATAAGGCGATTTCCCCGCCTTCATTAAACATGTGGACTTTATTGCGGAATATTTTTTCTGTTGCGCTTTCATAGCTACGCAGCTCATAAACCCTTTCCGCCTTCGGTGCTTTCAGTGCAG
The DNA here is from genome assembly GCA_964650455.1 of uncultured Chitinophaga sp. Taxonomy (GTDB): domain Bacteria; phylum Bacteroidota; class Bacteroidia; order Chitinophagales; family Chitinophagaceae; genus JJ008. Next base: position 5,221 of record CAZYTV010000154.1, on the reverse strand, counting down.
GCAGTTGTAATTCCGGAGCCATGGAAAACGCTTTCAGATAAATGGTTTCTATCCGGGTATAGGGAGCCCCTTTATACACGGCATCCAGGTACACTTTGCCTTTTTCAAGATAGTCCGCATCATTCGCCAGTTTATCTTTAATCCCATTCAGCACATCCATCGATTTGCCAGTCACCAGTATATATATTTTCCTGACCGAGGAAGTATCGTTTGCCCAGGCTTTAAAAACTCCAACCTGGCTGTACTTCAGTTTGTGCAGGGCCGGCAACAGGGCATTTTCCAGGTAGGTTTCCAGGATTTTTTCCTGTTCACTGTCTTTATACTGATAAATCGTAAGCTGGTAAACAGCAGATATTTTCTTAGCAGGAGTAATCCAGGCAATGGCAAAAAGGGTTGGTAAAACTGCAAGCAAAAAGAATTTCTTATTCATACAGAGCGACTTAGTGAATAAAGGTAAGTAAGAAATACTTATCAGAAAATGGGATACTTGTTTGGAAGGCAAAATTCAAAAGTAAAAAAGTCAAAAAATATAGCGGGAAATGCAAGCATATATTGGAGCGCTTTAAAACAGGAATTAATATGTGCTGGCGGGAATGTTTTTTCAACCTTCAACCTGATATTTTTACTTTTTACTTTTCCAGAAAATCCATCTCCTTCCCCCAGGTTTCCTTTGTGTATAACACCGATACAAACCCCACCAGCAGCACGATGATTCCCGTTACCCAGGCCCCGCTGATATAATTATTCAACACCTGTTCACTGCGCAGCCACTGAAATATCCAGAGAATGACCGGCAGAAAACCACGGACAAGGTTGGGAATAGAGATGGCAGCGGTGGCCCGTAAATTGGTGCCAAAGGTTTCGGCACTCATGGTGATATACAGCACTGAGATGCCTGAGCCAAAACCGAGTCCCATGCAAATCAGGTACATATTGGTGGCGGAACCACCTCCCCTCGTAATAAAAAAAAGAAGCAGAAAAACGGATGTGATGGCATAAAAGATAAGGAGGGTTTTCTTCCGGCTACGGATCACATTACTGAGTAATCCCGCCGTCATATCGCCAAACAACAGGGCTACATACTGCAGCATCAGGGCTGTAGGCTGGTCAAAACCGGTTATAGCAAATTGTTTGGCAAACTCATCCGAAAAACTGATCAGTACCCCGATGATATACCAGACCGGGAGGCCGATCAGAATGCCCCGCATATAACGGGCAAAGCGGTTACGGTTGTTAAAAAAGTGAAAGAAATTACCATGCGCCACATTGGCTTTCCTGGATGCATCAAATAAACCACTTTCCAGCACTCCCATCCGCAGGAAGAGCAGGGCCAGTCCCATGGCGCCACCGATATAGTAACAAAGCCGCCAGTTTTCATCTGATAACCAATGGACGAAATAGGCTGCGATCGTCCCCATTACTCCGCTGGAGGCAATCAGTGCCGCGGCGATCCCCCTTTTCTCCTTGGGCAATAATTCACTGGTCAGGGTAATACTGGCCCCGAGTTCACCGGCCAGTCCCAGGCCGGCAATAAAACGAAGCCAGGTATATTGTTCCACCGTTTGTGCCATTCCATTGGCAATCGTGGCAAAAGAATACAGGAGGATAGAGCCAAACAACACACTCTTACGGCCTTTTTTATCTCCCATTATTCCCCAAAGTATGCCGCCGATAGTGAGCCCCAGCATCTGCCAGCTGATGATATGTTCCCCGGTGGATTTCATGGCGGCTTCCGGTACACCCAGTTCAGCGAAACTGGAACGCCGGACAATACTGAAAAGCAGGAGATCATAAATATCCACGAAGAAACCAAGGGCGCCCACGATCACGGGCAGGGAGAAAATGCCATACTGTTTTTGCTGCATTAATCGCTGGTTTGGCCCGAAAGATAAGGAAGCTTTACTAAACTATTATAAGCCTGATTCAGGCTGACCTATCCGCCACAAACTAAAGTTCTGTTGGATATGAAAGAATAATTTCCGCGATGATGAAAGTCATTATCAGCTAAATGTAACTGTAGTACTTTAGTTAAATGCCTGCAAAATCTGCACCAGGGTTTATATGCTGCCTTGTACTACTGATTCTTTTCAGTATGGGTTGGATAAAGTCGTCCAGTGCCCAGGCAATCACTATTTATACCATCCCCTCACCCAAAGGGTTTCATTGGGAGACACCTGGAAAACTGGTATTCAGTTACCTAAAAAATTTTCTGGCCTGTTCACCTTATGGAAAACTTCGGCACTCCATGGGCCACATGATGGTGGAACTGAAGGACAGCAATCATCATGTAATTGCCGGGGTAACCGCCGTCGGCCATTCCGGTATGACCCGTAATGTGATCTTCAACGGGCATGGGCTGGGTATACTTTTTGAAAAAATTCCGGGTAAACTGGATGAAACTGATATCAATTTCCCGGATATACTGCAGCGGTCAAAAAACGGGGATATTGCCTTTTTACAATTCAACATCAGTCAACCGGTATTCGACCGTGTCTGGAAATATTATACAGAATACAAGGACAGTGGCTATTATCATTTTTATAATGGACTTAATCATCCGTTGGAAAGAAACGGGGCCGGTTGCTCAGCTTTTGCATTCAGTTTTCTGGAAGTGGCCGGCTTACTGGACATGGTACCTCCCGAAATATGCCGGATTGAACGGCATGTCCGGCTTATTCATATCCGCAATGACTATGAATCCCGTGGACCTGTATCGATTCTTAAAATTTTATTGTCCAATAAATGGGCCGCTTCGAATGATTCAAATGCGCTGGTTTATGCCACTCATGAACCCTCCTGGCTTTTTGAATGGATCAGAAGAAATCATGATGTAATTCCGGCATCCGGGAAAGTGCAGAAAACCTGGCTGGGCAAGGCACCCGGTATCCTGATTGATTGCCGCGATAAGCCGGTTCCGGCCGGAGCAATATGGAAAAACTGAGCCGGAATTTTGGCTATCCCCTACCTTTATACCTACAAAAAAAGGGTCATGAAAAAAATTCTTTTACTCCTGCTTCTGCCGTTACAGATATTGGCCCAACCCGGACTGGAAAGTATTTCTTTTAAAATTAAACAGGTAGAAAATACACTCAACCCATCTGTGATTTACGGGGACAGTCTGCCCAATTATAACCTGGAGCAACGCATGAAAGAAACACATGTCAAAGGTCTCAGCATCGCGGTTATTAAAGACTACCAGATTCATTGGGCGAAAGGATATGGCTGGGCTGATTCTGCAGAGAACAGAAAGGTGAATACGGAAACACGGTTCCAGGCCGCTTCCATCAGCAAGAGTCTGAATAGTATGGGTATCCTGAAACTGGTTGAAATGGGAAAACTGGATACGGCCGCTGACATTAATCAATACCTGCGCAACTGGAAATTCCCGTATGACAGTATTTCAAAAAATAAAAAAATTACGGTCCTGCATCTCCTCAGTCATACAGCATCTCTGGATGTACATGGTTTCCCGGGTTATGACCGCCGTGACAGTTTTCCCACATTGATAAAGGTGCTGAATGGCGAACGGCCGGCCAATACGCGAAAAATAAAATCAATCGGACAACCTGGCAGAGCCTTCAAGTACTCCGGAGGCGGTACCACCATTACCCAGCAAATGCTGATGGACATTACCGGTGCCGGTTATGCCGACTGGATGCAGAAAAATGTACTGAAACCGCTGGGAATGAAAAACAGTTCCTATCACCAGCCACCCAACGACACCATGAATTTAGCTACCGGTTATTACAATAATGATAAACCGGTAAACGGGAAATACCATGTATATCCTGAAATAGCCGCTGCGGGTTTATGGACAACCCCTTCTGACCTGGCCCGTTATATGATCGATTGCCAGTTAACCCTGATGGGCAAAAAAGGTAAAGTGCTGTCCACCCCGATGATGAAAATCCGGATGTCTCCGTATATCGATAAAAATGCAGCCCTTGGTGTATTCATTGAAAAGAAAGGGGAACAGACCTGGTTTAATCACAATGGCGGAAATGAAGCCTTTCTCTGTACTTCCTGGGGAACGATGGAGGGTGGAAACGGCGTGGTGATTATGATCAACGGAGAAAATTATTCGGTAATCAATGAAGTGCTAAACAGTGTGGCAACCGTGTATAACTGGAACGGATTTTATAAACCTGAGTTCCGTAAAGACCTGGTCATACACAAAGACACCCTGGCCCGGTATACCGGCCACTTTAAAATGGGTAAGGATACCCTTTCCCTGGTCATGTGCGGGGAACATCTCTGTATACAGCAGAACAGGCAACCTGCCACCGGATACCGGGTATACTTCTCCGATAATACGCATTTCTCCATTCGAGAAGAAAACGCTTCCACTTTTACCCTCCTCTTTAATGAAAGTGGTAAACTGGAAGCCTTGGAGCTGAAAGATCCGCGAGTGAAGATGAAATTGCCCAGGATTGAATAAAGAGTATTCCTGCGGAATGCATTTATTTGCCACGAAAACACACAAATTATCACGAAAGAAAACGCCTGCCCCGCTAAATGCGGGGAAAAATTCAGGCCACGGATATCACTTAATTACACGGATTTAAATCCGCCCAAAATTGATACTGTTGTATAAAATTCCTGTATTTAATCAGTGCAATACGTGGCTTTAATGCCGGAGGGCTTTCATTGCGCTGCAAATCCATTCGTGATCATTCGTGTGTTTTCGTGGCCATCCTATTTTGCAGCAGGCAAACATTCTGTAATCAGATATTCGTAACTTTATAGTGGTAAAAACACATGATCATGAATGCTCCAAGCAATTCATTAGCCGGGAAAATCGCCGCTTACAAACAAGTACTTGAAAACACGCAGGTCTTCCGGATCGCCTGGCCAGACACAAGTACCCCGCTGAAAAGTGAACTGACCAGTTTTTTACAATCCTCCGGTATTAAAGGAAAGGTAAACGTGAATGCGGATATTGAAAACCTGGAGGCTGTAACCCTTGACCTGGGACGTAGTTCCAGTGGCATCTCGCGTAACCCGGGTGATACTGATGTGCGGAATTTTATGATCAAGGTAAACGGGGCACTAATCTACCAGCAGCTTTTCAATGGAAAGATCATGGTGATGGTACAGCAGCCGTTTATTGAAGGACAGGTAGAGCCCAAAGACCCCCAGTTTATTGAAATTGTGATCCCGGGGGAACTAAATCCGGATACGATCAGCCAGCACCTGGAAACACTTCTACAGATTATTACAG